>NZ_DBHLAR010000010.1:0-70080 GCF_057314075.1 Aggregatibacter sp. | reverse complement strand
CTAAAAACTCCCACGCAAGAAAAAAGCGTAAAATCAATAAACTCACGCCGCTGCTAATACCTTGCATCTTACAATCTTTCATTTTTTTCCTCTGATTGATTAGCTATTTTATGAAATTATTTAGTTCATTATGGTAGGAAATGCTTCCTTGTTATTCTATTAGTCGGAGATAAGCCTTTTTTCTTACACTTTTTTTTCAAAAAATTGAAAATATTATTTTTTGTAAAAATGCAGATAACATTAAGGGCAAAGATTCTAATAATCTTCGCCCTTTTATCTTTTACTAATTAATGTAGTAATCAGCTAATTCAACAGTCCCCGATAGGTTGTTTCTGTTAAAACAGGCGGCAAACCTTGATTATAACGATGTGGGCTAACAAAATTGTAATACATCACATAAGCTCTCACATCGTCCATCGCTTGCCCCAAGGTTTCTTGCATCCATTCATATTTAAAGCTGCGGAACCAACGCTCCATTGGGGCATTATCCCAACAGTTACCTTGGCGACTCATACTTTGGGTTACCTGAATGAAGGTTGGGAGGAATAGCTACACCTTGAGTTTGAAAAAATGGAAAATTTATGCGGTAAATTAGTCAATTTTCGGACTTTGTGCAACTGCTACATAATACCGCAGCTGTTTTAAAAACGTTGTGAAAATCGACCGCACTTTTTTATAAAAGCCGTGCCACCATTTATCAAATATGATGTATCACTAATCTTTTCCCTTGATAATCCAACACGTCTGCATCCAAATTAAACACAGATTTTAAGTTTTCTTTCGTGATAATTTCGGTAGGTGTACCAATCATGGCAATTTCACCGTTTTTCATGGCGACAATGGTGTCAGCGTAGGCGGCAGCCATATTAATATCATGTACCACCATAACGGTTGTTAGTGCGAGTTCATCAGTGAGTTGACGTAATAGACGCATGAGTTCACGTGCATGGAACATGTCCAGATTATTGAGTGGCTCATCTAACAAAACATGATCGGTTTGTTGGCAAAATGTCATGGCTATGAGCGCCCGTTGACGTTGACCGCCGGAAAGTTCGCTAAGAAAACGATTAGCTAAGGGTGCTAATTCAAAACGTTGTAAGGCATCGCGGATAATGGCATTGTCTTCTTCCGTCGGGCGCCCCTGATGGTGCGGATAACGACCGAAAATCAACAAATCTTTTACCGTAATGCGACTATGAATCACGTTATCTTGGGTCAGAATTGCCAGGTTTTGCGCAATTATGCGTGATGAGGTGGTGGCAATATCCATATCATTTAGCCAAATTTGCCCTTGTTGAATCGGATTTAAGCGCGCAACCAAAGAGAGTAGCGTGGATTTCCCGGCACCATTAGCGCCAATCAATGCGGTAACGCCACCGTTTGGGATGGTGAGATTAATGTTATTTAAAATCTTCGCTTGATTAATTTTATAGGTTATATTTTCAATTTTTATCACAAGATATTCCTTTATTTTGCCCGTCTTAACATCAAATAGATAAACACCAATCCACCGACAAACTCGATAACCACGCTAAGCACACCCTGCATCTTCATTACCTGTTCAAATACGGCTTGACCGCTTACTAATGTGATGGCCGACACCATAAACGTCATTGGGATGCGAATGCTGTGATGCATGGTCGGGCTGATGGCATTGACGATGGCACATACCAATAAGCCTAAAAATAGAATCGGCCCCACAAGTGCGGTGGAAATTGACACTAAAAATGCGCAGCAAATGAGTAATTGGCGGCTGAACTGATGATATTCCAAGCCTAATCCGATAGCGCGTTCACGCCCCAGTAGGAGTACATCTAATTTAAAACGTTGTTGCCAAATCCACAGGGCACTGACCAATGTAATGACAGTACCAATCCATAATAAGGTTGGGTTCACCGTGTTAAAACTGGCAAAGGAAGATCCTTGTGCAACGGCGAATTCATTCGGATCGATCATGCGCTGTAGCAGGTTGTTTACACTACGGAAAAGCACACCGAAAATAATTCCCACCAAAATCATGCGGGCGAGATCGCTGTTGTTTTTGCTGAGTGTACGGAATAACAGGAGTGCGCCAAGCAACATAAGCAAAGTTTCAAAGGCAAATTTGCCGGCCACATTGAGTTGTGTAAATCCAATCCCGCCGAAGAAAAACACTAAAATGCTTTGCACCAATAAATATAAGGAATCAAAGCCTAAAATGCTGGGTGTTAGAATCGGGTTATTGGTTAAGGTTTGGAACAGTAATGTAGATATGCCAATGGTGTAAGCCATTATCAGCAATAACAAGAGTTTCTTTCCACGAAACGGCAAAATGAAATCCCAGTTACCATTGGCGTGATAGGTCATAAAAAAGACGCAAGCAAGCGTGAGTAAGGCACCGAGTAATAACATGACGCGATTATTTTGCATTGGCTTTCCCCTTAAATAACAAATAGAGGAAAATCAATGTACCGACAATGCCGAAAATGGTCGAAATCGGTACTTCATAAGGTGCATTAATGACTCGACCTATAATGTCGCAAACCAAGACCAAATTGGCGCCGAGCAACACAACCGAAGGCAGATTTTGGCGTAATCGGTCACCGGCTAAGCGGGAAATAATATTCGGCACAACCAGGCCAATAAAGGGAATTTGCCCGACGGTGACTACGACTACCGCAGTAATCATCGCCACCACAATTAACGCAAACCACGTCATTTGGCGGTAATTAATTCCTAAGCCGGTACTGATATTTTTCCCCAGTCCGGTAATGCTCAGACGATCGGCCATAATATAAACCACCACAGCAAGGGCGGCGGTAAGCCATAATAATTCATAACGTCCTGCCAAAATGCCGGAAAAATCGCCGGAAAACCAAATGGACAAGGTTTGTAAGCTGTCTGTTTCGTAGGCAAGAAAGGTGGTCATCGCTTCAATAATATTGCCGAACACAATCCCCACCAACGGCACCATGAGACGTTGATGTGGCGGTAATTGCTGTAACAATAAGGTAAAAATGCCCATGCCAATGAGTGCGGAGACGGTGGCGAAGGACATTTTGAGAAGCAAGGCGGCGCTTGGAAATAGCAGACTGGTTAATAAAATCCCCAATGCTGCGCTTTGACTGGCGCCGATCATGCCCGGTTCAATAAAGCGATTTTTTAAGACAATTTGTAATACCATGCCTGCCACGCCAAGGGTCGCTCCCACTAAAATCACGGCGAAGGTACGAGGTAATCGACTGACTAGCAGGACTTGCATTTGTTCTGGCTGAGAAAAAAATTGAGACCAATGGAAATCGGCTACGCCCACGGTAATGCTTAATGCGGCGAGTAATACAAGAATGAAAAAATTTATCCGATTTAGGGTAAAAATATTCGACATGGCGTTTTTTAGGCAATAAAAAGTTCTCTTCATTATTGCCTTAGTTTGACACAATGAAGAGAACGATAAGTGTGATTATTTTTTCTCGAAAGCGGTTTTAATCGCGTTTAAGTCCGTTTTTAATTGTTCCGCACCGCCCGGGGCTAGGTAGGAAGCGCTACTGAGATAAACGACGTGCCCGTTTTTCCAGGCTTTAGTGCGACGAACCAATTCATTATCCAACACGTCTTTGGCGGTTTTACCCTCTTCGCCAATAGCAGAAATGCGATCTAACACAAACAACCAGTCAGGATTAGTTTTTTCAATAAACTCAAAGCTTGCCGGTTGGCCATGGCCGGTACCTTTAATGCTAGGATCTGCCATTGGTACGCCAAGTTCATCATGAATAAAACTTAAACGATAACCGCTACCGAATGCGGAAATTTTGCCACCGTTGACTAAAATAATTAAACCGTTGCCTTTGTCTTTCACGGCGGCTTTAGTGTCTTTTAATAAGGTTTCCAATTCACCTTTTAACTTATCTGCAGCCGCTTGTTTATCAAATAAACGGCCGAAACTGTCAATGCGTTGAAGGCCGCTTTCCACTAATTTATCGCCGTTATCGGTTAAATCGATCGTTTTTGCAATGGCGCTGACATCATCAAATTTTTTCGCCGTGCGGGTGCCGACAATGATTAAATCAGGTTTAAGTTCATTTAAGGCTTCAAGATTTGGCTCAAAAATGGTACCGACATTTTTTGCCGAATCTAAGGTTGGTTTTAAATAAGGAAGTATTTTGCCGACATCTGCCGCACCATCTACTTTCACACCTAATGCTTGCAAGGTATCAAGGCTTCCCGTATCAAATACTGCAATTTTGGCTGGCGGTGCTGCTAATGTCACTTCTCCTCGTGCCGTTGGAATCGTAATTTCTTTTGCGTAAGTAGAGACAGCGATCGTGATGCAACTTAATGCTAATAATGTTTTTTTCAACATTCTAAAACCTCTTTATTTGAAATTGAAAATTATTCTCATATATTCTATCTCAATTTAGCAAAAGGTAAATGTAAATGTTGGAAACAATCGTTATTTCTCAATGCGGAGAAGAAGATGGAAAGATAAAAGTGCGGTTAAAAAAACGAATATTTTTCTGACCGCACTTTTCCTTTCAACGCCCCTTTAATTTCCTTACAATAACGCCAACTTTTAACCCATTTTCTCTAATGAAGGAGTTTATTATCATGAATAGAAGACGTTTTATCCAAATCGGTGCAACCAGCGTGTTGGCGCTCAGTTGCCATCGCATGGCGTTTGCGAAAAGCGATAACCAAGTCGATTTACGCATTATCGGTACCACCGATATTCACAGTTTTTTGACGGATTTTGACTATTACAAAGACGCGCCGACAGAGAAATTCGGGTTTACTCGTGCAGCAAGTTTGATTCGTCAAGCTCGTGCGGAAGTGAAAAACAGCGTGTTGGTTGATAACGGCGATTTAATTCAAGGTAACCCTATTGCTGACTATCAAGCAGCAGTGGGCTATAAAGAAGGTAAGCCAAACCCGGCGGTGGATTGCTTGAATGCCATGCATTATGAAGTAGGCACATTGGGTAACCACGAGTTTAACTACGGTTTGGATTATTTAGCCGATGCTATTAAACAGGCGAAGTTCCCGATTGTGAACGCCAACGTGGTGAAAGTGGGAACAGAGGAGCCTTATTATACACCTTATGTGATTCAGGAAAAAACAGTGGTGGACAATAAAGGCAAGTCGCATAAGTTAAAAATCGGTTATATCGGTTTTGTGCCGCCGCAAATTATGGTATGGGATAAAGCCAATTTAACGGGCAAAGTGGAAACCCGCGACATTGTAAAAAGTGCGCAAAAATATGTGCCGGAAATGAAGAAAAAAGGCGCGGATATTATCGTGGCGTTGGCACATACCGGCCCATCTGACGAGCCGTATCATGAAGGTGCAGAAAACTCTGCGTTCTATCTTGCGGATGTGCCGCACATTGATGCGGTGATTTTCGGTCACTCCCACCGTTTGTTCCCGAACAAAGAGTTTGCAAAATCACCGAACGCAGATATTGCCAAAGGCACCGTAAAAGGTGTGCCGGAAAGTATGGCGGGCTATTGGGCGAACAATATCAGTGTCGTGGATTTGGTGTTGAGCGAGCATAATGGCAAATGGATTGTGACCGACGGCAAAGCGGTATTGCGTCCGATTTATGATGCGGAAAACAAAAAGGCGTTGGCAGAAAATGACCCGGAAGTGACCGCACTTTTAAAAGAAACTCATGAAGCGACCCGTAAATTCGTGGCACAGCCGATTGGTAAAGCCACCGACAATATGTATAGCTATTTGGCATTGGTGCAAGATGACCCAACCATTCAAATTGTTAACCAAGCGCAAAAAGCTTATGTGGAAAAAGTTGCTTCAAGCGTACCTGCCATGGCCGGCTTGCCAATTTTAAGTGCAGGCGCACCATTTAAAGCGGGCGGACGTAAAAACGATCCGACAGGCTACACCGAAGTGAACAAAGGCGAGTTAACGTTCCGTAATGCAGCGGATTTATACTTGTATCCGAATACCTTGGTGGTCGTGAAAGTCAGCGGTGAACAATTGAAAGAATGGTTGGAATGCAGCGCGGGGATGTTTAAGAAAATCGATCCTGCCAGCGACAAACCACAATCTTTATTGGATTGGGAAGGCTTCCGCACCTATAACTTCGATGTGATCGACGGTGTCAATTATGAATACGATTTAACCCAACCACCACGTTATGACGGCGAGTGTAAGTTAATCAATCCGGATGCCCACCGCGTGGTGAATTTGACTTACCAAGGCAAACCGGTGGATCCGAAAGCGGAATTCTTAATCGCGACCAATAACTACCGTGCTTACGGTAATAAATTCCCGGGTACCGGCGACAAGCACATTGTTTACGCATCACCGGATGAAAACCGTCAAGTGTTGGCAGATTACATCAAAGCTACCAGTGAAAAAGACGGCGCAGTGAACCCACGTGCCGACAAAAACTGGCGCTTTGTGCCGATCAAAGGTAATGATAAATTAGATGTCCGCTTTGAAACGTCACCAAGCGAACAAACGGCGCAATTTATCAAAGAAAATGCTCAATACCCAATGAAACAGGTGGGTACTGATGAAGTGGGATTTGCGGTATATCAAATTGATTTATCAGGCAAATAATTCTCCCCAAATAAAAAAGGCATCCGATGGGTGCCTTTTTTATTGTTAAAGTGCGGTGGTTTTTTCAAACGTTTTTTGAATTGTTTTGATTTATTCAGCCGGGAACACAAACGGATTCAAACCGCTTTTCATAAAGCCTTTTTTCTCCATTTCCATATCCAAAAAGATAGACGCTAAATCATCAGCAATTACTTCCATTTTCGGATCTTTTTCTTGGTATAAGGCTTTAAGGTAGCTGTGGCAGCTTCCACAACTTTCGCTGCGAACTGCCGCTAAATGCTCATCAAAGGACCAATAATCCAAATCGCTGTTTTCTCCACAGTTTGTGCATTGTGTGCGCACCATATTCCATTCGCTTTCACATAAAGAACAGTGCATGTAGCGCAAGCCTTGATTGGTGCCTAAATGAATCATGCTGGCCGTTGGAGAGGCGCTACAAACTGGGCAAAGATGTAAATCTTCGGTACTTTCTTGTTTGGCGTTGTGCGGAATTTGTTGCACTAATTGGAACCAATACAAGGATAATGCAGCCCATACAAAGACGGCTTTGTCACTGGAAATAGTGGCAAATTCTTGTGCCAAGACTTTATCGGCAAGGTTTTCCAATTCACTGTCAGCGGCTTTTTCTAACCATTCAATGGTGGTGAGAATCTGGTCGTTGGCAGAAGGTTTTAATTTCTCTAAAAGTGCAGTCAATAATTTGCGCCAAATTGGGTCACGCTGCCAGTTTTTTACATCCAACGGTTTATTCGCTAATTGTTCACCGGAAAGCGCTTGCAGACGTGGATCTTGTGGAATCGGCATGCTTTCAAGCAAGGCTAACTGCGCATCGGCAATCGCGGCGGCAAACAACAGATAATCAGCGAGCGGGTGATCCTGCGCTAATTCTCTTAAACGTGCGGCACGGCGTTGATATAAATTTTTCGGGTTGGAAAACAACAGCGGTGGCGCGGTATAGGACGCTGCCGCTTGTTTAATTTCATTTTCAGGTAGAATTCGGATACTCATAATTTTAGGACTTATTGTTAATAGAAAGTGAAAATTCATGCCTATTATAGGCGCATAAATTTACTGTTCAATGACCGAAACGGGTAATTTTTATTTATTTTCCAGCCATTGTTTAATGCGGTTTACCCCTTCTTGCAAATGCTCGATGTTGCGTGTGTAAGCAAAGCGCAAATAATGCTTTGTACCATTTTGCCCAAAATCAATGCCCGGTGTTGTGGCGACCTGAATTTCATGGAGCATTTGTTTGGCAAATTCATAGCTGTCATTAGTGTATTTGGATACATCCGCCCACAAATAAAAAGCGCCTTGGGGTTTAAACTCAATGGTAAAAATGTCTTTTAAGGCGTTATATAAAAAATCGCGACGTTCTTGGAATTGTTGTTTCACTTGCGCTAGATGGGCTTCATCAAAGGCTTCTAATGCGGCATATTGGCTTAATGTTGGTGCAGAAATAAAGATATTTTGCGCAATGATTTCAGCTTCACGCACTTTATCCTCCGGCACGATAATCCAGCCTAAACGTAAGCCCGGCATACAGAAATATTTAGAAAAACCGTTGATGACATAGGCCTTATCGTTAAATTGCAAGGCGGTTGCAGCAGCTTCGTCATACACCAAACCGTGATACAACTCATCGGAAATAAACGCAATGTCGTGTTCGCGGCAATATTCATTAAGCGCTTTCAAGCGTTCGGTGGTGTAAATATTGCCTGTCGGGTTTGCCGGCGAGGAAATTTGTAGCGCTTTAATTTGATGGCGTTTTAATTGCTCCACGCTTAATTGATAACAATCTTGTTTATCGACCGACATGAATTCCGGTTGAATATCCATCATATAAGCAAAATTTTTATAGCAAGGATAAGACGGATCCGTTAAGCCTAATTTGTCGCCGTTATTTAAGGTAAGGGCATAAGCGACCAAGAATGCACCGCTGGTGCCCGGAGTAAGTAAAATCCGATTCGGATTGATTTTCACCTGATAAGTGCGGTCATAATACGCCGCAATTTTTTCTCGTAATGCCAGAAGCCCAAGGCTTTCTGTGTAACTAAATTGATTGTTCTGCACGGCATTTTGCAGTGCGGCTTTGACTTTATCGGAAGGCGGTAAATCCGGCTGACCGATTTCAAAATGAATAGCGTTCGGGTATTTCGCCGCTTCTCGTACAATATCCATCACAATAAAAGCGGACATGTTGTCGTAACGCATAATGTTTCCTTTTTTCTCTTTTTTTAGAAAATTTTAAGCTTCTTAATCTTTTCTTAATTTTTACTTGATTTAATCGCTTTCAACAAAGCAAGGGGGCTTTGTGATAATGAACCTTATGAAGGAGATTTCAAATGAAGAAACGTAGTTTAGCAACAATTTTCGTATTAGCAACCGTTGCCGCAAGCGGCGCTTTTGCCAAAGGTGGTTTCCAAGATCCGCACGCACAACAGGCACAACATGCACAATATCACCACAAAGGTGAATTCAAACACGGTGGCTTTATCAACGGTAATCAAACCGTCAGCAAAGCAGCAGATGCAAATACCTGGAAAGACGATCAATACATTATTTTGCAAGGTAACATCGTCAAACAAGTGGGCAAGGATGACTTTATTTTCAAAGATGCCAGCGGTGAACTCCAAGTGGAAATCGACCGTAAAGCATGGCGCGGTCAGGATATTTCCCCAAGTGATGAAGTGAAGCTTTACGGTGAAGTAGATAAATCTTGGGATAAAATGGAAGTCGATATTGATCGTGTCGAAAAAATTGTAAAATAATCTGACTAAAAACAGAAAGTGGTGATGAGCCACTTTTTGTTTGTTTTTATTATGGCGATTTCTCAAGTAAAAGTGCGGTGGTTTTTTTATGCGAATTTTATTGATCGAAGACGATGCGCTTATTGGCAACGGCATTCAAATCGGTTTGATCAAATCGGGCTTTGCGGTGGATTGGTTTACCGACGGCAAAAGCGGATTGGCGGCAGCGCAAGGCGCGCCTTATGATGCGGTGGTGTTAGATTTAACGTTGCCGAAAATGGATGGCTTAGATGTGTTGCAGGCATGGCGTAAAAACGGGCAGGATGTGCCGGTGTTAATCCTGACTGCGCGAGATACTTTAGATGAGCGTATCACGGGCTTACAACGCGGCGCAGATGATTATTTATGCAAGCCGTTTGCGCTGGCGGAAGTGGTGGCACGCTTGCAAGCGTTGATTCGTCGTCGTTATGGGCATGCCAGCCCGATTATTCAGCATAGCTGTGTCAAATTCGATCCGAATCAACGTAAAGTATTGTTGAACGAACAAGAAATAGCATTAACCACGCGCGAATACAAACTGCTTGAGCTATTTATGCTGAATAAAGAACGCGTTCTCACCCGTGATTTTATTGAAGAAAAACTTTACAACTGGGATGACGAAGTCAACAGCAATGCCCTGGAAGTGCATATTTATAATTTGCGCCAAAAACTCGGTAAACAATTTATTCGCACCGTGCATGGCGTGGGCTATGCCTTAGGAAAAAATGATGAAGAAACTGAATTGGCACAAGCGTAGTCTCCGTTTTCGATTAATTGCCACTTTGTCCTTGGTGTCTGTTTTGGTGTGGTTGATCTCCACGGCGGTAGCGTGGTTTCAAGTCCGTAAAGAAGTGAATCAAGTTTTTGATGCACAACAAATTCTCTTTGCCGAACGGCTAGCTTCTTCTGATTTACGCCATCTGTTAATCGATCGTCACAACCCACAACCACGCCGTCCTTTTAAAAAACATCGTTTTGACGATGATGCGTTGGCCTTTGCGATTTTTACCACCGACGGCACGATTGTGCTCAGTGACGGTGAAAATGGCGAAAACTTTATTTATGCGCCTCAAAAAGGCTTTTCACTCAGTAAAATTCGTGATGACGACGATGACTGGCGTATTTTCTGGTTGCCTGTTGCCGGTGGGCGTTTAATCGTTGCCGTGGGGCAGGAACAGGAATATCGCGATGAACTGATCAATAAAATGGTATTCGGCCAAATGTGGATTTGGTTTGCCGGCTTGCCGTTTTTATTAGCGGCCCTCGGGTTGATTATTCGCCGAGAATTACGCAGCCTAAAAGAAGTGGGCGAACAAGTGGCGAAACGCCCGCCGGATGACACGTCGTTGTTACCGACCGACAATTTGCCGACCGAAATTTTGCCGTTAATTCAAAATTTAAATCAATTTTTCGACCGCACTTCTGCCACCTTATTACGTGAACGCCGCTTTACGTCAGATGCGGCCCATGAATTGCGCAGCCCGCTTGCCGCTTTGCGTATTCAAACGGAAGTGGCGCAACTTGCCGGTGATGACGCTCACTTGCGTGAACAGGCATTAGAAAATCTGACTAAAGGTATCGATCGCGCAACCCAGCTGATCGAGCAATTATTAACGCTTTCCCGCTTGGATAATTTGAAAGAACTGGAGAATTTACAGGAAATTCATTGGGAACAGTTGATTCCATCGCTGATGGGGGAATTGTATTTTCATGCGGAAAAACACCAAATTACGCTGGCATTTGAGCTCATCGCCGTGCCACCGGTAAAAATGGGGCAGCCGTTGTTGTTGGCGCTTATGTTGCGTAATCTAATAGACAATGCCATTCGTTATTGCCCGGTGGGCAGTCAGGTTAAAGTGCGATTGGAAAAAAACAAGATTTTGGTGGAAGACAACGGTGGCGGTGTGGATGAGGCGGATCTGGCTAAACTCGGTCAACGGTTCTATCGCCCCGCCGGTCAAAACGAAAAAGGTAGCGGCTTGGGCTTGTCTATTGTTCGCCGCATTGCCGAATTGCATCATTACCAACTCAACCTTTCTAACCGTAAAAATGCTGCCGGTGAGCGTATTGGTTTGTGTGCAGAGATTTTGTTGTAAGTCGATAAAAAGACGGGGCTAAAAGTGCGGTGAATTTTCACCGCACTTTTTTGTTTAATGCGGTTGAATAGGTTTTATGAAAATAAAAAAGCAAGCCAAAAGGCTTGCTTTTTTTCGTTGTAAAGTGCGGTTCCCAAAGAGAGCGTTTTACGCTTTTTTGTATAATTGCGGTAACGCAGAATCTTTGTTTGTCGCCAGTAAACCTGTGCGGGAATAGATGCCGAGTTTGTCGCGGGTGTCGGTGATATCAAGGTTACGCATGGTTAATTGACCAATACGATCGACCGGATCAAACGGTGCATTTTCCACTTTCTCCATACTCAAACGTTCCGGATGGTAGGTTAAATTCGGCGATTCGGTATTGAGTAAGGAGTAGTCGTTACCACGACGTAACTCTAAAGTCACTTCACCGGTGACTGCGCGAGCCACCCAACGTTGAGCGGTTTCGCGCAACATTAAGGCTTGTGGATCGAACCAGCGACCTTGGTATAACAAGCGGCCTAAACGGATACCGTTGATGCGGTATTGTTCAATGGTGTCTTCGTTGTGGATGCCGGTCACTAAACGCTCGTAAGCGATGTGTAAGAGAGCCATTCCCGGGGCTTCGTAGATGCCGCGAGATTTTGCCTCAATGATACGGTTTTCGATTTGGTCGGACATCCCTAAACCATGGCGACCACCAATACGGTTGGCTTCAAGGAATAATTCTACGATGTTGTCGAAGGTTTTACCGTTTAATGCCACCGGAATGCCTTCTTCAAAGCGCACCGTCACTTCTTCTGCTTTGATTTGTACATCTTCACGCCAGAATGGTACGCCCATGATTGGGTTCACGATACGAATACCGGAATTTAAGAATTCCAAGTCTTTTGCTTCGTGAGTCGCGCCAAGCATGTTGGAGTCGGTGGAATAGGCTTTTTCGACAGACATTTTGTAATCAAAGCCATTTTCAATTAAGAAGTTAGACATCTCAAAACGGCCGCCCAATTCATCGATGAATTTTTGATCCAACCAAGGTTTATAAATTTTTAAATTTGGGTTGGTCATTAAGCCGTAACGATAGAAACGTTCGATGTCGTTGCCTTTGTAAGTACTGCCGTCCCCCCAAATATTGACATCATCTTCTTTCATGGCGGAGACCAACATGGTGCCGGTCACCGCACGGCCTAATGGAGTAGTGTTGAAATAAGTCAAACCACCTGTCGTCACGTGAAACGCACCGCATTGGATCGCCGCAATGCCTTCTTGGGCTAATTGCGTGCGGCAGTCGATTAAGCGGGCCATTTCTGCGCCATATTCTTTGGCTTTGCGTGGAATAGCCTCGTAATCCTCTTCATCCGGTTGGCCAAGGTTCGCGGTGTAAGCGCAAGGAATGGCGCCGTGTTGACGCATCCAAAGCAGTGCCGCGCTGGTGTCTAAGCCGCCGGAAAAGGCGATACCGACTTTTTCACCTTTGGGTAAGTGTTGCAAAATGGTATTTGACATATTTTCTTTCCTTATCTGTGTTTGTTTGGGTTAATGGGGTTAATAAAACGGCGTTGTAAAAACATTTCGAAAAACAACCGCACTTTTATTCTTCTGTTGTCAGCATTAAATTCGGATCCGGATATTGGTAAACAAATTCTAATTCATGACAAATTTTTTCCGCCATGATAATGCGCTGCGGATCTTGGTCTGAGTTAATAAAGTGCGGAGGTTCTAGCCCGTATTTTTCCGCCGCATATTGATAATAGGCTTCTCGTGTAGGGTGTATTGGCGCGGCCAAATGATATAAACGGTAGCCGCCCGGGGTTTCTAACAATAATTGAATGGCGCGTGCGCAATCGTCTAGATGGACTAAATTCACGGGAGAATGACCGCACTTGAGTGCTTGTTTTCCGGCAAGAGAATAAACAGGGTGGCGATCGTTGCCGACTAAACCGGCAAAACGAATAATATCGCAATCGATGTCTTGCATTTTTGCCAAGCCGTTTTCAATTTCAACTAAGGCGCGACCAATGTTACTGCTTGGTTGTGGTGTGACGGATTCATCAAAATGGGCGGAAATATCAGGAAAAACGGAGACGGAACTAATAAAGATAATGTGGTTTACGCCTTGTAATAAGGCTTCGTTAACCAGATTTTGTACGCCTTCGACATATTGATTGAGATCGAAAAAATATTGGCTTGGTGGAATATTAATGATCAGCGAATCCACATCGAGCAACGCACTGATATCATCAGGATCCGCATTAATTTCAGGGGTAAGTTCCAAATGATAGGCTTCCAAACGCATTAAACGCATTTGTTCTACACCATCGTGCGTGCGTTTTGTGCCTTTCACTTCCCAGCCTAGATTTTTTAAATGTCGCGCCAGTGGCAAACCTAGCCAACCTAACCCGACAATGGCGACCGACCTCATATTACTCCTATCCGGTTACAAAAATTCCCACTATTCTAATGCATAGCGGGAATTCCTTTAAGTGTTATTTTGTTAATAAATCCAAGGCTTCTTGGTATTTATCTACGGTCTTCTGAATGACATCCGACGGCACTTTCGGTGCCGGTGGCTGTTTATTCCAACCGCTGTTTTCCAACCAGTCACGGATAAATTGTTTATCAAAAGACGGCGGGTTTGTGTCTTCTTTATAGGTTTCTACCGACCAGAAACGGCTGGAATCAGGTGTTAATACCTCATCCATCAAGGTTAGTGTGCCGTTTTCATCCAAGCCGAATTCAAATTTGGTGTCACAAATAATGATACCTTTGGTTAAGGCATATTTCGCCGCTTCGGTATAAAGGGCGATGGCTTTTTCTTTCACTTGCGCTGCTAAATCTTTGCCGATTAAGTTTTCGCACTCGGCATAGCTAATATTAATATCGTGATTGCCGATTTCTTCTTTGCTGGATGGCGTGAAAATCGGTTCAGGCAATTTGCTGGCTTCTACCAACCCTTTTGGTAAGACTAAACCGCAAATGGTACCGGTTTGTTTGTAATCTTTCAGGCCGCTGCCGGTTAAATAACCGCGCACGATAGATTCGATTTTAATCGGGGTTAAGCGTTTGCAAACCACGGCGCGATCTTTCACTAAATCGGCTTCTGCTTTGGGCAACACATCGTAAACGCTGTCGCCGGTAAAATGATTCGGCATAATATGCGCCAGTTTGTTAAACCAAAAGTTAGAAATTTGTGTCAGGATTTCGCCTTTACGCGGAATCGGATCATCTAAAATCACATCGAACGCCGACAATCTGTCACTGGCGACCATCAACATTCGTTTGTCATCAATTTCATACAAATCCCGCACTTTGCCGGAATAGATTTTTTTAAGACTGAGTTGTGTCATTTCATTCCCTTTTTATCTGCGTAAAAATCATGGCGCGTATTGTACCGCACTTTTCACGCAAACGTTTGCATTTTTTGGGATTTTTATTGATGTTGACTTCATGTTGTAGTAAGAGAAAAAAGTGCGGTCAGAAAAAAGGATGTTTTATGACGTATCAAAATATGCCCAAAATGTACCGCGACTTTGTCGCAACATGCTCGCATTCATGATGCTCAAACTTGAAAAAATGGGCTAAAAAGCATATAGTTGCGCCACACATTTTAGGACCGTCATTTAAGGCGGTTTCTTTATTTCTTTATCAAATAATACAGACAGCACAGATGACATACCCACAAGAACAAGTTAATAAACGCCGCACTTTTGCGATTATTTCTCACCCCGATGCGGGGAAAACCACGATTACCGAAAAGGTTTTGCTTTATGGTAACGCCATTCAAAAAGCCGGTTCGGTGAAAGGCAAAGGTTCTGCGCAACATGCGAAATCCGACTGGATGGAAATGGAAAAACAACGTGGGATTTCCATTACCACTTCCGTGATGCAATTCCCATACAACGATTGTTTGGTCAACCTGCTGGATACTCCGGGGCATGAGGATTTCTCTGAAGATACTTACCGCACTTTAACAGCAGTGGACAGCTGCTTGATGGTCATTGACTCCGCCAAAGGGGTTGAGGAACGTACCATTAAATTAATGGAAGTTACCCGTTTGCGCGACACGCCGATCATCACGTTTATGAACAAACTTGACCGTGATATTCGTGATCCGATGGAATTGTTGGACGAAGTTGAAAGCGTGTTGAAAATTCACTGCGCACCGATTACTTGGCCTATCGGCTGCGGCAAATTGTTTAAAGGCGTGTATCACTTATATAAAGACGAAACCTATCTCTATCAAACAGGGCAAGGGCATACTATTCAAGAAGTGCGCATTGTGAAAGGCTTGAATAATCCGGAATTGGATAACGCCGTAGGTGACGATTTGGCACAACAATTACGTGATGAATTAGAACTGGTAAAAGGCGCCAGCAATGAATTTGACTTAGATTTATTCCTAAACGGCGAACTGACACCGGTCTTTTTCGGTACGGCGTTAGGGAATTTTGGTGTAGATCATTTCCTTGACGGCTTAACCGAATGGGCGCCTGCACCGCAAGCCCGTCAGGCAGATACGCGTAAAGTGTCTGCTGACGAAGAAAAATTCAGTGGTTTCGTGTTTAAAATTCAAGCCAATATGGATCCAAAACACCGCGACCGTGTTGCCTTCTTACGCGTCGTGTCCGGAAAATACGAAAAAGGCATGAAACTCAAACATGTGCGTATCGGCAAAGAGGTAGTCATTTCTGATGCCTTAACTTTTATGGCGGGCGACCGTGCGCATGCGGAAGAAGCCTATGCCGGCGACATTATCGGCTTGCATAATCACGGCACGATTCAAATCGGCGATACCTTTACCCAAGGAGAAGAGTTAAAATTCACGGGCATTCCAAACTTTGCACCGGAATTATTCCGCCGTATTCGTTTGAAAGATCCACTTAAGCAAAAACAATTATTAAAAGGCTTGGTACAGCTTTCCGAGGAAGGCGCCGTGCAGGTTTTCCGTCCGTTACTGAATAACGATTTAATCGTGGGTGCGGTGGGTGTGTTGCAGTTTGATGTGGTCGTTTCGCGTTTGAAATCCGAATACAACGTAGAAGCCATTTACGAAACCGTCAACGTGGCAACGGCGCGTTGGGTGGAATGTGGCGACGCGAAAAAATTTGAAGAGTTTAAACGTAAAAATGAACAAAACTTGGCGTTAGACGGTGGCGATAACCTCACTTATATCGCTCCAACGATGGTGAATCTCAATCTTGCGCAAGAACGTTATCCGAACGTAACATTCTTCAAAACCCGAGAACATTAATTCGTTTAAAAAACGTTAAAAAGAAGACCGCACTGTAAGGGATTAAAGTGCGGTCTTTTTTCTAGGTGTTTTTATTTACTTGTTTTCTTCTTCATTACCATTTTTCAAGGTGGAGAAGTAGTTCGCCAAAATTGGGCCGGAAACGTTGTGCCAGAAGCTGAACACAGCGCTTGGTACGGCAGCGATTGGGTTCAAATGCGCAGTGGCAAGTGCTGCGCCTAAACCGGAGTTTTGCATACCTACTTCAATGGCGATGGCTTTACTGTCATAGTTATTTAATTTGAGTAATTTGGCAGCCATAAAGCCGATGAGGTAACCCAAACAGTTGTGCAACACAACCACACCGAAAATCAATAAGCCGGAGTCGATGATTTTGTCTTTGCTTCCGGCAACCACAGCTGCAAGAATTAAGACAATCGCAACGACGGAAACCAAAGGCATGGTTTGGCTGATTTGTGACATTTGTTTTTTGAACAAGGCACGAATCACCAAGCCTAAGAAAATTGGGAAAAGCACCATTTCTAATACAGAAACGAACATCGCCGTCGCGTTAATTTCGATCCATTGGCTGGCCAACACATAGAAAATCACCGGTGTTAATAATGGCGCTAATAAGGTGGAAATGGTGGTGCAAGCCACGGAAAGTGCGGTATTACCACGGGCTAAATAGGTCATTACGTTAGAAGAAGTCCCTCCCGGGCAGGCGCCGACGAGAATCACACCAGCGGCCAAATCGTCCGGCAGGTTCAATGCTTTTGCGAGGACAAATGCAATGGATGGCATGATTACAAATTGTCCGACGACACCGACAATGACGGCTTTCGGATGTTTTGCAACTTCACTGAAATCATTGAAAGTGAGCGTAATCCCCATGCCAAACATCACAATACCGAGCAAGTAAGGAATATATTGGCGGAGCCATAAGAAGGTTTCCGGCGAGAGAAAGGCGAGAAGAGCGAAAAGTAGTACCCAAAGAGCAAAAGTTTTACTGACAAATTGGGTAAATTTAAGCAATGCGTGCATAAAAAATCCTTAAAATTAAAAGTACGAGTAGTGAAAAAAGGTAGTCAACATAGCAGAAAATAGGAGAAATGAAAAAATATTTTCAGTATGAAAAGGCGAAAACGTGAATTTTTTTATTTTCGCAAGAAATTCACGTTTTTAACTCATGAAAAATTCAGTCAAAAATAACCGCACTTTAATGGAACAAGCGCGCCCACATCTCCCGCACAAACGCCCGTTCTGCGCAAAATTCTGACGCATCCACCACAGAGGGTAAACCGAGTAAATTCAAATGGTGAATACGGTTGCGCAGATCGACATAACATTGTTTTAAGCGTTCGCTGTCGGCGTCAGAAATTACGCCGTATTCCGCCATGATCTCAAAAATCCGCACATTGTCTGACCAACGGGTGAGTGCGGGCTGTTGCGGCGAATGCGCCAACACCAAATATTGTGCGATAAATTCAATGTCCGTGATGCCGCCTTGGTCGGTTTTAATGTTGAATTGGGCGTCATCATGTTTTGCCAAATGTTCATACATTTTTTCCCGCATTTCGCTGACATCCTGTTTCAGTTGAACTACGTCACGCGGGGCAGAAAGCACGTTGTGGCGAATGGTTTCAAATTCGTCTCGGAGTTTCTGTTCACCGAACACTGCACGGCTACGCACCAAGGCTTGTTTTTCCCAGGTCCAGGCTTCGTTTAGTTGATAGTTTTCAAAGGCGGCGAAAGAGCAACCAAGCAACCCGGCATCACCGGATGGGCGTAGGCGCATATCCACGTCATATAAAATCCCGGCGCTGGTATTCATGCTGAAAATACTGACGATTTTTTGGGCTAAACGTAAATAAAATTGGTTGCTGTCGATGACTTTTTTGCCGCCAACGGTTTGACTGTTGCTAGCGGGATCGTATAGGAAGACGAGATCTAAGTCCGATTTATAGCCTAATTCAATGCCGCCCAATTTGCCGTAGCCTACCACGAGGAAGTTTTTCTCTCCTTCTGCCAAATGTTCGGGCACCCCAAAACGCACGGCGATTTGTTGCCACGCCAAATTGACCACCGCGCCGATAATCGCCTCAGCCAAATAGGTGAGATGATCGCTCACTTTCATCACCGGCAACACGCCGAGAATATCGGCCGCGGCAATGCGGAGCAGGGCAGCGTGCTTAAACTGGCGCAAGCCGTCGATAAATTGTTCTTCGTCATCTTGCGGCAGGCGCAATAAATATTGCTGTAATTCGGAGGCATACTCGGTAAAGTGCGGTGGATTTCGCAGGGATTTTTGATCGAGCAATTCATCGAGCAAAATCGGATGGCACGCCACTTGTTCCGCAATAAATTTTGATTGGGCGCAAAGTTCGATAAGCTGCGTCAAGGCTTGCGGATTTTCTGCTAATAGCTCGAGGTAAGTGGTACGCGTGAGGATTTTTTCAATAATCGTCAAAATTCGTGGCAGTAAAACAGGGCTGTTGGGCGTGTGTAAAACTTGTTGTAACAGGTTTGGCATTAAGCGATTTAGCACTGCCCGCCCGCGCACACCAATGGCATAACGAGGCAGTTCGTTGCGGAATTGCAACAGGCGATCCAACACTGCATCTTGTTCCGTCTCCGGCACGCCGTTTTGTTGCAAAATGCCGAGCAATTCTTGTTCGTCAAAATCCGTTTCGAGGAAGTCTTCCCACGCATTTTCCGACGTATTTTCTTCTTGCTCATCGCCAATTAATGACTGAAAAACCGACCGCACTTTGCGCTGATGTTCTTGTAACACGGTGAGAAAACTCGCCCAATCGTGAATCGGGTAGGTGACGGAAACACTTTTTTGTTGCGCACCCCATTGGGTAAATTCCGCGCAGGCGAAGATTAAACGTAGACGATCCCATTCATTCTCGGGCAGTTGTTGGGTTTGTTGATCTTTGATGGCTTGCAGCACATTTTCCGCGCGACGTAGAAATAAATAGGCATGGCGCAAATCGGATTCCTGTTCGATGGAAATCAAATTCAGCCTGCTCAGTTCCGGCAATAAATTCAGCAATTCGTGCTGCTGCAAGGCAATTTCCCGCCCACCGCGAATTAACTGGAAAACCTGCACGATAAACTCAATTTCACGAATGCCACCCGCGCCCAATTTGATGTTATCTGTGAGGTTACGGCGGCGCACTTCGCGTTCGATTTTTTGTTTCATCTCACGCAACGCGTGAATTACACTGAAATCAATGTAGCGACGATACACAAATGGGCGCAATAAATTCTGTAAAACGGCAACATTCGGATCCGTTGATTGCGCACCTAAAATGCGACCTTTGATCATGGCGTAACGTTCCCAATCGCGTCCTTGATCCTGATAATACTGTTCCATGGCGTTAAAACTGAGTGCCAGCGCGCCGCTGTCGCCAAAGGGACGTAAACGCATATCCGTGCGGTACACAAAGCCATCGGCAGTGTATTGATCCAACGCGTTAATCAAGCGTTGCCCCAAACGGGTGAAAAACTTCGCATTATCTACGCTTCGGCGCGCCCCCACGGTTTCCCCTTGGCTTGGATAAGTAAAAATCAAATCAATGTCGGAAGAAAAATTCAGTTCAAAACCGCCCAGTTTACCCATGCCGAGAATATATAACTGCTGCGCGTTGCCCTGCGCATCCATCGGTGTACCCATTTCTTCACAAGCCCGCACATAAAGCCAATCGCGCGCACCAATAATCAGACTTTCCGCCAGTTGTGACAAGCGAATAAAAACCTGTTCCACCGTGGCAAAATTGAGACTTTGGCAAACACTCAGCTTCACCATTTCACGGGCGCGAAACAGACGTAATTCTCGATAAAACTGTTCTTCCGTTTGCACATGCTGTAACACCTCGTCCAACCGCTCGGCGTACTGGTCACAGTCCTCAAAGTGCGGTAGTTTTTCCCAACATTTTGCTAAAAACGCAGGCTGTTTCTGCCACGCCTCCGCCACAAAATCCGACATCGCCACCGCCACCGCCATTTGCCCGATATTCGTTGTGGGATCTTCTCTTTGTTGTT
This sequence comes from Aggregatibacter sp., assembly GCF_057314075.1. NCBI lineage: Bacteria > Pseudomonadati > Pseudomonadota > Gammaproteobacteria > Pasteurellales > Pasteurellaceae > Aggregatibacter > Aggregatibacter sp. The sequence goes on along the minus strand of NZ_DBHLAR010000010.1, from coordinate 49,378 downwards.
CGATTTGTTCAAACAAGGTGGAATCGAATTTTTCCGGAAAAGAGTGAATTAAAACCTCGGCGAGAGAACGGAGTTTATCGGCAAATTGAGCAACAAAAGACATAGTGAATCCTTATGAAAAATGGTGCATAAACTTTAGCATGAAATAGGGGAAATTTCAGGGGAGAAACAGCCAACTTCGGACGACTATGTGTCGATATATTACAATCTCCTTGCCCTTCCTCAGCAAAATAGATAGACTGAATCTCGTTATTAGTCGGGGTGCTTTGTGCTGAGATCATACCCGTGAACCTGATACAGTTAATACTGACGTAGGAAACTAACGAGAAAATCATACTTCCTTTCTTTTTCTCCACATCTTCTTCATTCGTCATTATTGCTGATTATCTTTTTTCATTAAAAAAGGAACAATGATGCAATATGAGTTTTGTCGTTCTGTGCCGGTAAATGGCGGAGGACGTTATGAGTAAAGTCGCGCAAGCGTTGACCATTGCTGGGTCAGATAGCGGTGGTGGCGCCGGAATTCAGGCAGATTTAAAAACATTTCAAATGCGAGGTGTGTTTGGTACTTCGGTGATTACGGCCGTCACGGCGCAAAACACCTTAGGCGTCTTTGATATTCACGCCATCCCCCTTCAAACTATTCAAAGCCAGCTGAAAGCGATTGCTGATGATTTCACGATTAGCGCCTTTAAAATCGGTATGTTAGGCACAGCAGAGATTATCGAATGTGTCGCTGAGGCATTAAATCAGTATCACTTCGGTACGTTGGTGTTAGATCCTGTTATGATCGCCAAAGGCGGTGCGCCGTTGTTGCAACAAAGTGCGGTCGATTCTTTGAATACATTTTTATTGCCGTTAGCAGATGTGATTACGCCGAACTTGCCGGAAGCCAAGGCTCTGACAGGCGTGGAGGTCATGGACGATCAAACGGCGCAACACGCGGCGAAAATTTTACAGGAACGAGGTGTGAAAACGGTGGTGATTAAAGGCGGACACAGCGCGCATTCACAAAGTGCGGTATGTCGCGATTGGGTTTTTACCCCTGATGTGCAATTTACTTTAGAAAGTCCACGTTATGCGACAGCGCAAACCCATGGTACGGGTTGCACGTTCTCCGCTTGTATGACGGCGGAGCTTGCCAAAGGCGTTTCCGTGGAACAGGCGATTAAAACCGCAAAAGACTACATTACGGCGGCAATCAGCCATCCGTTAAATATCGGTCATGGACATGGGCCAACTAATCATTGGGCTTATCAAAATAAAATGTAATTTAGACTGAGGAACAGACACATGAAAAAAACAACGTTAATTTTGACCGCACTTTCTTTATGCGCCGGCACCGCATTGGCGAATCATTATGAAGAAACCGTGAATATTTATACTTACGATTCTTTTACGTCTGATTGGGGCGCCGGCCCGAAAATAAAACAAGCATTTGAACAGCAATTCCCACTTTGCAAGGTGAATTATATGCCATTTGAAAGCGGCGGCACGTTGTTTAACCGCGTGCGTCTGGAAGGGCATAAAACCAAAGCGGATATCGTGTTAGGCTTGGATAATTTTGTATTGGATGAAGCGAAAAAAAGCCAATTATTTGATTCAAATAGCATCGACTTAAGCCAACTTTCTTTGCCAAATCAATGGACGGATAACACGTTCTTGCCTTACGATTTCGGCACATACGCCTTTGTCTATGACAAAAATAAAGTGAAAAATCCACCGAAAAGCCTAAAAGAATTGGTAGAGCGTGAAGATTTACGTGTGATCTATCAAGATCCGCGCACCAGCAGCGTGGGACGGGGGTTGTTAGTGTGGATGAATACGGTTTATCCGGCAGACCAAGTGGCGCAAGCCTGGCAACAACTTGCCAAACACACAGTTACGGTGGGCAAGGGCTGGTCTGACACTTACGGCGCATTCTTGAAAGGGGAGGCAGATGTCGTATTAAGTTACACCACTTCGCCGTTATACCATCAATTATTTGAAAATAAAGAGAATTATGCGGCAACCACGTTTGCTGAAGGCAATGTGATGCAAGTAGAATTGGCAGCGCGAATCGCAGAGCATAAAAATCAATGTGCTGATCATTTCATGGATTTTTTACTGACACCGGAAGCGCAAAAGCCGATTGTCACGGCAAACGTGATGTTCCCGGTGATCCAAGCGCCGGTTGAACCGCACTTTGATGCCCTAAAAGAAACTGTGTTGAAGCAGTCTTTTTTGAATACCTCCAATATTAGCCCAGAAACGTTGCGGAGTTGGATTAATCAATGGCAAACCACATTAACTAAATAAGTTGAACGATGTTTTGGTTGTCTCGTTCATTGTTTACCCGCTTATTTTTTTCTAGCCCGCAATTCCGCCCGCGTCATTATGTGGGCGGAGTTAGCGTTATTTTGCTGATTTCGTTGCTTTATGGCTTTGCCATGCATGCCGTGTTGGCGCAGGGCACTGAATTTCAGTGGCAACAGTTCTTTGCCGATCGCTATTTGCATCACGTTATTGCGTTTAGCTTCGGGCAAGCGTTACTTTCTGCGTTGTTATCCCTGTTCTTCGGTGTGCTACTCGCTCGTGCTTTTTATTATGTGGAATTTGTCGGCAAATCCTTTTTGCTGAAAATCATGTCACTCACTTTTGTGTTGCCGGTGTTGGTGGCGATTTTCGGCTTAATTGGCATTTATGGTGCCTCCGGTTGGATTGCACAAATCTTGCATTTTTTTGACCGCACTTGGACGGGCAGCATTTACGGCTTGTCAGGGATTTTAATTGCGCATCTTTTTTTTAACATTCCGCTGGCAACCAAACTGTTTTTACAAAGTTTGGAAAGCATTCCTTATGAACAGCATCAGTTGGCGGCACAACTGAATATTCGTGGTTGGCGTTTTGTGCGATTGGTGGAATGGCATGCACTGCGTCGCCAGATGTTGCCGACTTTCAGCTTGATTTTTATGCTCTGTTTTACCAGTTTTACGGTGGTGCTCACCTTAGGTGGTGGGCCGCAATATACCACGCTAGAAACGGCGATTTATCAGGCGATTTTATTTGAATTTGATTTGCCGAAAGCGGCAGTGTTTGCCTTGTTGCAGTTTATGTTTTGTTTGTTGCTATTTACGTTTAGCAGTCTGTTCAATAACACTTCACAAACCACGTTAAGTAGCCCGTATCGTTGGCTGAGCCCATCGAAAAGTGCGGTCAAATTTTTCCATGTTTTTTTGCTCGGTGTTTTTGTGTGTTTTATGTTGTCGCCGTTGTTAAATATTTTGTTTAGCGCACTGACATCCGGAAAATGGCTGACGGCGTGGCACAATCCGCAACTGTGGAAAGCCTTAATCTACTCTTTAACTATTGCGCCTGCGTCCGCTTTACTGGCGTTGCTCATGGCGGTGGCATTGTTGTTACTCTCACGCCGTTTGCAATGGCTGTATTATGTAAAAACAGCGCAATTTATTCTCAATGCCGGCATGGTGATTTTAGCGATTCCCATTTTGGTGTTGGCGATGGGATTATTTTTATTGTTGCGTGACGTGGATTTTAGCAATGCCCATTTATTTGCCATTGTCGTTGCCTGTAACGCCTTGAGTGCTATGCCTTTCGTACTGCGCATTTTGACTGAGCCATTCAACAACAATATGTTGTATTACGAACGTTTGTGTAATTCCCTTGGGATTGTCGGCTGGCAACGTTTTCGTCTGATTGAATGGCATACACTTCGTACACCGATAAACTATGCACTTGCCTTGGCATTTGCGCTTTCCTTGGGGGATTTCACGGCGATTGCGTTGTTCGGCAACCAAGAATTCACCTCATTGCCCCATTTGTTATATCAACAATTAGGCAGTTATCGTTACCAAGAAGCCGCTGTCACTGCCGGTATTTTGCTGTTATTATGCGGCGCTATTTTCGCCTTAATTGAAAATCAAAAGGAACAACATGATTCGCTTAGATAACGTATTTTTAGCGGATGATACCCTGCCAATGACATTTGACTTGCAGGTGGCAGAAGGGGAGCGTATTGCCATTATTGGTCCAAGCGGTGCGGGTAAAAGTACGTTGTTCAATTTAATTGCCGGTTTCGTATTGCCGACACAAGGCAATATTTGGTTAAACGGTGAAAACCATACCCGTAGCGCGCCGTATGAGCGACCTGTGTCCATGTTGTTTCAAGAGAACAATTTATTTCCGCATTTAACCGTGCAACAAAATTTGGCATTGGGCTTAAAAACAAGCTTAAAATTGACCGCACTTGAGCAAGATCAGATCGAACAGGTTGCTGATGCGGTAGGATTAACCTCCTTTTTATCCCGTCTGCCAAACAGTTTGTCGGGCGGACAAAAACAACGGGTCGCATTGGCGCGTTGTTTGTTGCGTGATAAACCGATTTTATTGTTGGACGAACCGTTTTCTGCGCTCGATCCTGAATTGAGAATGGACATGCTCAATTTGATTGATGAGCTTTGCCACAGTAAAAACCTAACATTGTTGCTTGTGACCCATCAACCGTCAGAGCTGACGGGCAAAGTGGATCGTATGCTTCGTATTGAAAATGGTCGGATAAGCCAGCAAGAAAAATGCGCTTAAAATGCACCGCACTTTTTATTTACTTTGTTTTACTTAAGGAGACCTATGTCAACTAGTACCTTACAAATTTACTCCATCACACCGCACCCAACCGCAGAATATTGGTCGGTGTGCAAAGTAGAAGCCCTATTTGAAACGCCCTTTTTAGATTTAGTTTATCGCGCGGCACAAATCCATCGCAAAAATTTCAATCCACGCGCGATTCAGCTTTCTACTTTAATGTCGATTAAAACCGGTGGTTGTCCGGAGGATTGTGGGTATTGTCCGCAATCAGCGCGTTATCAAACGGGCGTGCAAAATCAAGAATTGTTAAACGTGGAAGACATCGTGGCAAAAGCCAAAATCGCCAAAGCGCGTGGTGCTGGTCGTTTCTGTATGGGCGCCGCATGGCGCGGGCCAAAACCGAAAGACATCGCAAAAGTGACAGAAATTATCAAAGCGGTGAAATCTCTCGGTATGGAAACTTGCGGTACTTTCGGTTTATTACAAGATGGCATGGCAGAAGAATTAAAAGACGCGGGCTTGGATTACTACAATCACAACTTAGACACTGCACCGGAACATTACAGCGAAGTGATTGGTACACGCCGTTTTGACGATCGTATCAGTACCTTAGGTAAAGTGCGCAAAGCCGGCTTGAAAGTGTGTTGTGGCGGGATTGTGGGCATGAATGAAACCCGCAAAGAACGCGCAGGACTCATCGCCAGCCTGGCGAATTTGGATCCTCAACCGGAATCTGTGCCTATCAACCAATTAGTGAAAATCGAAGGCACACCGCTTGCCGATGCAGAAGAACTAGATTGGACAGAATTTGTGCGCACCATTGCCGTAGCACGTATTACCATGCCAAACAGTTACGTCCGCCTATCCGCCGGCCGCCAAGGCATGAGCGAAGAAATGCAAGCAATGTGTTTCATGGCGGGGGCTAACTCGATTTTCTACGGCGACAAGCTGCTCGTCACCGGCAACCCGGAAGAAGACGGCGACCGTTTATTGATGGAAAAACTCGATTTAGAACCGGAAACGGAAGAGAACAAACAGTTGCGTTAATGGTTAATTGAAACATATAAAAAAGCCACTTTGACTCCAAAGTGGCTTTTTTGTGTTTACGGATTTTTGTGGTATTTGAAATTACTTCAATTGTCCTTTAATTGCCTCAGCAACGAATTCTGCCTCTGGGCCAAGGATAACTTGTAACCCGTCGTTGCCGAGTTTGACGTTGCCTTTGGAGCCAAGGGATTTAAGTTGTGCTTCGTCAATTTTGCTACGATCCGATAAGGTTAAACGTAAGCGAGTGATACAAGCGTCAACGGTTTTTAGGTTATCGGCACCGCCTAAAGCATCGATAAATTTAACCGCTCTTTCTTCACGAGAGTGATTGTGTTCGCTTTGTTCTTCTTTTGGCTCTTCAGCTTCTTCGGTACGACCGATGGTTTTTAAGTTGAAGGCTTGGATAGCAAAGCGGAAAACGATGTAGTAAATGGTGAAGAAGACTAAGCCTTGTACCAATAACATGTACCAGTCAACGGCTAATGGGTTGCGTGAGGACAACGCCATATCCACTAAACCTGCGCTGAAGCCGAAGCCCGCAATCCAGTGCATGCTCGCTGCGATAAACACGGAAATACCGGTTAATAATGCGTGTAACACATAAAGAATCGGTGCCACGAACATGAAGGAGAATTCAAGCGGTTCGGTGATACCGGTGAAGAAGGAAGCAAATGCACCCGCCAACATGATGGAAGCAACTTTTACTTTTTGGCTTGGTTTTGCACATTGGTAAATCGCCAATGCAGCACCCGGTAAACCGAACATCATGACAGGGAAGAAACCGGCTTGGTACATACCGGTGACACCTACCGTAGCCGTGCCTTCAGCGATGGATTTTGCGCCACCTAAGAAATTCGGAATATCGTTAATGCCGGCAACGTCAAACCAGAATACAGAGTTTAACGCGTGGTGTAAGCCAACCGGAATTAATAGACGATTGAAGAAACCGTAAATACCCGCTCCCACAGCGCCTAAATCTTTGATGGATTCACCGAAAGAAACTAATGCGTTGAAGATATAAGGCCATACGTAAAGCAGAATGAAAGAAAGCGCAATCATGGCGAAAGAGACCACGATTGGGACTAAACGTTTTCCGCTGAAGAAGGACAGGGCTTTTGGCAACTCTACTTGATAGAAACGGTTGTAAAGTTCGGCAGAAAGCACACCGATTAAGATCCCGATAAATTGGTTATTGATTTTACCGAAAGCGGCAGGCACTTGGCTTGGATCGATATGTTGTAATTGAGCCACGCCACCCGGTGCGAGTAGGGTGGTTACAACATAGTAACCCACCAAACCGGAAAGGGCGGCTGAACCGTGTTTATCTTTGGATAAACCGAAAGCCACGCCCACGGCAAATAATAAGCCCATGTTGTCGATGATGGCAGCACCGGATTTGATGAGCAAGGCTGCAAGTTGGCTATTCGCCCCCCAACCGTCCGGGTCTAGCCAATAGCCGATCCCCATTAGTACGGCGGCGGCCGGCAATACGGCCACCGGCACCATTAAGGCTTGCCCGATTTTTTGGGCATAACTGAGAATACTCATAAGAACTCCTTTAATTTTTTGATTCATAAAATAATTTTTAGGGTCTGCGTAGCATAGCGCGAGAGGATTTCGCTTTTCAAATGAAAACTTTCGTATTTGTGAGAGCTATCACGAATCTGTTGGCACGATGCTTAACTTAAAAACAAAATAACGGATCAAGCACGCTTAATCCGTTAATTTGAAACCCAAAGAAGATTATTCTACTTTTAATTGTTTGCCGTCATAGCTCATGCTTTGAACAGAGGTTAAGGCTTTGCCACCATCGGTTTCCCCACCAATGAGCAATACTTTGTTGTCATAAGACACGGCAACACCGTAACCAATGCCTGCCGGCAATTCGCCAATGATGTTCCATTTGCCGTTGTTTAACGTATAAATATCTTTATGCCATGCTTTGCTTAAGCCTTGGTGAGCGTGAAGTTTTCCTTCTTTAAATTGTTTGACGGAACCCGGGAAGTTCGCACCACCGGTGACTAAGTAATGACCGTGGCTATAACCTGCCATTGCTCCCGCCAAACCATCTTGGCTTTGACCTTTTGGAGCCGGTAAATCAGGCAGGTTTTTCCATTGCACGCCGTTGTTAGTGAATGTACCGACGTGAGTTTCTGCCGTACGCAAGCCCGGTTTGATTTCCCCATTCACGACAACTAAATCATTGCCTTGAATAGTGAATGCTGCACCGGCGCGACCGGAGAAGGGTAAGCGACCTTCGTTGCGCCATTTATTGGTAGATGGCTCATAGCTTAACAATTCGGTTGTGAAGAAATAGTCTTCCGGACGTTGTTCAAAATACGCTTTGGTGATTTCGTCTTTTTTCGCTTTGTCTTCCCCTGCTGAAACAGTGTCTTGGAAGAAACCGTTGAAAATAGACAAGTTAGAACCGCCCACGATATATACTTTATCACCGTGTGATGCGCCACTTGAACCGACTAAACCGCGCGGTGAGCGGGTGGGTAATTTGCTCCAAGTATTATCAGCCGGGTTATAGCTGTAGGCATCGTTGACTAACTGCAATTCGCCTTTTTCATTTTTTTGTAATCCGCCGAAGACATACAATTTGCCGTCAACGGCCGCTGCCACCGGTTGGTTACGGTCGCCACCCGGGAATGTAGCGATTTCTTTCCATTGGGCGTTCGGGGTTTTTAAATCTAATGCATAGAATTTATCGCCGCCTGTACCTAAGCCGACATAAACAGTATCGCCAATTAACGCACCGGCACCGCTTTTAATGCCCACCGGTAAATTAGGGTAAGCGGCAGCGTGCGCGGTTACCGCAAAAGTGGTTGCCGCCAAGAAGAGGGTGGCGAATGTTGTTTTTTGAAATCTCATAATAAACCTCGTTTGGAGTGATTTGGGCTATTCGTCAACGGCAGAATAGGTCTTTTATGTGTAGGGTAAGAAAGTGCGGTTCAAATTTACTGCGTTTTGCAACCGCACTTTTAGTGTCCTAAGGTATTAACAAATTCGGGATGAATGTGATGATACTTGGGAAGATGGTAATTAACATCAAGGTCACGAAAATCGGGATTAAGAACGGCAATACACCTTTCGTCACGGTGGACACGGACATGTTACCCACACGTGCGACCACGAATAACGCCATTCCCATCGGTGGGGTTAAGATGCCGATCATCATGTTCAAGGTTGTCATAACGCCGAAGAACACAAGATCGATCCCAAATTGCATCGCGATTGGAATGAGCATTGGCAATACCAAGAACTGCAATGCCAAGGCATCAATGAACATACCGAGGAACAATAACAAGGCATTGATCATGACTAATACCATTAATGGAGAATCCGCCACCGCAACGAAGACATCGGCAATACGCATTGCTACTTGTTCGCGGGCGATCATGTCGCCAAAGAAGGTGACGGTCATAATCATTAATGCCACAACACCGGTAATGGACATGGCTTCTACGCAGCTGTTGAATAGCATTTTCAAGGTTAATTCTTTATAGACGAATTTACCGATAATCACAGAATAAGTTGCAGCAACCACCGCAGATTCTGTCGGGCTGAATAAACCGGAGAAGATCCCACCGATAATCAATATTGGGGTTAAAATTGCCCAGAATGCTTTTTTGAATGAAGAGCAAAGTTCTTCACGAGAAGCTTTTGGTGTTCTTGGATAGCCTCGTTTTTTGGAAACATAGTAGTTCATTGCCATTAAGGCGATGGTGACCAACACGCCCGGCACAAAGCCGGCAATAAAGAGTTTTGCAATAGATTCATTGGCGATAACACCGTAAATGATCATAGCAATGCTTGGCGGAACTAACGGGCCGATGATACAAGACGCTGCCGTAATACCGCCGCAGATGTCATCATCATAGCCGGCATCACGCATAGCTTTGATTTCTAATTGACCTAATCCACCTGCATCGGCAAGTGCAGAACCGGACATCCCGGAGAATAACAAGCTGGCACCGATGTTAACGTGCCCCATACCGCCGGTGTAGTGGCCAAGTAAGGCTTTGGCGAAGTTAAAGATACGTTCGGTGATACCGCCGGTATTCATTAGAATGCCGGTGAGAATATAGAACGGCACAGCAAGGAGCGGGAAGCTATTTAAACTCATGGTGAGTTTATCAGAAGCTGCATTGACCACATTCCAACGGGTCATGGAGAAGTAAAGTAGGGTCGTGATAAATAATGACCAGCCCACCGGTACGCCCAAGAACATGATCACTAACCAGAAAAGCAATGCTACATAAACGGCATTTGCGCCTAACTTGACATAGTCGGTAACGCGGAAGACTTTGTACCAGTCAGGGGCAACAAATAAAATGCCCAATAAAATGACCGCACTTACGATAAAGAAGGTTGCCGGCAAATAACTTTTGTTTTGTTTGAAGTTGTCTGCTTGCGCTTGGAAGAAGCGAACGAGCATTAATACGGCAATGATTGGTAAGGAGGCATAGATCCATTTTTCAGAAATACCGCCTAACGCATCAATCGGGAAGCTGGCACCTAAATAGGTTTTGATACCAAAGTGGATAAAGAAAATCACCCCAAGGAAAATCACGATTTGTACGAATGTGTTGGTGATTTTTTTGACTGCCGGTGGCATTAAGTTAGTCAAGAAGTCGATATAAACGTGCTCTTGTTTTCTGACGGCAACGCTAATGCCGAGCATACCGACATAAACGAACAGCAATTTGGCAAGTTCTTCACTCCAAATGAGTGGAGAGTGGAAAGCTTGTCTGAACAGAATTTGCAAAACAAGAATGCAGAATATCACGAGGAATAATGCCCCACCGATCCATTCTTCGAGTTTATTAAAGATTTTCATATTCAACTCCGTTGAATAATAAAGGAGAGAAAAAGCGTGCCTGCCGAAACAGGCACACGAATAAGCGTATTATTTGCTGATAGCTTGAATTTGTTTGAGGGCTTCTTCGCCTTTTGCACCGGTTTGTTTTACAAAGTCAGCATAGAAAGGTTTCATGGCTTCTTTGAATGGCGCAAGATCCGGATGGGTCACGGTGACACCTTGTTTTTCAAAGAAAGCGACTAAGTCTTTTTCACCGTCAACGAATAATTTGGTGTGGTATTCTGCTGCTTTTTGAGCCGCATCTTTGACGACTTTTTGTAAGTCAGCCGGCAAGTCTGCAAAGGTTTCGTTACTCACCAAATAAAGTTGGTCATTCAAAATGTGGTTGGTCATTGCCAAGTATTTTTGCACTTCATAGAATTTTTGTGCTTGAACCGTTGCCAACGGGTTTTCTTGACCGTCAACGGAATTGGTTTGTAATGCTAAATACACTTCGGAGAATGCCATTGGTGTTGGAGCGGCACCCACATATTTTGCGTACGCCAAGTTAGTTGCCGCGTTTGGTACGCGTAATTTTAAGCCCTTCATGTCAGCAATGCTGTTGATGGCACGGTTAGAGGTGGTTTGGCGTGTACCGTTATAGGCTTGGGACAATAATGTTAAGCCTAATTCTTTATTCATTTTTTGGATTAAGTCTTTACCAAATGCGGTGTCGAATAAGGCTTTTTGTGCCACGCTGTAGTCACTGATGACGTAAGGTAACGCAAATACCGCGGCTTCAGGATAGAACAATTGGAAACGGGCGGATTCCGCAAACGTGAAGTCTAACGCACCGTCTTTGAGTTGTTTTAACATGGCGCGGTCGTCACCCAATTGTGAACTTGGATAAAGAGAAATTTCAATTTTGCCGTTAGATTTTTCTTTCACTTCTTTGGCAAACATTTCAGCGGCTTTGTATTCATTAGATGATGTGCCGGCGTTCATACCGAATTTTAAATCGTACTCTGCGGCGTGAGCAGCAGACGTGACACCTAGTGCAATGGCGGTGGCGAGAAAAAGTTTAGCGAGTTTCATAAGTTACACTCCTGTCATGGTCAGTTAATTGATGTTAAACACCTAGTTAGATTACAACTTGATTCCATTCTAAAGTAAAAAAATCATTTTCAAATAGATTCTGAAGTTTTATTTCAGAAATGAGAGGTAGATCACATCATTGGAAAAACACTTCAAAAAGATATTTTAAAATGAAGTGTTGTTATCATATAATGCCTAGCGACAAGAATGACTGCCAAATGCAGCCGCAAATTAAGAGGAGTTTTTATGTCATTCACTCAACACAAATTATCCCACCAAGCGGTTTTTGCCCAAATTCAAAATGGCTTGATTGCGTCCTGCCAACCGGTTGATGATGGCCCGATGGATAAGCCGGAAATCGTTGCTGCGATGGCGCAGGCTTCTGTTATCGGTGGGGCGGCTGGACTGCGTATTGAAGGCGTGGATAACTTGAAAGCCACGCGACCGACCGTTAATGTACCGATTATCGGTATTGTAAAACGCGATTTGCCGGACAGTCCGGTGCGTATCACGCCGTTTTTACAAGACATTGAAGATTTAGCGCATGCCGGTGCGGATATTATTGCCGTGGATGGCACACAGCGTCCGCGTCCTGTTGACATTGAAAGTGCGGTCAAAAAAATTCATGAAATGGGCTGCCTTGCCATGGCGGATTGCTCTAACTTAGAAGAAGGGCTGTATTGCCAAAAACTTGGCTTTGATATTGTGGGCAGCACCATGTCAGGCTACACAGGTGGCACTGTACCGGAGGAACCGGACTATCAATTAGTGAAAGATTTAAAAGCGGCAGGCTGCAAAGTGATGGCAGAAGGCCGTTACAACACACCGGAATTAGCGAGAAAAGCCATTGAAATCGGTGCGGATTTTGTGACGGTCGGTTCAGCCTTAACGCGTTTAGAACATATTGTGAGCTGGTTCTCAAGTGCGGTCAAATCTGCGAATAAATAATCAAGAGGAAAAAATGATGCGTTGTTTAGCCTTAGATATTGGTGGAACGAAAATCGCCTCAGCCATTGTGTCAGGCACTCAAGTGACGCAACGACAACAAATCCACACACCACAACAAAATGTGGCGGAGGCAATGCATCAAACGTTCGCAAAATTACTTTCGGATTATGCGGGGCAATTTGATTATGTTGCGGTTGCCTCTACAGGCATCATCAATAAAGGAATATTGACCGCACTTAATCCGAAAAATTTAGGTGGACTGGCGTATTTCCCCTTAAAACAAAGCCTTTCTCAGCATACCTCAAAGCCCGTGTATTTATTAAATGATGCGCAAGCCGCGACATATGCGGAATATCAACGGCAAGATAAAAAGCATCTGCAAAACTTTGCGTTTATCACTGTCTCGACCGGTGTTGGTGGCGGATTAATTTTAAACCGTCAATTACTCACTGAACCAAACGGCATTGCCGGTCATATTGGGCATACTGTCGCCGATCCCAATGGCCCGGTGTGCGGTTGTGGTCGCATCGGTTGCGTGGAAGCCATTGCCTCAGGGCGCGCTATTGAAGCGGTTTCCAAACAATGGGACGATCCTTGCGATCCCAAAGAAGCGTTTGCCCGTTTTAGAAAAATGGATGAAAAAGCCACCGCACTTGTGTCTCGTTCAGCCAACGCGATTGCCAATTTAGTGGCGGATTTGGTGATTGGTATGGACGTGCAACAGGTGGTCATTGGCGGTAGCGTTGGGTTGGCTGAGGGCTATTTGCCTTTGGTGAAACAGTATTTGGCGCAAATGCCGGAAATTTACCGTTGTCCGCTAGGGGCTGCACAATTAGGGCAAGATGCCGGACTGATCGGCGCAGCCGCATGGGCACTTACTCAAATTAATTGTTAGGAGCATTTATGGCAAAAAACGGCAGTGTACTGAATACCATTAGCTCTTTGTACCAGAGTTTAACGAAAACGGAGAAGAAAATCGCAGACGCCATTAATCGCTCGCCGGATATCGTCATGCGACACTCTTTGGCTGAACTGGCTTCTTACTTAGATGTGGGTGAGGCCACCTTCGTGCGTTTTTGTCGTACTTTAGGCTTTCGTGGGTTTAGCGATTTTAAATTAGCGTTTTCTATTGAGGTTGCGAAAACGCAAGGAGGCAAAGATAACAGCTTATTGGATACGGAAGTCACAGCAGATGATGATCCGGTGAAAATTGCCCGTAAATTGCAGTCTGTGATTAATACAGTGATGGATGAAACCATTGATTTGCTGGATCTAAATCAGCTGGAGTTAGTGGTAAGTTTCATTCGACGTGCGAATCGCGTTTTTATCTTCGGCGTTGGCACCTCTGGTGTAACAGCAGAAGATGCTAAAAATAAATTTATGCGCATCGGCATTCCGGTCGATGCCAGCGGTAACAATCACTTTATGTATATGCAAGCAGCATTGTTACAACGCAATGATGTGGCGATTGGCATCAGCCATTCCGGCTATTCGCAAGAAACCGCGCATGCCTTAAAAATTGCCAAAGAGAATGGTGCAATCACCGTGGCATTGACTCACAGCATGCGTTCGCCTTTGACTGAACATGCCGATTTTGTGTTGGTCAACGGCAATAAACAAGGTAAGTTACAAGGGGATTCAATCGGAACCAAGACTGCCCAATTATTCGTTCTTGATTTAATTTATGCGTTGTTGGTGCAAGCAGAGCAAGATAAAGCGATCAAGACCAAAGAGAAAACCCTTAATGTGATTTTAGAACAGCGTATTAAATACTAAACAGGAGATAACAATGCGTGATTTAAAAGGTATTTTCAGTGCGTTATTAGTGTCATTTAACGAAGATGGCTCTATTAATGAAAAAGGCTTACGCCAAATTATTCGCCACAATATCGACAAAATGAAAGTTAATGGTTTGTATGTCGGCGGATCCACCGGTGAAAACTTCATGCTTTCTACCGAAGAGAAAAAACAAATCTTCCGTATTGCAAAAGATGAAGCGAAAGACCAAGTGGCGTTAATCGCCCAAGTGGGTAGCGTGAATTTACACGAAGCGGTGGAATTAGGTAAATACGCCACCGAATTAGGCTATGACTGTCTTTCTGCGGTCACCCCGTTCTACTACAAATTCAGCTTCCCTGAAATCAAACACTACTATGACACCATCATTGCGGAAACCGGCAATAACATGATCGTGTACTCCATTCCGTTTTTAACCGGTGTGAATATGGGCGTGGAACAATTCGGTGAACTTTACAAAAACCCGAAAGTGCTTGGCGTGAAATTCACAGCAGGTGATTTCTATTTATTAGAACGTTTACAAAAAGCCTATCCAAACCACTTAATTTGGGCGGGCTTCGATGAAATGATGCTGCCGGCGGTGGCTTTAGGTGTGGATGGTGCTATCGGCAGTACATTTAACGTGAACGGTGTTCGTGCAAGACAAATCTTTGACTTGACTAAACAAGGCAAACTGGCTGAAGCGCGTGAAATTCAACATGTGACCAATGATTTAATCGAAGGTATCTTAGCAAATGGCTTGTATTTAACCATTAAAGAATTGTTGAAATTGGAAGGTGTGGATGCCGGTTATTGTCGTGAACCCATGACGGCAAAAGCGACCGAAGCACAATTAGCCAAAGCAAAAGAATTAAAAGCGAAATATCTCTAATTTAATGGAAAAAGAGACCGCACTTTTCTGGTGTAGGGACAGGCGTTATGCCTGTCCTAAATGCGCTTTATGACATAAATGGGACAGGCATAATGCCTGCCTCGACAAAATGATTGTAAAGTGCGGTCGCCCTAAAGGAAGTTTATTATGCGCCTCATCCCTCTACATAACGAACAACAAGTTAGCCGTTGGGCTGCACGTCATATTGTCGACAGAATCAATCGTTTTCATCCCACCGCAGAACGCCCGTTTGTATTGGGTTTACCTACCGGCGGAACACCACTTAAAACTTACCAAGAACTGATCCGCTTAAACCAAGCCGGTGAAGTGAGTTTTAAACATGTGGTCACATTCAACATGGATGAATATGTGGGGCTTCCGAAAGAACATCCGGAAAGCTATCACAGCTTCATGCACAACAATTTTTTCAATCACATTGATATTCAGCCGCAAAACATCAATATTTTAGACGGCAATACGGACGATCATGATGCAGAATGTCGTCGTTACGAAGAAAAAATCCAATCCTACGGCAAAATTCATTTATTTATGGGCGGCGTTGGCGTAGATGGACATATTGCCTTCAACGAACCGGCGTCTTCATTAAGCTCCCGTACTCGTATTAAAACCTTAACACCGGATACGATCATCGCCAATTCCCGCTTTTTTGATAATGATGTCAATAAAGTGCCGAAATATGCTTTAACCATTGGTGTCGGCACGTTATTAGACGCAGAAGAAGTGATGATTTTAGCCACCGGTCATGGGAAAGCGTTAGCCGTACAAGCCGCGGTTGAAGGGGCTGTGAATCACATGTGGACAGTGAGCGCCTTGCAATTACATCGCCATTTTGTGTTGGTGTGTGATGAGCCGGCATTGCAAGAACTGAAAGTAAAAACCGTGAAATATTTCACCGACTTGGAAAGTCACGCCATTCACAGCGTGTTGTAATGTTTAGCGCAAAAGTGCGGTGAATTTTTAGATTATTTTTTTAAGGTACGATAATGAAATATGCATTAATTAATTGTGTTATTTACACAAAATACGAAATCCTACGGGATTATGCCGTGGTGATTAACGGCGAAACCATTGAAGCAGTGATTCCACAAAGCGAATTGGAAAGTGGTATTAAGACCCTTGATTTACAAGGGCATAACCTCACTGCCGGTTTTATTGACTTGCAATTAAACGGCTGTGGTGGCGTGATGTTCAACGACCAAACCAGTGTAGAAACCTTAGAAATCATGCAAGCGACTAACCTGAAATCCGGCTGTACCAGCTTTTTGCCAACCTTTATTACGGCGCCGGATGAGGGCATTAAAAGTGCGGTGAAAATTATGCGTGACTATTTGAATAAGCATAAAAACCAAGCATTGGGTTTGCATATTGAAGGGCCGTATTTGAGCATAGAGAAAAAAGGCGTACACCGTCCGGAATATATCCGTGAAATTTCACCTGAAATGAAAGATTTCTTGTGTGAAAACGCCGATGTGATCACGAAACTCACTATTGCCGCGGAAAACCCGACCATCAACTACACGCCTGATTTTGTGAAAAGTGGCATTGTTGTGTCAGTCGGCCATTCAAACGCCAGTTATGAAGTAGCAAAAGCAGCTTTCCACAAAGGTGCCACTTTTGCCACGCACTTACACAATGCTATGTCGCCCATTAGCTCTGGACGCGCCATGGGCGTGGTTGGTGCCGTGTTGGATTCTGACGTTTACACCGGCATTATCGTGGACGGCGTGCATGTGAATTTCGGCAATGTGCGTTTGGATAAAAAAGTGAAAGGCGACAAACTTTGTATCGTTACCGACTCCCTCGCCGCAGCCGGCGCAGGTCCTGAATTAGAAACGTTCACCTTCGTGGGTAAAACCATTTATGTGAAAGAAGGACGTTGCTATGACGGCAACGGCACCATCGCAGGGGCGTCTATCACCATGATGGAATCCATCAAAAATGCAGTGGAATATGTTGAGATTCCACTTGCCGAAGCGATTCGTATGAGTAACCTTTATCCGGCACGCGCCATCGGTGTCGATGACCGTTTGGGTTCCGTTGAAGCAGGCAAGGTCGCTAACCTTGCGGTCTTCACGAGCGATTACCACGTCATTGGTACCGTTGTGAACGGCGAGTGGAAAGCGAATTAATCAGGTATGAGCTTGTTGTCTAATGGGTAGGACAGCATTTTATAAATAACGCCCTGTGCGATTTTGATACTCGTCAAGCTCACCATGTTTTTTTTGATGGCGCGCGTTTCCTAACGCTCGCCTTTTTATATCAACGGATTATCGGCACATGCTGTGAAGCGTGCGCCATCAAATGCCCTGAAAATAAAAGTGCGGTGGTTTTTCCAAGTGTTTTTAACACCTCAAAAATCCACCGCACTTTTTTCTTTTAATGACAACGGCTGCTAAGGTTGTTTGACGTTGGCACCGTAATGGTTGGAATAATGGCAATGTTTGGTGAAGTGCAGTTGTTGCATTTCATTTTCGCCATTTGATTGATCACTAATCTGCCTAAAGTTTCGATATGTGCCGGAGAAGCGTTCAGTGCCGGAATGTATTGATAACTTTCACCACCGTTAGTGATGAAATAGTCTTTATTTTCCTCAGCAATTTCTTCCAAGGTTTCTAAACAATCCACGGCAAAGCCTGGGCAAATCACCGCCACTTTCTTAATGCCCTGTGCTGCAGCATTAGACAAAAACTCATCGGTATAAGGCTGTAACCATTCTTCTTTACCAAAACGGGATTGGAAGGTTAAGCCCCATTGTTTTTCATTTAAGCCTAGCCCTTGTGCCACTGCCGCTGCAGTTTGTTGGCAATGAGTGCGGTAGTAATCACCGGTGTTTTCATAACGCAACGGAATGCCGTGAAAGGAGAACAGTAAAAACTCATCTTCGCTTAACCGTGCTTTGCAAGAATCAATCAGCGCGGAAATGTAATGCTGGTTGAGCGGATAAGAATGAATAAAATCAAAGGGCACAATGCCGCGTTGTTGTTTTAATGCCTCGGCAAAAGCATCGAAGACGGCACCGGTTGTACTGCTGCTGTATTGCGGATAGAGCGGGAGTACGATGATATGATCCACTTTTTTATCTATTAATTTTTGCACCGCACTTGGCATGGACGGATTGCCATAAGTCATACCGATTTCAATTTCCACATCCAGTTGCTGTTGTCGGAAAAAGTCGATTAAGCCCTGTTTTTGTTGTTCGGTGTACATCATTAACGGAGAACCTTGTTCGGTCCAAATGGAACGGTAATTTTTGGCGACGCGTTTAGAACGTAACGGCAAAATAATGGCTTTAAGCAACGGATACCATTTATAACGTGGCAAATCGACCACGCGGGGATCGGTTAAAAATTGCCACAAATAACGGGAAATATCCTTAGGACTTGGTGAGTCCGGCGTACCTAAATTGGCAAGAATGACGCCGATTTTTAAATTAGTCATGTGTAATAATAGAAAGAGTTAAACGTGAAACGCAGCATAGTTTATCTTGCTCGTCCCGAATGTCAATTTGCCAAACTTGAACGTTTTTGCCTAAACGAATTGGGCTTGATTTAGCGCAAACATAGCCTTGTTTTACCGGGCGTAAATGGCTCGCATTGATCTCTAAACCAACGACAGCCTGATTTTCTTCTACACAGCAAAAACCGGCAGTGGAAGCAACGGTTTCCGCAAGGGCTGCGGAAATGCCGCCGTGTAAAAATCCCATGGGTTGAGTAGTGCGGTGATCCACCGGCATACGGGCTTCCAGCCAATCATCGCCCTGTGCGGTAAATTCTATGCCTAAATGTGCCACGGCACAGTGTTGGCAGAAGTCATTTAGTTGTTGTAGCGTGAGGTGTTTTTTCCAAATGCTCATGGTGTTGTTATTTCAATAAAGTTAATAAGGCTTGTACAGGGTGTTTCGGCTGATAATGGGCAAAACGCTTCACTTGGCTACGACAGGAATAACCGGTGGCTAAGCAGAAGTTCGGATCTTTATGTTGCAACTTCTTCTCCCATGAGGCTTCATAAATGGCTTTTGACATATCGATATGCTGGGTTTCATGTCCGAATGTCCCGGCCATTCCGCAACAACCTACGCTTTCAACGTGTAACTGCTGGGCGAAGGCAGCAAAAATATGTTGCCATTCTTTGGCGCTGTTCGGCATCGCAGTCATTTCCGTACAATGCGGGAATAAATACCATTGATGTGGCTCAAAAGTGCGGTCGTTTTTTTCGGTGTTTTGCGCGAATAGCAAGGTGCCGTTATCCAGCTGTTGTTTCAGCCATTCGTGTGCTGTGAGGACGTGGAAATCACCGCGTTCGGCACCGAGAATTTCTTGATATTCATCTCGATAAGACAACACAATGGCGGGATCCACACCGACCAAAGGCATTCCCAGTTTTGCTATACGATTAAGGAAGTCCGCCTGATTTTTTGCGGTTTTTGCAAAACGGGTTAAAAAGCCCTTAATGTGTTGTGCTTTGCCGTTCGGTTTAAATGGCAATACTACCGGCTTAAAGCCCAGTTTTTGGGTTAACGCCACAAAATCGGCAACGACTTTGGCATCATAATAAGAAGTGAATGGATCTTGTACGATAAGCAAAACACGTTGTTTTTCCACCGCACTTAAACTTTCTAATTGCGCTAATGAGGCGTTTTGATGACCAAGTTGAATGAGTTGTTGTTGCAGATTGGGTGTCGAGAGTAACGGTAAATCCGTCATGCCCAAACATTTTTCTGCCACTTTTTGACTAAATTTAGTCGCGGTAAAATAATTGAAGAGCTTCGCTTGTTTCGCCATTAGCGGCGCAACGTATTCCACATTGGACACCACATAATCTTTGATCGGGCGCAGATAACGCTGGTGGTAAAAATGGAAGAACTTCGCGCGGAAGCTCGGCACGTCGATTTTAATCGGGCATTGGCTGGCGCAAGCTTTACACGCCAGACAAGTATCCATTGCCGCTTTCACTTCATGGGAAAAATCGTATTCGCCACGGCGTTTTTGATAGCTGTTTTGGATTTTATGCACAATATCCGTGAGTTTTACCGTGGACTGTTTGAAATCCAATTGCGCCGGGGTAACTTGCTCGTTCGCTAATAAACGCAACCATTCACGCACCATGGCAGC
Source organism: Aggregatibacter sp. (assembly GCF_057314075.1). Lineage (NCBI taxonomy): Bacteria > Pseudomonadati > Pseudomonadota > Gammaproteobacteria > Pasteurellales > Pasteurellaceae > Aggregatibacter > Aggregatibacter sp. Next base: position 29,097 of record NZ_DBHLAR010000010.1, on the reverse strand, counting down.
GCGGCCTTTCGGTGAAAAAACGCGATTTTTACTCACTTTCATTGACGGACACATGGTGCTGTGGACATCAAAGTTAAAGCATAGCCCGTTACCGTTACAATTCATGGCGCCGATAAATTCTTCTTTCATTTGAACGGGAATTTGGCGATCGAGGTCGGCTCGCATTGGCGATAAAATAGAATAAAGTTCTTGTTCGCTGTTTAATGGCGTGCAGATTTTCCCAGGATTGAGGCGATTTTGTGGGTCAAATAAGAATTTGATGTAACGTAATTCACGCCATAATTCGGGGGTAAAGAATTTTTCGCCGTATTGCGAACGCATTCCTTTGCCATGTTCCCCCCAAATTAAACCGCCGTATTTGCGGGTGAGTTCTGCCACCTCGTCGGAAATCTGTTTGAATAATTTCACTTGCGCTTGATCGCATAAATCCAACGCAGGACGAACATGCAACACGCCTGCGTCCACATGGCCGAACATGCCGTATTGCAGATGATGGCTGTCTAATAAAGCGCGAAACTCGGTAATGTAATCCGCCAAATTTTCTGGCGGCACACAAGTGTCTTCCACAAAAGGAATCGGTTTTGCTGCGCCTTTTGCATTGCCAAGTAACCCTACGGCTTTTTTCCGCATGGCATAAATACGTTCAATGGACGGCAAATGATCGCAAACTTGATAACCGATAATATGATCTTTACCTTCGGCAATTTTTTGATCCAATTGTGCACATAACTGCGCCACTTGTTTTTCAATTAATGCCTGATTATTGCCGGCATATTCCACAATATTTAAGCCAAGAATCGGATGTTGTGCGTCTTCTGTTAACAGTTCTTTGACAGAGTGCCAAATAATGTCTTGTTTAGCCAAATTCAGCACTTTGGAATCCACGGTTTCTACGGAAAGTGCATTGGCTTTAACCATAAAAGGCGCGTTGCGCAATGCCGCATCAAAAGAATTGTATTTAATGTTAATTAATGTGCGATGTTGTGGCAGCGGCATTAAATCCAACGTGGCTTCGCAAATAAAAGCAAGTGAGCCTTCAGAACCTGTCAAAATGCGGGTTAAATTGAATTCGCTTAAATCATCGTTAAACACGTTTTTTAAATCGTAACCGGTCAGAAAACGGTTCAATTGGGGTAAATCATTCAGAATTTGTGCGCGGTTGTCTTTGCAACGTTGAAAAATCGCTTGATGGATTTTTTTCACGTTGGCAGAGAGAGAGCTTTCTTCTGTATAGCGAAAAACGTCGTCAGATTTGACCGCACTTGTCTCTAAAATTTCGCCATTGATGAGTACGGCGCGTAAACCGAGCACGTGGTCGGAGGTTTTCCCGTATTGTAAAGATCCTTGTCCAGATGCATCGGTATTGATCATCCCGCCTAAGGTGGCGCGGTTACTGGTGGAGAGCTCCGGCGAGAAAAATAAACCGTGCGGCTTTAGAAATTGATTAAGCTGATCTTTCACCACGCCGGCTTGCACGCGCACCCAACGTTCTTTTACGTTGAGTTCTAAAATCTTTGTCATGTGGCGAGAGAGATCAACAATAATGTTGTTATTAATGGATTGCCCGTTCGTACCGGTGCCGCCACCACGTGGTGTAAACGTCAGCGAAATGTATTTTTCCTGTTGTGCGAGTTTTGTTAGACGAACCACATCGGCAATGCTTTTCGGAAATAAAATCGCTTGCGGAAGCTGTTGGTAAACGCTGTTGTCGGTGGCGAGGCTAAGACGATCAGCATAGTTTGAGGCAATGTCCCCTTCAAAATGTTGCAATCGGAGCGCATCTAAATAATCACTGACTAATGGAGAAAGTTGAGGGATTTTTGTTAAGCGGGGTAGCATGTTGCACCACTCTATATTGGTTAATGTTTGTTTGGGATTAGGTGGAGTAAAAAGTAGCCAAAGTTTAACATAGAAAATCATTTGATAAATATTAAATTTATTGAAGAAATACTGAGATGGGGTTGCAAAATAGACAAAAAGAATGTTTAATTGCTTAAAATTTAAGCAAAAAGAAGTCTATTTGTTTGATTTTATGTTATTTCAGTAGGATAATGCCGCAACTTTTGAGGGGAGTTGGATATTTCTCATCAAAAGAAATAGGAAAACTTCAATCCTATTTGAAACAACATCTTAAGCTGGAAATTGTAAAAAATTTCACTTTTAGAGGTAAACGGTTTAAGATGAAGGTGACACAAGTTCTTGTGTCGGTTTTCAGCTATATCAGCTGATACTTGTTTTAAAATAGATGACTAAATTAAAGAGGATCATCAAAATGAAAAAAACTGCAATCGCATTAGCTATCGCTGGTTTAGCAGCAGCAACAGTAGCACAAGCAGCTCCACAAGCTGACACTTTCTATGCCGGCGCAAAAGCTGGTTGGGCATCTGTACATCACGGTCTTAACCAATTTAAAGATGAACCAGGTCAAACAGTTAGCCGTAATTCTGAAGCTTACGGTGTGTTCGGTGGTTATCAAATCACTGATAACTTAGCTGTTGAAGCGGGTTACGAATATTTCGGTCGTGCTAAAGCTAAAACCAACGGTGAACAAGATTTTAGACACACTGCACACGGAACTACTTTAGCACTTAAAGGTAGCTACCCGGTATTAGCAGACTTAGATGTATATGGTCGTGTTGGTGCAGCATTAATCCGTAGCGATTATAAACTTGGCGCTGGTAATGATGTTGAGAAATACCACAACTTAAAAGTATCTCCGGTATTCGCAGCAGGTGTTGAGTATGCAATTCTTCCTGAATTAGCATTACGTGCTGAATATCAATGGGTGAGCCGTGTAGGTAATTTAGGCAAAGCTCAAAGAAAAGCTGGTGTTGACTCAGATGTTCGTTACTCTCCAGATATCGGCTCTGTATCTTTAGGTTTATCTTACCGTTTCGGTCAAGGTGCACCAGTTGTCGCGCCTGAAGTTGTAAACAAAACTTTCAACTTAAACTCTGATGTAACTTTCGCATTCGGCAAAGCTGACTTAAAACCACAAGCACAAGGCGTGTTAGATGGTATCTACGGCGAAATCGCACAAGTTAAAGGTGCAAACGTTAAAGTTGCAGGTTACACAGACCGTATCGGTTCTGACGCTTACAACCAAAAATTATCTCAAAAACGTGCTGAAACTGTAGCTAACTACTTAGTTGCTAAAGGTGTTTCTCAAAACGCTATTTCTGCAACCGGTTACGGTAAAGCAAACCCGGTTACTGGTAACAAATGTGACGCAGTTAAAGGCCGTAAAGCGCTTATCGCTTGCTTAGCTGATGACCGTCGCGTAGAAATCGCAGTTAGCGGTACTAAATAATTAGCATTTTGTTAATTATTTTCAGATAAAGATAAAAAAGACCTAAACCTATGTTTAGGTCTTTTGTTTTTTAGCTAAGTTTAATGATTGTAAGGGAAAAAAATGAAAAAATGGCTTGTTCTGATTATTGTTGCCGTTGTTGCGGCCATGACCTTAATTCCAAGTTATAACGGCTTGGTTGCCGCGGAAGAACAAATTAATTCTGTGTGGGCAAATGTAGAATCGACTTATCAACGTCGTTCTGATTTGATCCCGAATTTAGTGAATACCGTAAAAGGCCAGGCAAACTTTGAAAAAGAAACCTTGACCGGTGTTGTTGAAGCGCGTGCCAAAGCAACGCAAACCAAAATAGATCCGTCTAATTTAACGGAAGAACAATTAACCCAATTCCAACAAAGCCAAAATGAAGTAGGTTCAGCCTTGTCTCGTTTATTGGTCAGCGTAGAGAATTATCCTGAATTGCGTGCAAACGAAGGCTTTATGAACTTACAAGCACAATTAGAAGGCACCGAAAATCGCATTAACGTCGCGCGTAATAAATTCAATGAAGCAGCGCGTGAATACAACCAAAAAATTCGTACTTTCCCAACCAAAGTGGTGGCGATGATTTTGGGTTTCAAAGAAAAACCTTATTTCAAATCTGTTGCTGGTGCTGAAAATGCGCCGACAGTGAATTTTAACTAAACGGACAACAAGGTGGCGCCATGCCATTATTTGCAAAAATCCCGATAGATAAAAAACAGCTCGAGGCGGCGATTACCCGCCTTGAGCGACAAACCTCCGCCGAGTTTCGGATTTTTATCGAACGAAAAATACCATCAAAACCGACCGCACTTTCTGCTTACCAACGTGCTTTAGTCGTTTTTTCACAACTTGAAATGCACCAAACAGAGGCGCGTAATGGCGTGTTGATTTATATTGCCTATGATGATCGTCAATGCGCGATTATCGGGGACCTCGGTATTCACCAGTATGTGGGTGATGACTTTTGGCAAACAGAATGTGCCCGCATGATTACGCATTTTAAACAAAAGCAATATACGGAAGGTATTTTGGTTTCAATGCAGCAAATCGGTGAGCAGTTGATTCGGCATTTTCCGGTTCAACCAGACGATCAAAATGAACTGGATAACGAGGTGATCATTCATGATTAAGCGCGTATTGGGTTTATTGAGCTTAAAAAGTGCGGTCATTTTTCTCGGTATTTTTATGGCAACGGCAGTTTCTGCTGTTACCTTCCCCGATTCTCCAAAGCCTTTCCGTTATGTGAATGACTACACGAAAACGTTATCAGCAAAAGAGTTGGACGCATTAGAAGCGAAGTTAGCAGCCTATGGCAAAGAAACCAGTTCGCAAATTGCGGTGGTGATTGTGCCAACGACCGGTGAATATGAGGTTTCTCAATATGCCTTTGAATTGGGCGATAAATGGGGGATCGGGCGGAAAAATCTGAATAACGGTGTGTTGTTGCTTATCGCCAAAGAGGATCGCAAATTGTTCATTGCGGTGGGACAAGGGTTGCAAGGCGTGTTGACCGATGCCCTTGCATCACAAATTATTCGTAACCAAATTCGCCCTTATTTCCGCAACGAGCAATATGCCCAAGGCATTGATAACGGTTTGGATTACATTATTGCTGCCACCAAAGGCGAATTTGCGGCACAAGTGGAAGAAGAGAATGATTTCGGGGATGTTGTGCCCTTTATCATACTCACGCTGTTTATTTTGATTGTCGTGATGGCGGAAATAAACAGTCGCCGACCTTATGTCTCGCCAACCAATAATCATGTGCTGAATGATGTCTTGCGAAAATCCATGTCAGATCGTCATCGTAACGGCAGAGATGACGGTGGTTTCGGTAGTGGCTTTGGCGGAGGTGGTTTCGGCGGTGGTTCCGGTGGCGGATTCGGTGGAGGTGGTTTTGACGGCGGTGGTGCCGGCGGAAGCTGGTAAATAACGCAGTGAAAACATTCGCCTTTTATTTGTAGCAACTTGGGTTTGTGATACAATGCGTGCGTTTTCTCATTCAATGAATACAAGGAACATTATGGAAACGTTAGATAAAATCAAAAAACAGATTAGCGAAAACCCAATTCTGATTTATATGAAAGGCTCGCCAAAATTCCCTTCTTGCGGTTTCTCTGCGCGTGCGGTGGAAGCCTTAATTAACTGTGGCGTCCCCTTCGGTTATGTAGATATTTTGCAACATCCGGATATTCGTGCCGAGTTACCGGCTTACGCCAATTGGCCGACATTCCCACAATTATGGGTAGAAGGCGAACTTGTCGGTGGTTGTGACATCGTATTGGAAATGTTCCAACAAGGTGAGCTTAAAACCTTATTAGAAGAAGTCGCTGCAAGACATCCGCAAGCGTAAAAACGTTTTTCAATACAACCGCACTTTGGTTCTCCCGGGTGCGGTTTTTTGTTGTCTGCCTCAGGGCAAGCTTGATGGCTTATGCTATAATTCTCCGCAAATTCTTACCGCACTTTAGGATCAATATGTCGCTTCAATTCAATATGATTGCGTTACTTTTGGTGGTGTTAATTTTGCTCGGCATTTTAAGTCACAATAGCGCCATCACCATTTCCGCCGCTGTGTTACTAATCATGCAGCAAACGTTTCTCGCTCAATATATTCCTTATTTGGAAAAATACGGCTTGCACGTTGGTATCGTGATTTTAACCATTGGCGTTTTAAGCCCGTTGGTTTCCGGCAAAATTCAGCTCCCGGGCTTATCGGCGTTTGTCAGTTGGAAAATGTTTGTTGCCATTGCGGTGGGTGTATTGGTCGCGTGGCTTGCAGGCAAAGGCGTTCCGCTGATGGGGGAACAACCTGTCTTAGTGACAGGCTTGGTCATCGGTACTATTATCGGTGTCTCTTTTCTGGGAGGTATCCCTGTTGGGCCGCTTATCGCCGCCGGTATTTTAGCCGTATTAATAGGAAAATTTTAAATGAAAAACAAATGGTTATTGATTGCCGCCTTGAGCGGTTTTTTCTGTGTGGCTCTTGGTGCGTTTGCCGCCCATGGGTTAAGTCATGTTTTAGACGAGAAAGCCCTCGCCTGGATGGATACCGGCTTAAAATATCAAATCTTCCATACGCTTGCTGTTCTGGTGATTGCTTTATCCCTTTGGCATGAGGCGAAATTTGCACAATTCGCGATGCGTGCATGGTCATTGGGGATTTTATTATTCAGTGGCAGCTTATACGCCCTTGCTTTCGGCGCCGGTAAATTTTTAGTCTGGATTACGCCCGTTGGCGGCACACTCTTTTTAATCGGCTGGCTTTGCTTGGCTTACGGTAGTTTTAAAAGTAAATCGGTATGAAGAACAAAACTGTAAAACACGAATTAACTCCGCTACAACAATCCCTTTTTTCTCAATTAATTGACATCATGTTGGTGGATAAACGCCGTTTATCCGCCCGCATTCATGGCATCGGAAAAATTAAAAACCAAGAAGCGCAGCAAGCCGTTGCTGAGGAAATCGAACAGCAAATTGAACAAGCAAGATTACGTGTAGAAAGCCGTAAAAGTGCGGTCAAAAATCCGATCGTTTTTGCGGAAAGCCTGCCGGTGAGCCAACGCAAAGCAGAAATTGAAAAACTCCTTTCTGAACATCAGGTCATTGTGGTCGCGGGGGAAACCGGTTCGGGGAAAACCACCCAGTTGCCGAAAATGTGTTTGGAACTCGGATTAGGTCATCTTGGTACCATCGGACACACCCAACCACGCCGCATTGCCGCCCGTTCGGTAGCGGCTCGAATCGCGGAAGAATTACAAACAGAACTTGGCGATTTAGTGGGGTATAAAGTTCGTTTTAACGATCAGATTAGCGATAACACCCAAATCAAGTTGATGACGGACGGGATTTTGTTGGCGGAAATTCAAACGGATCGTTTCCTCAATCAATATTCCTGCCTGATTATTGATGAAGCACACGAACGTAGCTTGAACAACGATTTTATTCTCGGTTATTTGAAACAGCTGCTGCCACGCCGTCCGGACTTAAAAGTCATTATCACCTCGGCCACCATTGATGTGGAACGTTTTTCCAAACATTTCAACAATGCGCCGATTATCGAAGTCTCGGGCAGAACGTATCCCGTAGAAGTGCGTTATCGCCCTGTTGCGGAAGAAGACGATCAAGATCAGCTACAAGGCATTCTCAATGCCGTGGATGAGCTGCAAGCGGAAGGTCGTGGCGATATTTTGATCTTTATGAACGGTGAACGGGAAATTCGCGACACCGCCGAAGCCTTGCAAAAACAAAATTTAAAACACACGGAAATCCTACCGCTCTTTGCCCGTCTTTCTGCGCAAGAACAAAATAAAATTTTCCATCCGAGCGGATTAAATCGCATTGTGTTAGCCACCAACGTGGCGGAAACCTCGCTTACCGTGCCGGGCATTAAATATGTGATTGACCCCGGCACCGCGCGTATTTCTCGTTATAGTTATCGCACCAAAGTGCAACGCTTGCCGATTGAGCCGATTTCACAGGCCTCTGCTAATCAGCGGAAAGGGCGTTGCGGACGGGTGAGCGAAGGCATTTGTATTCGCCTTTATTCGGAAGAGGATTTTAACAATCGCCCGGAGTTTACCGATCCGGAAATCTTGCGCACCAATTTGGCTTCCGTCATTTTGCAAATGACCGCGTTGGGGTTGGACGACATTGAAGCGTTCCCTTTTGTCGATGCGCCGGATAAACGGCATATTCAAGATGGCGTGAAGTTATTGGAAGAGTTGGGTGCGATTCAACCTAAGAAAATTAAATCGTATAAACATGATGGCGCGCGTTTCCCAACGCGTGCCAAGGATGTTTCAGCGAATAAAAACGGCACACGTTATGAAACGTGCGCCATCGAATCGACAGAGAAAAAACAAGGTTGGGAACTCACCCCAATCGGTCGCCAACTAGCCCAACTCCCTGTCGATCCGCGCCTTGCCAAAATGCTTCTAAGTGCGGTTGAGTTTGACAGCGTTTATGAGGTGATGATTATTGTCTCAGCGTTATCCATTCAAGATCCGCGTGAGCGCCCAACCGAAAAACAACAGGCTTCCGATGAAAAACATCGTCGCTTTGTCGATAAAAAATCGGACTTCTTGGCATTCTTAAATCTTTGGCATTATGTGCAAGAACAGCAAAAGGCATTGACGAAAAACCAATTCCGTCGCCAGTGCCAAAAAGATTTTTTAAATTATTTGCGCATTCGCGAATGGCAGGATATTTATCAACAAATTCGCCTTGCCGTGCGTGAAATGGGTTTGCCGATTAATTCGGAAAAAGCTGAATATCAGCAAATTCACACCGCACTTTTAAGCGGTTTGTTGTCGCATATCGGCTTAAAAGAAGCGGAAAAACAACAATATCTCGGTGCCCGCAATGCGCATTTTGCGATTTTCCCTAATTCCGTGCTTTTCAAAAAACAATCGAAATGGGTGATGGCGGCGGAGCTTGTCGAGACCTCCAAACTTTGGGGGCGTATGGTGGCGGAAATAGAGCCGGAATGGATTGAGCCGCTTGCCGAACACTTAACGAAAAAATCTTATTCCGAGCCACGTTGGTCGAAATCTCGCGGAGCGGTGATTGCCGATGAAAAAGTGAGCCTGTATGGCGTGCCGATTGTGGCAGCAAGACCGGTAAATTATGGCGCTATTGACCCAAGGGTGAGCCGTGAAATCTTTATTCAATCCGCCTTGGTGGAAGGGGATTGGAACACCAAACATAAATTCTTCAAGCAAAATCAGCAGCTGATTCGTGAAGTTGAAGAATTGGAACACAAAAGCCGTCGCCGCGATATTTTGGTGGACGAGCGAACCTTATTTGAGTTTTACGATCAGCGTATCGGCACGGAAGTCGTCTCCCAAAAACATTTTGATACTTGGTGGAAAAAGGCGGAAAAACAAAATCCCGAACTACTTAATTTTGAACGCTCATTTCTGATTAACGATGATGCGGAGCAGGTGAGCAAGCTGGATTTCCCAAATTTCTGGCATCAAGGCAATTTAAAACTCAAATTAACTTATCAATTTGAACCGGGCACCGATGCAGACGGTGTGACCGTGCATATTCCGTTGCCGTTGCTCAACCAAGTGGAAATGACGGGCTTTGATTGGCAAATCCCGGGCTTACGGGAAGAACTGGTGATTGCGCTGATTAAGTCTCTGCCTAAATCCTATCGCCGTAATTTCGTGCCTGCACCCAATTATGCGCAAGCCTTTTTAGGGCGCGCCGTGCCGTTAGAAAAGCCGTTGTTGGATACGTTGATTTATGAATTGCGTCGCATGACGGGTGTCACCGTAGAAGCGGAACATTGGCATTGGGAACAAATCCCGAGTCATTTGAAAATTACCTTCCGCGTGGTGGATGAAAATGGCAAGAAAATCGCTGAATCCATGAATTTGGATGAGCTGAAATTTAGCTTAAAAGATCGTGTGCAAGAAAGCATTTCCGCCGTGGCGGACGATGGCATTGAACAAAGCGGACTGCACATTTGGAGTTTCGCCGAGCTGCCGCAATGTTACGAACAAAAACAGCGCGGTTTCAGTGTGAAAGCCTTTCCTGCCATTGTGGATGAAAAAGACGCGGTGGGCATTAAACTGTTTGAAACGGAATTTGAACAAGCGGTGGCAATGCAACAAGGTCTGCGTCGCTTGTTGTTGCTTAACGTGCCGTCACCGATTAAATATTTGCATGAAAAATTGCCGAATAAAGCCAAATTGGGGCTATATTTTACGCCGTTTGGGCGCGTGTTGGATTTGATTGACGACTGCATTGCCTGTGCTGTGGATAAACTCATTGCCGATTTCGGCGGCTTTGTGTGGAATCAAGAAGACTTTGATAAGCTACGGGATTTTGTACGTGAAAACGTTAATGAAGTCACCGTGGATATTGCACAAAAAGTGGAGCAGATCCTCACGCTCACACACCAGCTCAACCAACGCCTTAAAGGCAAGATGGATTTCACCATGGCATTTGCCCTGTCCGATATAAAAAGCCAAATTGCCGGTTTGATTTATCAAGGTTTCGTGCAAAAAAGCGGCTACGCCCGTCTGCCGGATTTACTCCGCTATCTGCAAGCCATCGACAAACGCATGGATAAACTCGCTCAAGATGTGAATCGCGATCGCGCCGCCATGTTACGCGTGGAACAAGTGCAACAAGCCTACCAACAACTTCTTGCCAAACTCCCGAAATCCAAACCGATTTCGGATGAAGTAGCGGAGATTCGTTATATGATTGAGGAACTGCGGGTGAGTTTGTTTGCTCAGCAGTTAGGGACGAAGTATCAGGTGTCGGAGAGGCGGATTTTGAACGTGATTTCTGAGTTTTAGAAGCAAAAGTGCGGTGGATTTTGACCGCACTTTTCTTTTATCCATTTTAGCGAGTTGCGGTTACTCTTGGAGCATATTTTCTAATACATGCCTCATTCTGAAAATGAGCGCTATTGAAAAGACCGTCTTCTTTTTGTGCCATTTTTACTTCTTTTAATTGCAATGAGAAGCATAAATTTAATATGCATAAAATATCAAATGGAGTAAAAAAGTTTAATTTTTATGCTAAAATTTTAAGCGAAGTGCAAAGGTGCATTTCTTATCATTGATGATAACTAGTCTATTTTTTAACTTTATGGTACCTATTATGAAAAATGTAAGTAAGTTAAATAAAAATACAAGCATGAAATTATCTACGGCAGCGGTCGTACTTCTTTCTGCATTGGGTGTTTCTACGCTTGCTAATGCAGCAGATGTTTTTATTAGTTCTAGTTCTGGAACTGAAGCGGCTAAGACAGGTCTCTCAAAAGATATTGCTGTTGGTCTCAATGCTAGAGCTAATGAAAATAATACTGATGTTTCAGTTGGTGGAGCTACTTCAGTAGGTGTTGACACGGTTGCAAAAGGCAATGGTGCTACCTCACTCGGTTATGGAGCTAGTTCTAATGGAGCTAATGCTTCGGCTCTTGGTAATCAAGCTAATGCTACAGGGCTAGCTACAACTGCTGTTGGGGTATCCACCCAAGCAACAGGCGCTTATTCTGTTGCTGTAGGTTCAAATGCTAAAGCTACAGGCGTAGGGGCTGTAGGTATTGGTTTGGCATCTACAGCGGGTACTGGAGCAACTAAAAATTTTACTGTATCTGTCGGGGCATATTCAGGCGCTGATGTAGAAAATGGCGTTGCATTAGGTTCATATTCTAAAGCGACTGTTAATAAAGAGGTTGTAGGATATGATCCGTCAACTCAAGCTGCTACAACTGAGACAAGTGCAGCTTGGAAAGCTTCACATGCTGCGGTTTCTGTTGGTGACGTTGACAACAATATCACCCGTCAAATCACCAGCGTTGCTGCGGGTACAAAAGATACTGATGCAGTGAACGTGGCTCAATTGAAATCTTTAGACGGTAAAGTTGAGAAAAACAAAACCGATATTGCAACTAATAAAGCCGATATCGCAACCAACAAAACCAATATTGCGACTAACACGGGTAATATTGCGACTAATACAGCTAATATTGCTGCTAACACGGGTAAGATTACGGCTAATACAGCTAATATTACGGCTAACACGGGTAAGATTACGGCTAACACAGCTAACATTCAGACCAACGCGAATAATATTGCGGCGATTAACACTCAATTAGCGGCTAATAACAATTCCATCAATGAATTGCGTGGCAATGTAAATCTCTTAAATAAAGACTTGAGAGGTGGCGTTGCGAGTGCGATTGCTCACGCATCTGTTCCTCAATCCACGAAAGCCGGCGCAATCGGTGTGGGTGTGGGCACCGGTTTCTATGGTGGTCAATCTGCAGTTTCTCTTGGTGTGTCCGGTGTTACCCCTAATGAAAACTGGGTGTTTAAAGCCAGCGTTTCTACCAATAGCCGTGGTAATTACGGTGTTGGTGCCGGCGCGCTTTACCAATGGTAATAAACCGTTAATCCCGAGTTAATCGGAACATAATAAAAAAGCCATTCTGAAATAGAATGGCTTTTTTGTTGTTATGGGTAATTACCCTAAGATTTTATCTAATGCTTTGCTGACATCTTCTACTTTTTGAGTGCCGTCTAAGCGGAAATATTGCGTGTTGCCGGCTTTGGCTTCTGCTTGGTAGTAATCTACTAATGGTTTGGTGGTGTTGTGATACACTTTTAAGCGGTCTAACACGGTTTCCGGTTTGTCATCGGCACGGATAATCAAATCTTCGCCGGTCACATCATCTTTGCCTTCCACTTTCGGTGGGTTATAAACGATGTGGTAAGAACGGCCGGAAGGTTGGTGTACACGACGACCGCTCATGCGTTCTACGATCACTTCATCCGGTACATCAAATTCCAACACATAATCAATGGCGATGCCGGCAGATTTCAATGCGTCAGCTTGTGGAATGGTACGTGGGAAACCGTCAAGTAAGAAACCTTTGGCACAGTCAGGTTGGGCTACGCGTTCTTTCACTAAGGAAATAATTAAATCATCCGGCACTAATTGACCGGCGTCCATTAAGGTTTTGGCTTGTTTGCCTAATTCGGTGCCGGCTTTGATCGCAGAGCGTAACATGTCGCCCGTGGAAATTTGTGGGATGGCAAATTTATTCATGATGAATTGTGCTTGTGTGCCTTTTCCTGCGCCCGGTGCGCCTAATAGAATAATTTTCATGTTGTCCTCTTTTTTAAATGAAAAATAACTGAAAAAACCACCGCACTTTTCCTATTTCGGGAAGAAAGTGCGGTCTGTTTTGAAAATGTTTTATTAATCGTGGCGTATGGTTGCTTAATTCCCTAAAAATGTCAATTGCCAGCATTCGGGGCAGGGACTTTTTCATTCCAGGGGGCGACCCAGCATAAACAGAGCATGCCCGGGATGGCTAAAAATAAGCAAATCCAGAAGAAATGGTAGTAGCCCACTGCGGCAACGATTTCGCCTGAAAGCGCACCGAGCCCTTTGCTCGGTAAGGCGGCAAGGCTGGTAAACAACGCCAGTTGAGTGGCGGTGTAAAGCGGGTTGGTTTCCCGAGCCATAAAGGCAACAAACGCTGCGGTACCAAGCCCCACGCCAATATATTCGCCACAAATCACAATGCCAAGTTTTAAGCGCGCAGCGTTATCGACAACGTGGAAATAATCAAATCCGGCAAGCCAAATAAACCCGCCGATAGTAATCAGTTGAATAAAACCAAAGACCCAAAGGGCGCGATTAATGCCGAGGCGTAACATCATAATGCCGCCTGCCATGCCGGCAATAATGCTCGACCACAATGCTGTACTTTTTACCACTAAGGCAATGTCTGTTTTGCTAAAGCCCATGTCCACGATGAATTTACTTTGTAACGTCGTGGCGAGGGCATCACCGAATTTATATAGAAACAGAAACGCGATAAAGCCGAGACCGGTATAAACGCCTTTACGCCGGAAAAATTCTTGTAGCGGAATGGTAAAAGCTTGATAGAACGGTTGCTTGTTTTGATGAATTTGAATTTGTGGTTCGCGACTTAAAAAGAAGGTCATAAACAGACCACACAGCATGAAAAGTGCGGTCAATAAAAACACCGTTTTCCATGGCAGGAACGTGGCGAGATACAATGACAGTCCGCCCGGAATCAACCCGGCAATTCGGTAGGCATTAATGTGAATGGTATTGCCCAAACCCAATTCGTTATCACGCAAAATTTCCCGTCGATAAGCATCCAATACAATGTCTTGGGTGGCGGACATAAAGGCGATGAACGTTGCAAGAAAAATGACCATTTGCATTTGTTCTTTCGGATCGTATAAACCGATCAGGTAAAGACTCAGCAGAAGCAAAAGTTGGGAAATGGCAAGCCAACTGCGACGGCGACCGAGAAATCGAGGAAAATAGCGATCCAGCAAGGGCGCCCACAAAAATTTGAGCGTGTAGGGCAGCGTGACTAAGGTAAATGCGCCAATGGTTTGCACACTAATACCGTTATCCGACAACCAAATCGGCAACATTTGCAGCAGCACGAAAAGTGGCAAACCGGAGCTGAAACCGGTAAAGACACAAATCAGCATATTGCGACTGAAAATTTGGGTGGCGAGAGAGGGCTTAATCGGTTGTTCTGTCATCATGATTTCAGGGCAATTTTATTCAACGGCAATCTCTTTAATGCGAAGTTCATCGCCGCTTTGGCGTTGTAAATGCACGCTGCCGCAATGGGGGCACGTGCTGTTATTGGCTTGAATTTCAACGGATTGTTTGCAATCCCAACACCAGGCTTTAGCGGGAATAGGCATTAAATGAAGCTTGCAATTTTCCGCCGGCGTACCTTTGGCGGCCATTTCGAAACCAAATGCTAATGCACTGGGTTCAATGCATGAAAGGGCACCGACCTCCAACCAGAGATCGGTGACTTTGTTGACATTGTGTTGTTTGCATTGCTGCTCAACAATTTCAATGATGTTTTGACACAAAGCGAGTTCGTGCATGACACTTAATCTCTATAGCCTTTCGGATTATTTTTTTGCCAATTCCAGGTGTCTTTCATCATTCGGGCTAAACCACGTTCAGCTTTCCAGCCTAATTCTTTGGCGGCAAGGCTTGGGTCGGAATAACAGGTGGCGATGTCGCCCGGACGACGATCCACTAATTTATAAGGAATTTGAATGCCATTTGCTTGTTCAAAGGCTTTCACCATGTCTAAGACGGAATAGCCCACGCCGGTGCCTAAATTATAAATGTGCAAGCCGGCATCATCTTGATGGCGATTTAACGCTTTTAAGTGACCAATCGCCAAATCAACCACATGAATATAATCACGCACGCCGGTGCCATCATGGGTGTCGTAATCGCTACCGAATACGGAAAGTCGTGGCAATTTGCCAATGGCCACTTGGCTGATGTAAGGCAATAAGTTGTTTGGAATACCATTCGGATCTTCCCCGATCAAACCGCTTTCATGGGCACCGACCGGGTTGAAATAGCGCAAAATGGTCATGCTGAATTTCGGTTCGGCTTTGGCGATGTCGCGCAGGATTTGTTCCACCATAAATTTAGAGGTGCCGTACGGATTGGTAGTGCCGCCTACTTTGCAATTTTCGGTAATTGGAATGATTTCAGGATCACCGTAAACGGTGGCGGACGAACTGAAGACGAAATTCCACACGCCGGCTTTTTTCATTTCTTGTAATAAAACCAATGAGCCGGTGACGTTGTTCATATAGTATTCAGCAGGTTTTTGCACGCTTTCGCCAACAGCCTTTAACCCGGCGAAGTGAATGACGGAATGAATGCTGTTTTCAGCAAAGATTTTTTGTAACAAGTCGCGATCTAACACATCGCCTTCATAAAATTTTACGCTTTTGCCAGTGATTTGTTTTACGCGTTCTAAGGATTTTGGTGAGGAATTGCAAAGATTGTCTAATACCACCACATCTTTGCCTGCATTTAATAATTCGACGACAGTATGGGAACCGATGTAGCCCGCTCCGCCGGTGACTAAAATGGTCATTGGGTTTCTCCTTAATTTATAAAATAAATTTGGCGCTAGTATAGCACCGATTGTTTCATCAAAAAATGAGCTTTATTAATAAGTTATTTCCTTTTAGAGAATTGTTTTCGTCGAGATTTCTATGTTGTTAAAACTAGAGGACTTTTAGTGTTTAATCGGTGTAAACAGAATAAGGATATTTTCAGTAATTTCTTGCGCAAACGTTTACTTCTTTTGGCATTGCGGTAAAATACCGCCCTCTTTTTTCAAAGACAAATTAAAAGGTAATTTCATGTCATCTTCTCAATCCTCCGCTTTAGAACAACGCTTTGAGTTGACTAAACGC
Source organism: Aggregatibacter sp. (assembly GCF_057314075.1). Lineage (NCBI taxonomy): Bacteria > Pseudomonadati > Pseudomonadota > Gammaproteobacteria > Pasteurellales > Pasteurellaceae > Aggregatibacter > Aggregatibacter sp. The sequence continues at coordinate 12,993 of NZ_DBHLAR010000010.1, read as the reverse complement.
GGTTCTACCGTGCGCAAAGAAATTGTGGCCGGTTTAACCACTTTCCTCGCGATGGTGTATTCCGTTATCGTGGTGCCGAATATGTTAAGTGCGGCGGGTTTTCCGGCGGAGTCAGTGTTTATTGCCACCTGTTTAGTGGCTGGTTTAGGCTCGATTTTAATTGGCTTTTGGGCGAATGCGCCCATGGCAATCGGCTGTGCCATTTCTTTAACGGCATTTACGGCATTTAGCTTGGTTATCGGACAAAAAGTGAGTATTCCGGTCGCCTTAGGTGCGGTCTTTTTAATGGGGGTTTTCTTCACCCTTATTTCTGCCACAGGCATTCGCGCGTGGATTTTGCGTAATTTACCGGTGGGTATCGCACACGGTGCAGGTATCGGTATCGGTTTATTCCTGCTTTTAATCGCTGCAAACGGAGTAGGGCTTGTGGTGAGTAACCAAGCGGGTTTGCCTGTAAAATTGGGTGAGTTCACCGCGTTTCCGGTGATGATGTCATTAATTGGTTTGGCGTTAATTATTGGCTTAGAAAAAATGCAAGTGAAAGGCGGCATTTTATGGGTGATTATCGCGATTACCATTGTAGGCTTAATTTTCGATCCCAATGTCACCTTTAACGGTCAAGTTTTCAAAATGCCAAGTTTCGGTGAAGAGTCTTTATTCTTGCAATTAGACATCATGGGCGCATTGCAACCGGCGATTTTACCGGTGGTGTTTGCGTTAGTGATGACCGCGGTATTTGATGCTACAGGTACTATCCGTGCCGTGGCAGGGCAAGCGGATTTATTGGACAAAGACGGTCAAATCATTAACGGCGGCAAAGCGTTAACGTCCGATTCCGTGAGTAGTTTATTCTCCGGTATTTTCGGCACAGCACCGGCAGCCGTGTATATCGAGTCTGCCGCAGGGACTGCTGCCGGCGGCAAAACCGGTATCACCGCCATCGTTGTTGGCGTATTGTTCCTGTTGATGCTGTTCTTCCAACCATTAGCTTTCTTGGTGCCGAACTATGCGACAGCACCGGCGTTGATGTACGTGGGATTATTGATGTTAAGGAACGTCAGCAAACTCGATTTTGATGATTTCGTTGGCGCCATGAGTGGCTTGATTTGCGCAGTATTTATCGTGTTAACGGCGAATATCGTGACCGGCATTATGTTGGGCTTTGCTGCGTTGGTGATTGGCCGTGTGGTGAGTGGTGATTTCAAACGCTTAAATATCGGCACCGTTGTGATTGCTGTTGTTTTAGTGGCGTTCTACGCTTGCGGTTGGGCGATTTAATTCAGTCGATAAAGACAACTAAGGCGCATGAAAATGCGCCTTTTTGTTTACCTTAATCTTGAAAAACAGTGAAAAATCCCACCGCACTTTGTAACTTGTCATCATAGAAAATGAGCGGAATGCGTTGTCGTTGCCAAGGGGCGACATTCAACTGTTGCCACACTTTTTTAATGTCTTTATTTACGCCGTTTGGTGTTAATTTCACCTTGCCCGAATAACGAAATCGAATCCAAACTTTCGTTCCCACTAAGGGTAAACTTAACGCTTCTTGATGTGTTTGCCCATTTTCGTCTTGCCAAAGTGCGGTCATTTTTTCGCGTGTTTTTTTCAGTAACAAGGTGCCTAAATGATCCGGCAAGGAAATGGGGTGATTAAATTTCGCCTCAACATATTCCTGTGAAATATCGGTAAACATCGATGTGAGAAATAAACGGTTTTGATAGCGGCGGACAATTTTATCGTGTAGGCGAAATTGTGGTTGTGCATCGGCTTTCGCGAAAATAACATCTGAAATGATTTGTTCTAGTTGCACGAGAGAGGGGAGGGTAACGCCCCAATCTTGCAACCATAAGCGTAACAAAGCTCGTTGTTTCACGGGCGAATAGTTGGCGAAATGTTGTAGCTGAAAAGTGCGGTCATTTTTGACGATGTTTTTTTGATATTCTTCCGCTAACAGCTCGTTAAGCAGTTGCTGTTGTTCATAACAATGTTGCGCGGAACGTTGTACTGCCGAATCAAAATGCGCCCAGCGTTGACGCAATTCAGGCAACACGATGTTACGCAGGAAATTGCGATCGTATTGATTATCTTCGTTGCTTTCATCCTCAATCCAACTCAGCCCTTCCTGTTGTACAAACGCCAGCAATTGTTGGCGGCTAAAATTCAATAAGGGGCGAAAAATAGGTACGCCGTAAACGTTGCTTTTCCACGGCATAGCGCCTAAGCCTTGCACGCCACTACCACGTTTTAGGGCAAGGAAAAAGGTTTCCGTTTGGTCTTGTTGATGATGTGCTGTGGCGAGCCATTCAGTCGGTAAAATCTGCTGTGCAATGGCTTCATAACGGGCTTGGCGGGCCCCCGCCTCGATGCCATTTTCTGTGCTGACGTTCACGTGCTGAATTTGTAACGGAATATGGAATTGACGACACATTTGTTGGCAATGGGCTGACCAAGCATCGGCATTGGCGCTTAATCCGTGATGAATATGAATGGCGCGCAGCTGAAAGTGCGGTTGTTTTTCACGAAGTTTTGCAAATAAAGCGAGCAGCGCGGTGGAATCCAAACCACCGCTAAACCCGATAAGAAAGTGAGTTTGGTTTGGCGCAAGTTGGCGGAGTTGCTGTGAAAATTGTTCAAGAAGCATAGGCGGATAAAATTTCCTCCCGTTGGACGGGAGGAAGTTGAGAGTTATGCAATTTTTTGTGCTTTATAGTGGCTGCGCGGATGGATGATGAGATCTCGGGCGGCAATGATTTGTAATTCATATTCGCTCCGTTCTAACGTCGTTTGCATGACATCATTGACGGCGTTTGCCATGTGTTCAAACGCTTCTACATCCGATTTGCCATTGAGTAGATTGGCGAGGAATAAACCGGCGGTTAAATCACCTACGCCGACCGGTTCGCGATCAAACGGGTGCAACGGACGGGATAGGTGCCACATGCCTTGTTCGGTTGCCAACAACATTTCAAATTGTGTCGCATCTTTGCCTACTTTGCTTAAATGTTTGACCAAGACTTTTTTCGGCCCTTTTGCCAAAATCGCTTGTACGGCAGTCAGTGCTTGCTCAAAATTCTCGACGGGTAAGCCGCTTAATTCACGGAGTTCTACCAAGTTCGGTGTAATAATATCCGCTTCTGAAACAATGTTAATCAGACCTTCACGCACACCGTCTGCCACGATACAGCCTTTGTCTGGGTGTCCCATTACAGGATCGCACAAATAAAGCGCACGAGGATTGATGGCTTTGATTTTATGAACTGCATTGATAATTTCGTCAATTTGCTCGGCAGAACCCAAATAACCGGAAACCACCGCATCACATTTTTTCAAGGCACCAATTTCATCAATGCCGCGTACGATTTCACCGATTTGTTCTTTGGGAATGACAATGCCTGTCCATTTGCCATATTGGGTGTGATTAGAAAATTGCACGGTATTTAACGCCCAAACGTCAATACCGTGCAATTGCATTGGGAAGGTTGCCGACTTGTTGCCGGCGTAGCCATAAACCACATGAGATTGAATTGAAAGTACGTGTTTCATTGCCTTTTCTCCTTTTCTTCTCTTTTGACTACGCCGGAAAGTGCGGTGGGATTTTTATTTGTTTTTCTTTTCTATGCGTAACCGTAGCTCATTAAGCGTTGATAACGGCGATCCAACAGATTTTCTTGATTTAACACGTCTAAATCAGCTAAGTCTTCAAGTAAACGTTTTTTCAAATTTTTCGCCATTTCAGCGTAATTACGATGTGCACCGCCTAACGGCTCACGCACGATGTTGTCAATCAAGCCAAGCTCTTTTAAACGATTGGCGGTTAACCCCATGACTTCTGCTGCGGTAGAGGCTTTATCGGCGCTTTTCCACAAAATAGATGCACAACCTTCCGGCGAAATAACGGAGTAGGTGGAGTATTGCAACATGTTGACTTTGTCACCTACACCGATAGCCAACGCACCGCCGGAACCGCCTTCACCGATAACGGTACAAATCACCGGGACTTTTAAGAGGGACATTTCGCGTAAGTTACGAGCGATAGCTTCTGACTGACCGCGCTCCTCAGCGCCTACACCCGGGTAAGCGCCCGGAGTGTCAATGAAGGTGATAATAGGCAATTTGAAACGCTCTGCCATTTGCATGAGGCGTAATGCTTTGCGGTAGCCTTCCGGTGCCGGCATACCAAAGTTGCGTTTTACTTTATCTTTGACGGTACGGCCTTTTTGGTGGCCAATCACCATTACAGGTCTGCCGTCTAAACGTGCCAATCCGCCAACAATGGCTTTATCATCAGCAAAAGCGCGGTCGCCGGCAAGTTCTTCAAATTCGGTGAAAATATGCTCGATGTAGTCAAGAGTATAAGGACGATTCGGGTGACGAGACATTTTTGATACTTGCCATGCATCTAAATTTGCAAAGGTTTTTTCGGTTAATTCGATGCTTTTTTTCTGTAAACGGGCAATTTCATCATCAAGATTAATGTTATTGTCTTGGTTTGCTATAGCACGCAAAGATTCGATTTTTGCTTCAAGTTCAGCAATGGGTAATTCAAAATCTAAGTATTCTTGACTCATGTGTGATTCCTAATTTTGTGAAAAATTTGCACCGCACTTTAACAAGATTTTGGTAGTGGTGCAATCGAACGCGCTATTCTATGCGTTTTTTTCATAAAAGTCATACCATTTCATCTGGTAACACCAGCTAAGACTATGTAATGAAAGTATTTATTGCCTTTGCGCATGAAACGAAAAATGAAAAAAATGACTGAAATATCAACTGATACTCCAATTGACAATCTGCTAAAACGATTTTATTATATAGTCACTTTCAAGATAAGATGTTTGAAAGTCAGGATTGGTCTCCTGAAATAAGCGGGTTGAAGGTATGAAACGCTTTTAGTATCAGTTTTATGTCGCAAACTACAAACCATCATCAGTCAATGGTGGACTAGGTAGAAACCCGCAGGGATGCGACGCAGTATACCGCTTACTGTTAAGACCAATTCTGCTTAGTTCACCACCCAATTCTAAGTTTCATTTCTACTTAATTTTAATTTAATATTTTTTCTGACAGATGTTGGAGCAGTTGTTTTTCTATCCTTGAAAAAGGCATTTTATAGAAATAAAAAAAGCCCTGAAAATTCAAGGCTTCTTTGCTAAGTTACTCCCATTCAATCGTTGCTGGGGGTTTTCCGCTAATATCATACACGACGCGGGAAATGCCGTTCACTTCGTTGATGATACGGTTGGAGACTTTGCCTAATAAATCATAAGGCAAATGTGCCCAATGTGCGGTCATAAAATCAATGGTTTCTACGGCGCGCAAGGAAATCACCCAGTCATATTTACGTCCGTCACCCATCACACCGACAGATTTCACCGGTAAGAACACGCTGAAGGCTTGGCTGGTTTTTTCATACCAACCACTGTTGCGTAATTCTTCGATAAAGATGGCATCCGCACGACGTAATAAATCGCAGTATTCTTTTTTCACTTCACCTAATACACGCACGCCTAAACCCGGGCCAGGGAATGGGTGGCGGTTGATCATTTCAGCCGGTAAACCTAAAGCTAGACCGATTTTACGCACTTCATCTTTGAACAATTCACGTAATGGTTCGACTAAGCCAAGTTTCATATAATCCGGCAATCCGCCTACGTTGTGGTGGGATTTAATCACATGCGCTTTGCCTGTTTTGCTCGCAGCAGATTCGATCACGTCAGGGTAAATGGTACCTTGTGCCAACCATTTGACGTTGGTAAGTTTTTTCGACTCATCATCAAAAACATCTACGAACACTTTACCGATAATTTTACGTTTTGCTTCCGGATCCGATACGCCGGCAAGTTCGCCTAAGAAACGACTTTCTGCATCGACACGCGTGATGTTTAAGCCGAATTTATTGCCGAACATTTCCATCACTTGATCGCCTTCGTTTAAACGCAATAACCCGTTATCGACAAATACGCAATGTAAGTTTTTGCCGATGGCGCGATGTAATAATAACGCAACCACAGAGGAATCCACGCCGCCGGATAAACCTAAAATCACTTCGTCATCGCCTACTTGCTCTTTAATGCGGGCAACGGCGTCTTCAATGATGTTTTCGGCAGTCCATTTGGTTTCGCAACCGCAAATCTTCACCACGAAATTGGTTAATAATTCCAAGCCTTTTTTAGTGTGTGTAACTTCAGGGTGGAATTGCACACCGTAGAAATGGCGGCTTTCATCAGACATTGCGGCAATCGGACAAGTTGGTGTTGTACCGGTCACTTGGAAGTTTTGTGGCAAGCGGGTGACTTTATCGCCATGGCTCATCCACACATCTAATTTGTTATCGCCGTCATTGAGATCGGCGAAAAGTGCGGTGGCATTTTCCATTAAAACGGAAGCATAGCCGAACTCGCGGTGATCAGAGGTTTCGGTTAAACCGCCAAGTTGCATTGCCATGGTTTGCATGCCGTAGCAAATGCCCAGTACCGGCACACCCGCGTTAAAAACATATTCCGGCGCACGCGGGCTGTTTTCTTCCGTGGTACTTTCCGGGCCACCGGAAAGAATAATCCCGGTTGGATTGAAATCACGGATTTGTTGTTCGGTGACATCCCACGCCCAAAGTTCGCAATAAACACCGATTTCACGCACACGACGGGCGATAAGTTGGGTGTATTGGGAACCAAAGTCGAGGATGAGGATTTTATGATTGTGGATGTTGGTCATGGTTTTCTCTAACAATTTCTATGTATGCTGGGATAGATTGAATTTCGGTCGCACTGTCATGACAATAAATTGTATCGCGCGCTAAAACTGGTGGCGCATTCTACCATTTCCCCCCTCTAACGTAAACGATAGCGATTGTCTTACCACATAAAGTGCGGTGGATTTTTTCTGCGTTTTAAAACGCGTTGAAAACTGACCGCACTTTATGCTGTATTAAACGGCAGGAATGAAGAATTCAGTGGCAATGATGACGCAAATAAAGCCGACGATCATTGGTACAGACATACGTTTTACAATTTCAAACGGTGAAATTTTTGCCATGCCGGATACGGCAACCACAACACCGGAGACCGGTGATAAACCACGACCCAGGTTGGATGCTTGTAACATCGGGATGGTTAAGTAAGCCGGGTTCGCACCCATTTGAGTGGCAAGTTTCGGGATTAATTCGGCAAAAGCGTAGAAGGCTGCATTGCCGGAACCTGTTGCCATGGTGGCTAAAATAGTAATAACAGCGAGTACCAACATCATGACTAATCCGCTGCCACCGAACGCTTGGGCAGAGTCAATGAGGTTCGTGATGAAACCGATTGTGCTTAAGCTTTGGGCAAAGACACCAGCGGCTACCAATAACATCACCACACCTGCAAAGGCATCTGCCATACCACGATAAGCCACGATTAAGTTATCAAAGGTTTTTTTCGCGCTGAAATTACGGGCAAAGTCGATTAATGCGGTAATTAGGAAACAAAGAATAATAATGGTGACAATGTGTAATTTCGGTAAGCCCCATTGGCCATCGAAGAGCAATACGCCGATAATGGGTAATAAAGGTAAAATAGCATAGAACGTTGGCACATCAGTTTTGATGTCGGCCACATCTAATGTGGTGGTTACCACGCCTTCTTTGCGATCTAAATAACGTTGCCAGAAGAAGTGAGCAATGGCGATACCGCAAATGGCAAAGAGGGAAACCGGCAAGCTGGTAGAGAAGGCAAATTCACTCAGTGGAATTTTGGAGATTTCCGCTGACAACACCACATCGCCCGATGTCGGCGATAAAATAATAGAAATCGGCGAGGCGCAGATTGCTGCCGCGGCACCGCGGGAAATACCCACGTTTACCATCACAGGGAACAACGTCGCCATTAATAGCACACCTAAGCCTGTTGCAGAAGACACGGCAAAAGACATTAAGCAAGCAAGTAAGTAAGCGAAGATCATTAAAATGTAAGGGGAACGCACATTTTTAAGTGGTTTAGAAACGAGTTTCACCACCATATCGTTTGCGCCCAAATGCGTCATGTAAGCGGAGAAACCGCATAAGATCATGATCATTAAGCCTAAACCGCCGCTACGGTTAGACAGCAAGTATTTTACATATTCAATAATGTCTAAATAGGTTGACCCCGTGCTTTTTACATTTTCCGGCAAAATGGAATGCCCCATTAGCACGGAAAGTAGTAATAACACTAAACCGCCAAACATTAACACGCCCGTGGCGGAATAGCCTTTCACGATGTAATATGCAACGAGCATAATTGCGACTAGACCGATAATTAAATCCATAATATCTCCTTAGGTTGTATTTTATAGATGCTTGAATGTAGCGAAAAAATAAAGCCGTTGTAAACGGCTTTAATTTGAAATTTTGAGGTTGATCATAAAAAGTGCGGTGTTTTTTACAGGTGTTTTTCTTACACCGCCTTTTCTTGCGATCCTTGTTATTTTTCGCTTAAGTAAATGTTTTTATCTTGCGCATCTCTTGGCAAGATTAAGTTTAATACCACAGCCGTAATCCCGCCGGCCGCAATGGCGTTGCGGAAAACATCCGGCAGCATTTTGAACACTTCCGGCTCAAAAGCGACACCTAAACCCACGCCTACCGCTGTGGCCGCGATGACCGCTTCACGGCGATTGATTCCGTGAGTCATGATGATTCGCACACCGGCGATGGCAATTAACCCGAACATTAAGACCATTGCCCCACCGAGTACAGGGCTTGGAATCGTGGTGAAAGCGCGTCCGACAATTGGGAATAAACCAAATAACACTAAAATGGCAGCGATAAATTTCCCAACATGACGGGAAGCCACGCCGGTCATTTGAATGACGCCGTTATTTTGGGCAAAGGTGGTGAGCGGTAAAGACCCTAAGGCAGTGGCAATCACAGACACCAAACCATCAGCAAACACGCCGCCGCGTAAACGTTGGCGGAATTCTTCACCTTCATAAGGTTGACCGGAAACCATTGCTGTTGCCGTTAAGTCGCCCACCGCTTCAAATACACTTAATAAATAGATGATGGCGGCGACCCAAAATGCTGACCAGTCAAAAGCAAAACCATACTTAAATGGCACCGGAATGGTAAAAATGTCCACATCTTTTAATGGAGAAAAATCGACCATGCCTAAGCATAATGCAACGATATAGCCTGCAATTAAGCCGACGGCAATGCCGCTCATGCGTAAGAACGGGTTACGCATACAGTTAAAAATTAACACAACCACCAGCACTAAACCGGCTAAACCGATGTTTTGTAGTGAACCAAAAGCTTCCGTACCTTTAGCTCCAAAACCGCCACCAAAATCGGTAATACCGATATCGATCAAACTTAAACCGATAAGCAATACCACGACACCGCTCACAGTTGGAGTAATGACACGTTTTAAATAAGGCAAAATCCAAGCCGCACCACAAACTAAAAAAGCACCGACGAAAGAAATACCAAGCAAGGTTGAAATCATGGTGTGTTCGTCAATGCCATTGTCTTTCATGCTTAATCCTACGGCAATCATGACGCTGACAAAAGAGAAATTGACCGATTGAATGGAAAGCATGCCCGAGCCAATAAAACCGAAACGATGTGCTTGAATATAGGTCCCGATACCGGATGCCACCATCGCCATGGACACTAAGTAGGCGGTCATGTGTACCGGTAAATTGAGTGCGCCCCCGACAATCAGAGCAGGAGTGACCATCGGCACAAAAATGGCCAATAAATGGGTAATTGCACTAATTAGTGCGTTGAAAAAGGGCGGTTTATCTTCGAGACGATAGACTAAATCCGCTTCCTCTGTTTGGTGTTGAGCGTGTTCCATAAAATGATCCTTAGATACGCTGGGGTTAGGAAAATAAGAGGGCGGTATTTTAGTGAATTTTAGGATGTTGCGCAAACGATTGCTTTTGTGTTGAGAAAAATATTTTACGTTTATTAAAAGGCGTAGAAGAGAAAATAAAAAGTGCGGTCGATTTTCAAAACGTTTTTAAAATCGACCGCACTTCTTGTTAAAGATGAAACCCAATTAGCTCATACGATAATTCGGGGCTTCTTTGGTGATGGTGACATCATGTACATGGCTTTCTTTAATGCCTGCACCACTAATACGCACAAACTGGGCTTTTGTGCGTAAGTCATCAATGGTGGCGCAGCCGGTTAAGCCCATGCAAGAACGCAATCCGCCCATTTGTTGGTGAATGATTTCTTTGAGCAAGCCTTTATAAGGAATACGACCTTCAATGCCTTCCGGCACTAATTTGTCGGCCGCATTATCAGATTGGAAATAACGGTCGCTTGAGCCTTTCGCCATGGCGCCAAGTGAGCCCATGCCACGGTAAGATTTGAACGCACGACCTTGATACAATTCAATTTCGCCCGGCGCTTCTTCTGTACCGGCAAACATAGAACCGACCATGACGCAGCTTGCGCCTGCCGCAAGCGCTTTCGCGATGTCGCCGGAGTAACGGATACCGCCATCGGCAATGACCGGAATACCGCGATCTTTTAAGGCTTCAGCCGCATCAGAAATGGCGGTAATTTGTGGCACGCCCACGCCGGTGACAATACGGGTGGTACAAATAGAGCCGGGGCCAATCCCCACTTTGACTGCGCTAGCACCGGCATCCGCCAAGGCGAGCGCGCCTTCTGCAGTGGCGACGTTACCGGCAACAATCGGTAGATTCGGGTATTTTGCGCGTGTTTCACGTACACGTTGTAATACGCCTTCGGAGTGACCGTGAGAAGAGTCGATTAATAAGACATCGACGCCCGCTTTGACTAAGGCATCAATCCGTTCTTCGTTGCCTGGGCCTGCGCCAACCGCTGCGCCTACACGTAAACGGCCGAATTCGTCTTTACAGGCATTCGGTTTTTGTTCCGATTTTTGATAGTCCTTTAAGGTAATCATGCCTTTTAATTTGAAGTTATCATCAACAATTAACACTTTCTCTACGCGATGTTCGTGCATTAATTGGAAAATCTCTTCACGTTTTGCCCCTTCTTTGGCGGTGACAAGGCGAGACTTCGGTGTCATGAAATCGGCAACGGTTTTGTTTAAATCTGAAACAAAGCGGGTATCACGACCGGTGATAATACCGACCAAATTACCTTCAGCATCGACAACCGGATAGCCGGCAAAGCCATTTTTCTGTGCAATGGCTTTTAATTCGCTGATGGTTAATGTGGGTGTTACCGTAATGGGATCGGAAACCACACCACTTTCAAATTTTTTCACTTTACGCACACGATCCACTTGGCGTTCAATGGACATATTTTTATGAATAAAGCCAATACCGCCTTCTTGTGCAAGGGAAATAGCCAATTTCGTTTCGGTTACCGTATCCATTGCCGCTGACAACATAGGAATGTTTAGGCGAATCGTTGAGGTTAATTGAGTAGAAAGGTTAGCTGTGTTCGGTAACACAGTGGAGTGAGCTGGAACAAGAAGAACATCGTCAAATGTGAGGGCTTCTTTTAAGATGCGTAATGCCATTGCAATATCTCTCTTTAAGTTAAAATGATGAAAAAATATTGCGAGCGGATTATACAGATCCATCCAGTCTTTGAAAAGAAAAAATGATAAAAAATTTGCGTTTTTAGCGTATGATAACCACCGTTTAAACGCTGAAAAACAGGAAAATTTATGGCGAAATTATTAGAATTACTGACAAGCGATGTAGAAAATTCGTTGGAAAATTTGACCGCACTTTTAGCTTGCAGCAAAGAGGAATTATTCGCAGAAGTGCGCCAGATGGAGCAACAAGGACTGTATTTTACGTTAGAAAATGATCATCTTTATTTGATCCCCGAATTACCTTTATTAAATGAAAAACGTCTGGCGGAGGCGTTAAAGCCTTATCATGTGGTGGTTAAACCGGTCATTTCTTCAACCAATCAATATTTATTAGAGAATGTTGCTCACCTTCAAAAAGGGGACCTTTGCTTGGCTGAATATCAAACCGCCGGGCGTGGCCGTCGTGGGCGGCAATGGATTTCCCCTTTTGCCGGGCAAATTATCATGAGTTTTTACTGGCAATTGGATCCTCGTAAACCTTTAGATGGATTAAGTACCGTGATTGGCTTGGCGATTGTGCAGGCGTTGGTTGAATTGGACATGTACGGATTTCAAGTCAAATGGCCGAATGATATTTTGGTCAATGAGCGAAAACTTGCCGGTATTTTGGTGGAAATTGTTAATCGCCCTAACGGTAAACTCAATTTGGTTGTTGGCATTGGCATGAATGTTTCTCTCGGACAAGAAAAACAAATCGATCAACCCTGGGCAGAGTTGGCGGAATTTTTCCCACATATTGATCGTGAGAGACTGATTATACAAATGGTCAATACTATTTATCGTTATTTAGCGCGTTTTGAACAGCACGGCATTGATGCGGAAATGCAACAACAATGGCTGGAATATGATGCCTATTTAGGCACAGAAGTGAATGTGATAAGCGAAAAAAGCACTATTTCAGGTATTGAACAGGGGATTAATGCACAAGGTCATTTATGTCTCATGACAGAAAAGGGTGTGCAATATTTTAATGCAGGCGAAGTCTCGTTAAGGAAAAAGTAAAACTTTCGAGAAAAAAATGCGTCTAATCTTGTGATTAATCGTGAAGATATTACTTGTTTAACTTATAACTCATGAGGTTACATATGAAAGAGACAGTTAAATTTTTAGGCATTGTGACACTAGCGGTGGCATTAAGTGCTTGTAGTAATTTAAGTAAAACCCAGAAAAACACGGCTATCGGTGCGGCGGTAGGCGGGGTTGCCGGTAACATGATTGGTGGCTCAACCGGAGCAACGCTAGGTGGCGCGGCATTAGGCGGCTTAATCGGAAGCCAAGTGGGTAAATAATCAAATTAACTCAGATTTAACAAGTAAAGTGCGGTCGGAAATAAGTTGGTTTTCGACCGCACTTTAGTATCTAAGAAAAGTTAAAAAATAATCAATTAAAAAATATTTTCAAAAAAACGTAAAAAAGGGGTTGCAAG
>NZ_DBHLAR010000009.1:0-91196 GCF_057314075.1 Aggregatibacter sp. | reverse complement strand
ATACTGTAGTTGAAGATAGCACCCCCTTAATTCCATTATTGGAAAACACTTGGGTGAATTGGATTAATGCTAAAGTGCTTTATCCCAAAGTATGAGTCACCGAGGTAACTGTTGGGATAATGCCCCAATGGAGCGTTGGTTTCGCAGCTTTAAATATGAATGGATGCAAAGAGGGCGACTATATAACCTTGGGGCAAGCGATGGACGATGTGAGAGTTTATGTGATGTATTACAATTTTGTTCGCCCACATCGTTACAATCAAGGTTTGCCACCTGTTTTAACAAAAACAACCTATCGGGGACTGTTGAATTAGCTGATCACTACATCCCTATTGAGTTAAAATTTCAATAGGGATTTTAAGGTTTTTAATCGGTTAAATCTTTGTGCAACTGCTACATAATACCGAACAGCTGGAAAAACCACCGCACTTTCAAAACTAACGTAACAAGCGTTCTACTTCATTGGCTTTGACAAGGAATTGTTTACGTTCAGCCGTTGCCATACCACTGCTTCCTCCCGGAAGTTTGACCGTAAGCGGGTTCACAGGGCGTCCGTTAATATGAAATTCATAGTGTAAGTGCGGACCGGTTGAGCGTCCGGTATTTCCCGACAATGCAATACGTTCACCTTTCTTCACACTTTGTCCGGCTTTTACTAAAGGACGGCTTAAGTGCATATACACGGTTTGGTATTCGCGAGAATGACGAATGACCACATAACGACCGGCGCCATTTGCCTGATACGCAATTTTTTCTACCGTACCATCTGCCGGTGCAATAACCGGCGTGCCTATCGGCATAGAAAAATCCACGCCTTTATGTGGTGCAACACGGCCTGTAACAGGATGAAGACGACGAGGGTTAAACGGTGAAGATACGCGCGCTTGACGTTGCAATGGATAACGTGCAAAACCTTTACCTAAGGTTTCCCCCTGACGGTTATAGTAACGTCCGTTCGCCGCCTGAATCGCATAATAGCCTTTTCCTCCGGTCATAATATGAATAGCTTCTACGTTACCTTGACCGGTACGGTTCTCTTCTAAATATTCACGAGAGACTAGAATCGATATTTTGGTGTCTTTTTTAAGTTGTTTTAAACTCACTTGCCATTGTAATGCTGAGGTCAATTGGTAAATTTGACGATTATCTAAACCTAATTTTTTCAGACTATTAACGAAAGAACCATCCATTTCACCACGTAGCACTTCCCGTTTCCAAACACTTTTCTTTTCTAGAATCTGACGATTAAATTTACCGTCTGACTGTAATTCGTAGATATGCTCTTTTTTCTGTGAAACCAACCAATTCAAATATTCCAATTCACCATCATTATTCAAAATCCAATAGAATTGCTGTCCTGCTTGTAAATATTTGAGCTCAGGATAAGTGGCAATCAGTTGCTTACTAGTATCATCCTCCAAACCGGAGAGTTCCAATACATCCTTTAAACTATCGCCTTTCACCACGGTATGGCTAAATTGATCTTTGATTCTAATTGCTTGATCCGCCACGTCTAAAATATTCACGACAGCATCCTTCGCATCACCTGGCAAGGTATCCAGATCATCAAAATCATCGTGAGTTTTGACTTCTTCAGATTCATCGTCTTTCCCTACATCATCGTCATAAGAAGTGGCCTCTTCTACGGCATTAAGGCTAAACGTATCGGCTAAAATTTGTGTTTCTTGAACAGCTTCATTAGTAAAGGAAACAACATAGGCAGAACCAGGGTAAAGCTCACCTAAAGAGAGAATCTCCTGTAGTAGATTATTTGTATCGGAAAATGTATTTTGGGTTGAAAGGTTGGAATAAGTAGGATTTTTGACACGTTCAATTTTATCTTCTGCCGTGTCATTTAAATGAAGAAAAAAACCGGTAAAAATCAACAAAAGTGCCAAAAAGAAAATAAGCGCTTTAATACGCGATTTTCTTTGACGACGCTCTCTTGCTAATTTCACGTGTTGTACCACTTTGTTTTCCTTACAACAAATAAGAGTTAAGTTTACTTATGACTCAATAAAAATAAAAAAATTCAACGGATAAAATGAAATTCCTGACAAACGGCGCAATTATACACATAAATTATCGGCGAACTTGTTAAATCATAAAAAATAAGCTATTTTTAGCGCAATTTTTCTACGTTGAAACCTCGAATAGACCCCATCATGCAAATCAATGCAATAAAAGTGCCCTTAGTTGAATTAAAAGACATCAATGTAAAATATGGCCAACAAGTCGCTCTCAGCCATATTAACCTCATTATTTATCCCAATTCGATTATTACTATTGTAGGACCTAATGGCGGTGGTAAATCTACACTATTAAAAGTCTTACTCAAACTACAGCAACCCACTTCCGGTTCTGTGCGCTACAACAAAAATATTCGTATCGGTTACGTCCCGCAAAAGATCCACCTAGACCACAATTTACCCATTACCGTTGAAAAATTTTTATCCTTAAAAAAAGGAATTTCTCGGCAGGATATTCAAGATGCCATGGCATTATTATCCATTAGCCATTTAATTCACAACAATATGCAAAAACTTTCCGGTGGCGAAATGCAACGGGTGTTACTGGCAAGAGCAATTTTAAATAAACCAAATTTATTGGTGTTAGACGAGCCCACTCAGGGCGTAGATATGACCGGTCAGGCAGAGCTTTATCAGCTGATTCAGCAAACTCGTGAAAAATTAAACTGCGCAATTCTAATGGTGTCGCATGATTTGCATATTGTCATGGCTGACACTAACGAAGTACTGTGTATTAATCAGCATATTTGTTGTGCCGGTACTCCTGAAACCGTTTCAAGTGATCCAACATTTATTCACTTTTTCGGCAATCAGTTTTCTAGAAATATTGCAGTTTACACCCATCACCATAATCACCGCCATAATATGCACGGCGACATTTGCGGTATGGAATCCCAGCATTCACACTAACGATTCATATTATGTTTGATATTCTTTTTCCCGCCTGGATTACAGGCATGGTACTTTCGCTAATTACAGCACCACTCGGTGCGTTTGTGGTCTGGCGTAAAATGGCTTATTTCGGCGATACACTTTCCCATTCGGCGTTATTGGGCGTTGCGCTTGGCATTTTCTTGCAAATTAACCCTTACATCGCCATTTTAGTCCTCACGGTTTTGCTTTCCATTGCCATGGTTTGGTTGGAAAATAATACGCAATTTTCTGTAGATACATTACTTGGCATTATTGCCCATAGCTGTCTTTCCATCGGAGTCGTCACAGTCGGTTTGCTCCAAAATGTGCGGGTCGATTTAATGTCCTATTTATTCGGCGATTTACTGGCCATTACTTATGACGATCTCATTTACATCAGTCTTGGCGCCATTGTCGTGCTTGCCGCATTAATCTATTTTTGGAAGCCGCTAATTTCCACCACAATCAGCCCGGAGTTGGCTCAAGTGGAAGGGATTAATGTGAAAAGAATGCGTTTTATTCTGATGATCTTAACGGCCTTAACTATTGCCTTGAGCATGAAATTTGTTGGTGCATTAATTATTACCTCCCTACTCATCATTCCGTCAGCCACCGCCAAGCGCTTTGCCCGCACACCGGAAAGCATGGTTGGTATTGCTGTAATTGTTAGTATGCTCTCTGTATCCATGGGGCTAACCTTATCTGCATATTACGACACCGCCGCAGGCCCTTCTGTCGTCATTTGCTCCACGTTTCTCTTTTTGTGTTCATTACTGAAAAAAGAACCGAATTAAATCTTCATTCACCACAACAAATACATAAAAAAACGACCGCACTTTAAGAGGAAAATCTAAAGTGCGGTCGCTTTTTTTTCGTTTTTTAAATTACAACGTCGGACGAATCCCTAACGTATGGCAAATCGCGTAAGTAAGTTCGCTGCGGTTTAAGGTGTAGAAGTGGAAGTCTTTTACCCCTTCGCGAGACAATACACGTACCATATCCATGGCGATACTTGCCGCCACTAAATTACGGGTTGTTTGGTCATCATCTAACCCATCATACATTTTCGCCATCCAGGCAGGAATTTTCACATTAGTGATCGCAGCCATTTTTTGAAGCTGTTTGAAGTTAGTGACCGGTAAAATGCCCGGCACGATTTCTGCGTCAATACCGATAGAAGCACAACGATCACGGAAGCGCAAATAGCTATCGATGTCAAAGAAGAATTGCGTGATCACGTGATTAGCACCGGCATCAATTTTACGTTTTAAATTGATTAAATCCGCTTGTGCTGATTTTGCTTCCGGGTGCACTTCCGGATAGGCTGCAACGGAGATATCAAAGTCGGCTACCTCACGAAGCAATGCCACTAAATCTGCAGCATAAAAAGGTTTTTTCTCGTAACCTTTCGGCTCATCACCACGCAACGCCACAATACGGCGAATACCGCTATCCCAATAATCTTTTGCAATGCGGCGTAATTCATCCGGTGTTGCATCGATACCGGTTAAATGTGGCGCTGCCTCCAAACCGGTTTCCTGCTTAATGCGTTTTACAACACCATGCGTACGTTCACGCTCACCGGAGTTCGCCCCATAGGTAACGGAAACAAATTTCGGTTTTAACACTTTTAAACGATGAATAGATTCCCACAAAATATCTTCCATTTTTTCATTTTTTGGTGGGAAAAATTCAAAGGAAACGTTAATTTTGCCGTTCAAGTCAGCTAAGTGTTGGTTTAAATTATCAATTTCTTTTGCATAACTCATAAAGTTACCTCATTTCAAATCTGTCAAAGATATTGGTTAAATTAAAGAGAAAGGAAATATGTGTCAATTTCAAATATTTCATTCATTAAATGAATGAAATTAATGTTTAGCATAAAAAGCCCGTGACAATCACGGGCCTTAAAAACATTGTTTTTTCTTACCGCACTTTTGTTTAATTTCGACGTCGCGCCAACAGCCACCAAGTAATAAGCAGGAACAACACACTTGGCATCAAGGCGCCAATAAGCGGAGTGGTGTTATACACTAAGCTGAATTTACCAAATAACTCATTCACCACATAGAACAAGAAACCGAAAGAAATCCCGATAAGAATACGTGCACCGGCAGTCACACTACGCAACGGACCAAAAATAAAGGACAACGCCAACATCATCATCACGCCCACAGAAACCGGTTGAAACAATTTACGCCAATAGGTCAACTCGAAATTTCTGGAATCCTGTCCGGTTTCCTTTAAGAAAGCAATGTAATTCGATAACCCCGAAATAGACAACGATGTTGGGCGCAGTGACGCCACGCCTAGTTTATCGGGCGTTAAATTGGTCTCCCAGTCTTCATTTAAACGATTGATAGTCACCACTTCATCGGGTTGAATACGGGATTCATTGACTTGGCGTAACGTCCATTTGCCATTGTTAAAAGACGCTTGATTCGCATGTTTCATTTTCTCTAATTGGCGTTGTTCATTGAAGGTATAAATATAAATATCATTCAATTCCACATCATCAGAAATACTACGCACATACACGAAATTATTACCATCTTTTGCCCAAATACCATTTTTCACCGAAAGCATAGAACCACCGGAAATAGCTTTAGAGCGCATATCACGTGCAAACTGCTCGGTTTGGGGGATTCCCCATTCACCAATCACCATCGTCAACAAGACTAACGGAATAGTTGTTTTCATCACGGCAATGCCGATACGTATACGTGAAAATCCTGATGATTGCATGACCACCAACTCGCTACGACTGGCAAGATTTCCCAATGCAATTAATGCCCCAAGCAATGCCGCCATAGGGAAAAAGGTTTCGACATCTTTCGGCATCGTCAACACCGTATAAACAATCGCCTGCAAAATGTCATAAGTACCTTTACCCACGCTACGGAACTGCTCTACAAATTTAATAATGGCAGATAATCCTACTAACATTAACAAAGTGGCGAAAATCGTGCCTAAAATACTTTTACCGATATATCGTTCTAAGGTATTCATTCCGTTATCCCTGTTTTAGCGTTTTTTATTTAATGAATAACGAATACGGTACATGAATGCGCTATCCCAACTATTGAGCAAAATCACTAATAAGAAAAAGCCTCCATTCACCAATGGCATAAATAAAGTGGCATCTAATTTGCCTGCACCACCGGCAGATTTCAGTGAACTTTGTAATAAGAAGTAAATTAAATACAACAACAATGCCGGCAACACTTTGGCAAAACGACCTTGGCGCGGATTAACACGACTTAACGGCACAGCTAACAAGGCCATGATCGGCACGGCAAGAATTAACGTTAAACGCCAGTGAAATTCGGTTTTCATGGCCGGCGTATCGGCATTTAACAGTTGCATAAGGCTCATTTCACCCGCTTCATTTGAATCATCTTCAACGGCTTTATGGCCTAAATAAGCTTGGTATTCATCAAAATGGGTGATGCGGAAATCCGGCAAAATGGCGGTGCCTTCAAAACGATCACTATTTTGCAAACGTAAGATTTGATCGCCGTTTGGCAAGGAGGTTAATTCCCCTTGCTCCGCCACAATGACTGACGGCTTAGTTTGCCCTTTTGGCTGGGTTTGGAATACATAAACGTTATTAATTTGATTTTCTTGAATGTCATCAATAAACAACACAAAATCACTGTTATTTGTCGTCATAAATTGACCGGCAGACAAGGCGCCCATATTCGGATTTGCCTTTGCTTCCTCAATGATCGCCACTTGTTTATTAATTGCCCACGGACTCAACCATAATGCATTGTATGCTGCCAACGCCCCGGTAAATAACGATAAAATCAAAACGACTTTCACTAAAATTTTTGACCCTACGCCACAGGCACGCATGACGGTAATTTCACTTTCGGCGTATAAACGACCTAAAGTCAACAAAATCGCAATGAACAAACAAAGTGGCAACATCAGTTGTGCCATGGTCGGCATGCCTAAACCAAGCAAGGAAAAGACCAAATCCGCCGGCACCTGGCCATTCGCGGCTGATCCCAGTACGCGAACGAGTTGCTGACAAAAAAAGATCAGCAACAGAATGAACAAAATCGCAATCTGGCTTTTAAAAACTTCTTTGGTTAAATATCGGGTTAAAATCACTTTTTTTGCCTATTTTTCTCTTGCTATTTCAGCAAAAGAGATTAAATTCGTTTCACTTTGAAAAAACCAAATCGGGTTTGGCTTACCTAAAGAATAGGTGGCGTATGATACCCTAATTTGACATTTAAAACAGCAAAATAAGCGAGGAAAAAATGAAGTATAGCGCACAACATTATGCCGTAAATCAAGCAGCGGATTGCCTGATTGTGGGCATTTTTGAAGAAAAAAACTTATCTCAAAGTGCGGTGGAAATTAACAAGATTTCTGATAATTATCTCCTCCATTTGGTGGAAAGTGGTGAGCTTAGCAGCAAACTTGGGCAAACCACATTATTGCGCAATGTGCCAAACCTTGCGGCTGAACGACTTCTCGTCGTGGGATGTGGTAAACGTGGTGAACTAAACGAACGTCAATTTAAACAACTTATACAAAAAACAGCACAGGCACTAAAGGAAACCCAAGCCAAAAGTGCGGTCAGTTTTTTAACTGAAATTTCCCTGAATCAACGTGATATTTATTGGAACATCCGTTTTGCTATTGAAGCCATCGAACAGGATTTATACCAATTCACTCAATTCAAAAGCCAAAAAACAGCAGAAAAATCTACCGCACTTTCAGAGTTGATTTTTAACGTTGGCGCAGATGAGCAGGCATCCGCCGAACAAGCGATTCAGCATGCATCTGCGATCGCCCTCGGCGTACGCTTTGCCAAAGATGTGGCGAACTGCCCACCGAATGTGTGCAACCCGGCATATTTGGCAGACAAAGCCCTAAACTTAGCCGAAACCTCACCACTGATTAAAACGACCATTATCAATGAAGCAGAAATGGAAAAATTAGGCATGGGTGCCTATCTTGCCGTATCACGCGGCGCGCATAACGAGGCAAAATTAGCCATTATGGAATACCGTAATGCACCAACCCCGAGCGCGAAACCGATCGTGTTAGTGGGAAAAGGGTTAACCTTTGATGCCGGCGGTATTTCCCTCAAACCGGCGGCGGATATGGATGAAATGAAATACGATATGTGCGGCGCGGCTTCCGTTTATGGCGTGATGAATGCCTTAGCACAACTACAGTTACCATTAAACGTGATCGGCGTCATGGCAGGCTGTGAAAATCTTCCGGACGGCAACGCTTATCGCCCGGGCGACATTCTCACCACCATGAACGGCTTAACCGTGGAAGTGTTAAATACCGATGCAGAAGGTCGCTTGGTGCTATGTGATACGCTCACTTACGTAGAACGTTTTGATCCTGAACTGGTCATTGACATTGCCACCTTAACAGGGGCTTGCGTAGTCGCATTAGGACAACACAACAGTGGTTTGGTCTCTACCCATGACGACATCGCAGCCGCGCTTGAACAAGCCGCACAACAAAGTGCCGACAAGGCATGGCGTTTACCGTTAAGCGAAGAATACCAAGAGCAGTTAAAATCCAACTTTGCCGATTTAGCCAATATTGGCGGACGTTGGGGCGGTGCCATCACGGCGGGTGCCTTCCTCGCCAATTTCACCAAGAAATACCCATGGGCGCACCTCGACATTGCCGGTACTGCATGGCTACAAGGTGCAAACAAAGGTGCTACCGGCAGACCGGTTTCCTTGCTCGTACAATTCCTGTTAAATCAAGTGAAATAAAACACGAAGAACGGCACAGGCTTTGAACACTGGCACTGCCAATCATCTTCAAAAAATGAAAAAAAATGACCGCACTTTGAGAATGATCCCAAAGTGCGGTCATGACTTTGGTCACTTACATCTCAAAAGAATTATTCCTTGACGAAGATCATCATTTTTGATGGTTTTCACAAAACCACCTCATAGCTAAGCCCTAAATCCAGTAAAATAATTCGATAAAAATAAATAACTTGTTCATACTGTTAAATATTTTTTCATACTTAAAAGCAATAAAAAACGCAACAGGAAACATATGCAGGGCATTGAATTACGCATAAAAGGCAAAGTACAAGGCGTGGGATTTCGTCCTTTCGTCTGGTTATTGGCGAATCAATACGGATTACGCGGCGATGTCAACAACGACGGGCAAGGCGTACTCATCCGCCTGCTTGAGCCAACAGCGCAGCAACTGCAACAATTCCTGCATGATCTGCAAACCCAACTGCCTCCGCTTGCGCTGATTACCGACATTCAGCAGCAGGAAAAACAATGGGAAAATCCACCGCACTTTGAAGGCTTTGAAATCCGTGAAAGCGAAAACAACGCCATGGATACCCAAATCGTGCCTGATGCCGCCACTTGCCCCGCCTGTTTGAAGGATTTATTTAACCCGACCAATCGACGCTATCATTATCCTTTTACGAATTGCACCCACTGCGGCCCGCGTTTTACGATTATTAAAGCCATTCCCTACGATCGCAAAAACACCTCGATGGCCGATTTTCCCCTTTGCCCTGATTGCGCAGAAGAATATAAAAACCCTGCCGACCGTCGTTTTCATGCGCAACCTAACGCTTGCGCCATCTGTGGCCCGCACGTTTGGTTAAGCAATCAAGAAGGAGCGCTTATCGATGAAAAAACACCGATAAAAACCACCGCACTTTTGTTGCGGCAAGGCAAGATCGTTGCAGTAAAAGGTATCGGCGGTTTTCATCTTGCCTGTGATGCAACCCAGGCTGATGCGGTGCAATTACTACGCGACCGCAAACACCGCCCAAGTAAACCCTTGGCGGTGATGGTGCCGGATGTGTCTTTTTTAAACGATCTCACCGAAACAGAAATCAAATTACTCACCAGCACGGCTGCGCCCATTGTGCTATTGGCAAAACACAAAGTCCCCTCATTAGCAGACCAGATTGCACCACAACTCAATGAAATCGGCGTGATGTTACCAAGCAACCCGTTACAGCATTTGTTATTGAGAGAAGTGAATCGCCCATTAGTGATGACTTCTGCCAACCCAAGCGGACAACCGCCGGTATTGGATAATCAAAGTGCGGTGGAATATTTAAGTGATTTGGCGGATTATTTCCTCTGCCACAATCGCGACATTTTGCAACGCGCTGACGATTCCTTAGTGCGCGCGGCATTTGATGGCATAGAAACCTTGCGCCGCGCCCGCGGCTATGTGCCGGACGAGACTCTGTTGGATCGGCACAGCCCGCGCAATGTGCTGGCATTAGGGTCTGATTTAAAAAATACGTTCTGTTTGTTGCGTCAAAATAAAGCCATCGTCAGCCAACACATCGGCGACACCTCGAATGAAAAAGTGCGGTCGCAATTAGAAGCGAATATTGCGCTATTTTGCCAAATCTACCAATTCAAACCGGAACTTATCGCCATTGATGCCCACGCGGGTTATTTCACCCATGAAGTGGGTAAACGCTTGGCTACACAACATCAAATTCCTTATGTGGAAGTGCTCCACCACCAAGCCCATATTGTCAGCGTCATGGCAGAACATCATTGCCATGAGCAAGTTATTGGGCTTGCGTTAGACGGTATCGGCATGGGGGAAAACGGACAACTTTGGGGCGGAGAATGTCTGTTGGTCGATGAAAAACACTGCCGCTATTTAGGTGGGCTACCTGCGGTGGCATTGCCGGGGGGCGATCTTGCCGCCAAACAACCTTGGCGCAACTGGTTAGCGCATTTGCATCAATTCGTGCCAAATTGGCAAGAAATCGCCGCCCAAACGTGCGCCGACTACGACTGGCAACTGCTCGCTAAGGCCATTGAACGTAATCTGAATAGCCCACGAATTTCCTCTGCCGGTCGCTTATTTGACGCTGTGGCATTTGACTTAGGCATCACGCCGCCACAACTGAGCTGGGAAGGCGAAGCCGCTTGCCAATTAGAAGTGCTCGCCTCGCAATCAGCGCTCGCCAGTTTACCATTCGATAAAAGAAAGCTTCCAACCTTAATGCCCCTTAACGCCGAAAAT
Organism: Aggregatibacter sp.; assembly: GCF_057314075.1. Classification (NCBI taxonomy): domain Bacteria; kingdom Pseudomonadati; phylum Pseudomonadota; class Gammaproteobacteria; order Pasteurellales; family Pasteurellaceae; genus Aggregatibacter; species Aggregatibacter sp. The sequence goes on along the minus strand of NZ_DBHLAR010000009.1, from coordinate 80,229 downwards.
AAATTGGATCTTGCCCATTTCTGGCAAGCATGGATTGCGCTCGATTTGTCCAACGCTGACAAAGCCTTTATTTTTCATTATGCGTTAGCAGAAGGTTTCGCTCAATTGGCTCGCCAACAGGCGCAACGCCATCATTGCGAAACTCTCGTGCTTTCCGGTGGCGTATGGCATAACCAATTATTACGGCGATTGATAAAAGAACAGTTAGCTGAATTTAAGGTATTGAGTGCGCATCAGTTTCCGATGGGAGATGGGGGCTTGAGTTTGGGGCAGGCGGTCATCGCGGCTCAGATGGGGCCCAATCGTCTTATTTGTGCATGATTCGTGAAAGTGCGGTCGGTTTTCTAAACGTTTTATGGATTATCATTTGCTATACTGAGCGAATCCTTTTTTATCTATACCAATGTGAGGCTTCTTATGCTTAACAAAGATACCCAACTCTGTATGTCCCTCTCCGGTCGTCCCGGCAATTTCGGCACCACATTTCACAATTATCTTTATCAAAAACTTGGTTTGAATTTCATTTACAAAGCCTTCACCACCGATGATATCGAACACGCCGTCAAAGGTATTCGCGCGTTGGGTATTCGAGGCAGTGCAGTGTCTATGCCGTTCAAAGAAAGTTGTATGCCGTTTTTAGACGAAATCTCGCCTTCCGCACAAGCCATTGAATCGGTCAATACCATCGTCAACGATAACGGCATTTTACGCGCCTACAACACCGACTACATTGCCATTGTTAAACTTATCGAAAAATACCAATTGAATAAGAACGATCGCGTGATCGTACATGGCAGCGGTGGCATGGCAAAAGCGGTCGTGGCGGCATTTAAGCATTCAGGCTTTGAAAAACTCAATGTCTTCGCCCGTAACGAAAAAACAGGCAACTATTTAGCCGCACTTTATGGCTATGATTACCTTTCATCCCTCGACAATCAAACCGCCGACATACTCATTAACGTCACGCCAATCGGCATGAAAGGGAGCAAAGAAGCTTTCGATCTCGCCTTCCCCGAAGAGATGATCCGTCAAGCCAAAACAGCGTTTGATGTGGTTGCCCAACCTGCCGACACACCATTAATTAAAACCGCCCATGCCTTAGGTAAACAAACCATCTCCGGCGCGGAAGTGATTGTGTTACAAGCCGTTGAACAATTCGAGCTCTATACCGGCAAAAGACCAAGCGAAGCTCTCATCGCCGAAGCGGCAGACTATGCGAGAAAAAATGCCTAAAGTGCGGTGGGTTTTGAGCGTTTTTTATCATTTAGACTTTATCTATAGCGCGCTATAGGAGCCGGCATGAGAGCTAGAATGAAAAATGCTGTGATATACATACATGGTAAAGGCGGAAATGCAGATGAAGCTTGCTACTATAAAAAATTTTTCAGTGATGAATATGACGTTATCGGGTTTGATTATAAATCGGAATTACCTTGGGAGGCTGAAGTCGAATTTCCAAAATTCTTCGATTCACTAGTCCCTAAATATCGTGAAATTTCTTTGATAGCAAATAGCATTGGTGCATATTATTCCCTGCTCTCTTTAGCCAATAAACCGATTAGAAAAGCGATTTTTATTTCTCCAATCGTGGATATGGAAAAATTAATTTTAAACATGATGGCGAGGTTAAACATATCGGAAGAACAGCTATACAAAGAGAAAATAATTACAACATCCTTAAATGAAAGCTTATCTTGGGAGTATTTTTCTTATGCCAGAAACCATCCGATAACTTGGAATATACCAAGTCATATTCTTTACGCCGGCAATGACAATATCACTTCCTTAGAAACGATGCGAAATTTTGCAAATCATATCGGCGCAAGTATGACTGTTATGCATAATGGGGAACATTGGTTTCATACGGAAGAACAATTGGCTTTCTTGGATAATTGGTTTAAGAAATTGATATAAGACCCTTTTATAGACGTACGCCATTGTGAGGGGTTACAGCACACGCTGGGAAGCGTGCGCTATTGGAACCATAGGAGAAAAAATATTTATGAAAATATTAAAAAATTTTGCCTTATTTTTTATGACTATCATCATTTCATTTGAAACGATAGGTGTTGAATTAGTCAATTCAACAAAAAAGCAAAATAACATTAAAGAAGATAACCAAGTAACCAAAACTTATTCCCCTAGACCGGACTTAACCGGGAAACAGACAGGGAGTTTAGAGTTATCTTATCAATTTGACATTAAAGCAACGGGAGAATACGAACCCGAACTTGGGTTACCCCTATATGATATTTATAAACGTACCAATACTGCAGATGGAAAGACACTATTTTATGAGAAAGAATACTCTGGCGACATAAAACCCAGACCGCCTAAAAACCACCACAAAAAGGAGATAATTAAATTTATAAAAAACGGAGAGGAGCGCTGGATTACAATAGATCATTACTACGAAACCACAGGTACGCCAAGTTACATTAAACAATATCGCTTATGGGATGATATAAATAATGAAATTAAGGTGGCTTTTGACAAAGGAAAAGTAGAGAGGCTTTATATGGACACCGATAAGTTTAACGAAGTATTGGGGATATTTTCGGACGTTAATTATATTTCCTACACCAACGGAAAACCAACTCAAAAACACTATATAACGGTGCAAAATGGAGTAAAGGAAGATCTTTATGAAAATTATGATGAACAAGGGACACTAGAAAGCGTAAATTATCTTAAAAACACTAATTTTATTTATACAAAATATTTTTATCCAAATGGCAAAATAAAATCATACGTAAACCATCATAAAAATATTGAACAAAACTTTAATGAAAATGGGATATTAATCAAAAAATTATCAAAATAAATTTCCTCTTGCCGCCTCCAACAGCCCCTGCGTCCACGCTGGGGCTTTCTTTAGTCCAATCGTGGATGCTTGCGCCCTCTTTTTTGCCTAGGGTAACAAGTTACCCTAGGTTAAGCATAGTCATTCCCCTTTGGGGAATTTAAAGCGCAAAAGTGCGGTTGAAATCCAAAACGTTTTTCACATAAAAAACAATCCCAAATTCCACCACACTTTTTATCCAATAACGCTCAAATAAAATCCCCTTTGATAGCGCCAGCGTCCACGCTGATGCTTCTTTGGGTCCAAGCGTGGACGCTTGAACCATCATGAAAAAGAAAGTGCGGTTGAAATCCCAAACGTTTTTTACCGCAAAAAACAATCCAAAATCCTACTGCACTTTTAACTAATAACGCTCAAATAAAACGGCCCCGTATAAATTGCCCGAACGACTTGGCATTTTTAGGAAAATTTCGCTTTGTTTGAGCCACGCAGTGGCGAGTTCGAAATTTTCCGTGAAGAAAATGACAATAAAGAGAGGAAAAGCAATTTATCCGGGGTGTGTTCTTTGCTACTTTCTTGCACAAGCAAGAAAGTAAAACAACCTAACAAATCCTCGGCAACGGCTCATTCATCGGTAAATCCAACAACCGTGACTGCCCGAAACTGCCTAATAATCTGACTTTTTTATCCGTCGTCACTTCGCCAATCACGGCGGCATTTTTGCCTAATTCATGGGAATGAAGTGCGGTCAGAATTTCAGGTGTTTTTTCGGGGGAAGCAATAATCACCAATTTGCCTTCGTTAGCAAAATTTAAGGCTTCTAACCCGAGCAATTCGCAAATACCGCGTACTTCAGAACGGATGGGTAAATCGTCTTCGTTGATTTGCATGCCTAATTGTTGGGCGGCAGAAAATTCGTGTAACACCGCATTTACGCCGCCACGAGTAGCATCACGTATCGCTTTTACGCCCTCAATGGGGCGCAATAAATCGATGAGTGGTGCAAGAACCGCACAGTCGCTTTTGAGATCCGTTTGAATCCCCAGGTTTTCGCGCAAATTAAGAATGGTCGCGCCGTGTTCGCCGATGGTGCCACTGACGATAATGTTGTCGCCCGCTTCAATACGGTGCATCCCCCAATCGATGCCTTGCGGAATGACACCGATGCCGCTGGTGTTAATAAAGATTTTATCCACCGCACCTTTTTGCACCACTTTGGTGTCACCCGTCACCACTTGCACACCGGCAGCTTGGCAAGCTTTTGCCATAGCTTGAATGATGTCTTTGAGTTCGGCTAAGGGCAAGCCTTCTTCTAAAATAAAACCGCAAGAGAGATATTTCGGCACGGCGCCACACACCGCCACATCATTTAACGTACCACACACGGCAAGTTTGCCGATATTGCCACCGGGAAAGAAAATCGGATCGATAACGAAACTGTCGGTACTAAAAGAAAGCTGTTCCCCTTGTGCCATGAGCGCTGCTAAGGGCAAACGGGCTTGGTCTTCCCCTTGCGCAAGAATGGGATTATCAAAGGCTTCGACGAAATAATCCTGAATAAGCTTTTGCATGGCACCGCCGCCGTTGCCGTGCGCCATGGTGATGAAATCTGTCATTATTCTCTCCGATATTGATAATAGGCGGCACACGCCCCTTCCGAGGACACCATCAACGCGCCATAGGCATTGTCCGGGTTACATTGCGTGCCAAATAACGGGCAATCTGAAGGTTTGCATTTGCCGGTAAGCACGTCGCCGCAACGAGAATTTGGGTCATCCGCCACTTGTTGCGGTTGGCTGTGGAAATACACTTCCGCATCAAAGCGTTTATAAGCATCGGTCAGTTCTACACCCGACTCTTCAATTTCACCTAAGCCACGCCATTCGCTAGATTTTTTCAGTTGGAACACTTCGCGCATGGCTTGTTGCGCCAGCAAGTTACCTTCGGAATGCACGATACGTTTATATTGATTTTCAATTTCGCAACGTCCGTCCACAAATTGCTGCACCAACATCACGATGGCTTGCAAAATATCTAACGGCTCAAAGCCTGTGATGACAAAAGGTTTGTGATATTTATCCACGATGGATTGATAAGGCGACGTGCCGATCACCATGCTCACATGCCCCGGCGCAAGGAAGCCATCAATTTTCACATAATCTTGTGAAAGCAAACTATGTAGCGTCGGAATGATGGTAATGTTTTGGCAAACTACCCAGAAATTCTGAATATTTAATTTATTCGCCTGCTGCAAAGTCACCGCAGCACTCGGCATGGTGGTTTCAAAACCAAGAGAGAAGAACACCACTTTTTTGTCAGGATTGTTCACTGCGATATTCATCGCATCTAACGGTGAATACACGATTCGCACGTCGGCACCTTTTGCTTTGGCTTCCAACAAGGAGCCTCGACGCCCTTTCACGCGCATGGCATCGCCAAAGGTGCAGAAAATCACGCCAGGCTTTTGCGCAATTTCAATGCACACATCAATGCGCCCCATCGGCAAGACACATACAGGACAACCGGGGCCATGGATAAATTCAATGCTTTTCGGTAACAGACGATCTAAACCGAATTTAAAAATGGTATGCGTATGCCCGCCACAAACTTCCATTAAATAGAGCGGATTTTCCGCTGTATATTGAGGCAATTTCGCCATTAATTCATTCAGGCGATTGACTAAACTTTTGGCTAATTTCGGATCACGAAACTCATCAATAAACTGCATTTTGTTTCACAATCCTTATTGTGCCTGTAACCAGTCTAACCAGGCTTGTAAGCCTTCGCCGGTTGCCGCAGAAAGTTGAATCACTTCAATTTGTGGGTTCACTTGTTTGGCGTAAGCGATACATTTTTCCACATCAAAATTAAGGTATGGCAATAAGTCGACTTTGTTTAAAATCATCAACTTAGACGCCGCAAACATGTGCGGGTATTTCAACGGTTTGTCTTCACCTTCGGTGACGGACAAAATCACCACTTTGGCTTTTTCACCCAAATCAAATTCAGACGGACAAACCAAGTTACCCACGTTTTCAATAAATAGTAGGCTGTTTTGTTTCGGTTCAAGTTTGAACAGGGCATCATTGATCATTTGTGCATCTAAATGGCAGCCCTTGCCGGTGTTGACTTGAATCGCTGCGACGCCGGTGGCACGAATACGGTCCGCATCATTTTCCGTTTGTTGATCGCCTTCGATCACATAACAAGTGCGGTCATTTTTCAGCGCGTTTAACGTGGTGGTGAGCAAGGTGGTTTTACCGGAACCCGGGCTGGACACCAAATTCAGTGCAAGAATATGTTGTTGCTGGAAAAGAAAGCGGTTGTGCGCCGCGATTTGATTATTTTTACCTAACACGTCCTGTTCCACTTTCAACAGGCGTTTCTGTGTTTCATTGGCTTCAGAAGCCGATTCTACCGAGTGAAATTTGAAGTGAGAAAAGTTCGGATTTTTGACCGCACTTTGTGTGCCGTCATGGTCATGATGAGAATGAGCTACCTCACCGATTCTGACTTGTTCCGGATGTCCACAACCACAAGTTGTACACATAATATTGCCCCTTAACGATCTGGTTACAAAAAACCTTGCTAGGGTAGCACAACCTTTGATTTTTCGGGTTGATTGAGATCATAAAGTCAGAACATCATCGGCCAATTCAGCCGTAAATCCTTGATGATGAGAGGCTACCAACATAGGCAGCGACAGCTCACGCAAAAGTGCGGTCAATTTTTCCGTATTTTTACAATCCAATCCATTCGTCGGCTCGTCTAACAATAACATTTTCGGTTGCATTGCCAACACGCCCGCTAAAGCGGTGAAATTTTTTTCGCCACCGGACAGCATATGCACGGTTCGGTTCTGCAAGTGGGCAATCCCTAAGCATTCCAGTTGCTGCAAAGCAACAGCATACGCCTGCTGGCGTGACAAACCTTGATTTAACGGCCCAAAGGCAACATCGTCCAACACAGTTGGCCCAAACAGTTGATCATCGGCGTGCTGAAAACAAAGCCCTACGATGCCACGAAAAGGCGCAAAATCTTTTTCCTCCCGACATAAGTGTCCAAAGAGGCGAATATCGCCACGAGTAATAGGCACAAACCCTAACAAAGCAAGCAATAAGGTGGTTTTTCCTGTGCCTATTTCGCCCTGCACAAAAAAGCGTTGACCTGGTTCAATTTGAAAAGACAGATTGTCGATAATCTGCCGTTCTCCTCGTTTAATTTGCAATCCGTTGACTTGTAAAACCGTCATTTTTCCCCACTTAAATTTGTTTTTTCACCGAAGCGAAAGCCACGGCATTTGAGCGCGATTTGCGCTGTCTCAGCTTTGAGTAAAGCGTGCACCAGTAACAGCGCAACCCGTTGTGCCGTGACATATAACGTTCGGCGATTCAATCCGGCATGATACCCTCGCGCACGCATCGCCAAATCCATTTTCTGTTGTAATTCGCCTAACAGCGCAATATAGCGCACCGTCAATACAAACAGCCAAATTAGCTTAGGCGGCAACGGCAATTTCCCGATGGCTTGTACCAATACTGCATCATTCATTTTCCATAACAGTAGCCATAAAAAAAACAGCAAGAGGTTCATGCGTAAACTGATTAACAGTGCCGTATCCATGCCTGACGGGTTAAGTTCAACACCATCAGCTCCAATACGCCAACTTAAGGTTGCCCAAAGCAATAAAGTAAAAATGTTGAATACCAGCCAACGTTTTAGATAAGAAAAATAAGAATCACGACAACGATAAATCAAGATTACCCATAAGATTAAGGCGATTCCGTTTAACCATAGCAACAAGGAGAGATTCGACAAGGCGCTGATCACCAAGCCCCAAAGGAATAGATAAATCAGGCGCAAGTGAGGGGCAAAAAAGTGCGGTGGAAAAAAACGCTGAAATACGGGGCTCATTGTGCGCACCGTTTGGTATCGTCAATGTTCAGTGAAGTGCCAATAGATTGTAATGCACTCGGGTACATTTTGCTGAGGAGAGAAATCACACCGTAGCTGATCATACCGTCTAACACGAATACCGGTAAATGTGACAACAGCAATAAGGCAATTAAATCCTGATAATGTTTGCCGCCATCTAACGCTAAAACGAGAGAGGCTAATGCGCCGGCGCCACTGACACCAATAATGCCTGCGCCCAAGCCGGTAATCAGTTTTGCCATAGCTCCCATATCCGGCTTTAAATAACCACGCAACACATAATGCGCCGCGACCGCCGGCAATGCCATGACACATAAATTCACGCCCAATACGGCAAAGCCGCCAAAAGAGAAGAATAGAACTTGTAACAATAAGGCAATAAGAAAAGCCGGGAAGACTGCCCAGCCAAGAAATAAACCTGCCATGCCATTTAAAATCAAGTGAACGCTGCCAATGCCCACGGGAACATGAATGGTGCCAGCAACAAAAAATGCCGCCGCAAACAACGCCGTTAGAGGCAAACGTTCACTCTCTAAACGACGTAATCCGACAGCGACACCGACTCCCGCCAAAGCAACGCCCGCTAATAACACCGGCGTATGCAATACGCCTTCCGACAAATGCATGATTAACGTCCTTTTCTTAATTTGCGGGCGCTTAACCAAGCGGCAATGCCCGCAATGCCTACGATGTAACCCATACCGCCTAAAATATCATGCAGGTAAATTTTGTCGCGTAACTGCGCAATATCCCCCCGCAACAGTAACAGGCTTTCATCGTTTGCTTGCGTTGGTGTGTTTGGTGTCGCGGTGATGCGATCCGCCACCACTGCCGCACGATGCCCTTCTTCCCCTTCGACCACCACTTTCAAGGCGACTTTGGGTTCAACCGCTAACGGAAAATGAAAATATCCACGGTTGTCGGTTTTCCCCGTCATCAATGGCTGATTTTCCCCATGACGTAAAACTTCCACATAGGTTTCCGCGGCAGGGGTCATATCGGAATAATAGGATTTCCCCGTGACAGTTTGCCCATCATACTGGGCGAACACATAAAGTGCATGCGCCAACGCATGAGGGGCAATCAACAAGGGGAAAAGTGCGGTCAGAATACGCAACGTTTTTTTCATTTGATTACTCGGCATCAAAGGTCAGCATATATTCCACTGAGCGGCGATCGTAATCCGGATTGTCTTTGACGTTTTCCTCAAATTCAGCCCAAACTTTGTTGTAACCTGCTTGTGGTGTAAATTCAGCAATACCTTTGTCGTTGGTTAAGTTGAACGGCGCATCTTCGCCCAATCCCACTTTAATGTCTTTTACCGGTTTGCCTTTATGTAACACTAAAATTTGCAATGGTTTTCCGGCCTTGGGTTGCGCTTGTGGCACCAATTCGTATTCCATGCCGTGTGCTTTCATCGCTTGTTCGTCCCAGTGTAAAACGGCTTTACCAAATTTCACCGGATTCACAGAAAGTTCGGCTGTCGGTTCTTGTTGTTTCGTTTTTTCTACATATTTGCCGCTTGGCAATTTAGACCAAATACCGTTATCAAAACGAATAAACACTTGTGAGGCTTTCTCCGCATTAAGATAAGCTTCACCTTCTTTAAATTGATAGGTTGCGTTAGTGACATTACCTTTACTATCCAGCAATTTAACCGCTTTCAATTTTTGTTCAGGATAAGCTTCTGTCTGTTCATGGCCGAATTTCACCACATATTGTCCGGCGGCATTGGCATCTTTAATAGGCTCCACCCAAACGTTATGGGCGTTAGCAAGGGATGCGGCGAAAAGTGCGGTGCAAATTACACTTATTTTTAGAAATCTCATTTGATGTCTCCTTTTATCGTTGAGTTTTAACCATGGTAAAATATGGAGTCACTCCAGAATCAAGTGTTTTTTAGAAAAACAGACGAAAAATGAGAGCGTGGTCGGGAGGGAGCTGAATCCGCGTGCGATGAAAACCGCACGCGGAAAGAAAGGATTAATTCAATTCTGCCAACATGGCAACGATCATGTCAGAAGATTGTTTCGCCGCCAACGGAAGGAATTCTTCAAAGGACATATTCGCTTTGCCATCCCCCGCATCAGAAATGGCGCGAACCACCACAAAAGGCACATTAAACGCGTGACAAACTTGCGCAATCGCAGTGGCTTCCATTTCCACGGCAATCACCTTCGGGAAATCCTGCTTAATTTGTGCCAACCGTTCACCACCTTGAATAAAACTGTCACCGGAACAAATCAAACCACGTTTCACATGTTGCCCTAATTGGGTGGCAACGCGTTCTGCCAGCTCGACAAGTTTGGTATCGGACACAAAACTGACCGGGCATGCAGGCAACTGCCCTTTGGCATAACCAAAAGCCGTCACATCCGCATCGTGATATTGCGTTTCAGTGGACACAATCACATCACCAATGTTCAAATCTTCCGCCACGCCACCGGCAGAACCGGTATTAATCACCAGAGCCGGTTGCGTTAATTGCAATAACGCGGTCGTCCCCATGGCAGCCGCAACTTTGCCGATACCGGATTGCAACAAGGCAACCTGTTTTCCTTGAATGTTGCCTTCATAAATCGTGCCGGACGCCAATTTTGTCACGATCTTATCTGTCATTAAATTGAGTAAAATTTCTACTTCTTGCGCCATTGCGCCAACAATACCGATTTTCATAAGGATCCTTTGTACTGGTTTGCTATTGTTTTTTGTTAATTAAAAAATCTAATACCGCGAGGGCATAATCGTCATTATATAAGGTGCTCGCGGTCAACACATATTTGCCGTCAATAATGACATAAGGAAACGTAAACACGCCGTAATCTTCGGTTAAACGTATTGCCTCATCCACCTGTTGTTTAATTTGCTCTGAAGAATAGGTTTGTAAAAAACGGTTTCGCTCAATGCCTTGCTGCTCAAGCCAAGTTAATAGATTTTCCTGTTGAGCAAGTTTGATATATTGGCTTTTTTCAGCCGTTTCAAACATTAATGCAGAGGATACATTGTCGGCATTTAACGCCTGCAGACTGTAAAAAACCGTCGCAGAAAAACGCGTTTTCGCGGTTGCTACCGGATATTCGGTTAATACCACGCGATCGCGGTTAATTTGACTATAAAGTTCAAGAATGTCTTGGGCAGAAGAGCAAACGCGACAATCGTAATCAAAAAAGAATTGAATCGGGATGCGATTATCTTCCCGAGGCGGAAGCGTTAGCGGTTCTTGATAGGAAAAATAATCTTTGCCATCTTCAAACGGGTGATTGGCTTCATCTGCTGCAGGCAGATGAGACACGCTTTCTTGCGCAACGGCAAATCCGCTGACAAAGAATAAGACGATGAGCAATCCAACCCGTGACATCATGTGCCTAACTTTCCAATGGTTCAATATAATCCACTAACAACTGAAGATCGCGATTACCACGAAATTCATTGATATCTAATTTATACGCAAATCTTGCGGTTTTTATAGATAAATCAGGATAATAGCGCGTATCGATGTTAAAGGCGATAGCATCTAACAAAGGTCCGCCCAGTTTGGGTTCCACCATCATTTTCAAGTGTTTTTCGCCCACTAAGCGTTGTTGCAAAATTTTAAACTCACCATCAAACATGGGTTCAGGAAATGCTTGTCCCCAAGGACCACCTTGACGTAAGGTTTCTGCCGTTGCCAAGTTTAACAAGTTCGCATTTAATTCGCCGTCAGTCCAAATCGTGCCTTGTAATTGGTCTTCCGCCAATAATTCACTGACCGTCTGATTAAAAATCTGACGAAAATCGTCAAAGCGACTTTCCGGAATACTTAATCCTGCCGCCATGGCATGTCCGCCAAATTTCAGGATCAAATCCGGATGCTGTGAATAAACCCGTTCCAGCACATCACGAATATGTAAGCCGGGGATGGAACGTGCAGACCCTTTTAAGATGCCTGCTTGATCTTGAGCAAACGCAATCACCGGGCGGTGAAACTGTTCTTTAATGCGTGAGGCGAGAATCCCAAGCACACCTTGGTGCCAATCCGATTGATACAACACAATAGAATGCGGAATGTCTGTTTCAAGTGCGGTGGCATTTGCAAACAAATTTTGGCAGATGGTTAAAGCTTCTAACTTCATGCCTTGCTCAATTTCTTTGCGCGCTTGATTTAACCCATCCAGCTCTAATGCCAACGCGCGAGCCGTTTCCATGTTTTCGGCTAACAAAAGCTCCACGCCCACGGACATATTATCCAGCCGTCCCGCGGCGTTTAAACGAGGCCCAATGGAAAACCCTAAATCCGCTGCCACGAAACGGGTCACATCCCGCTTCGCCACTTCTGCCAATGCAAGAATGCCGCATCGACAGCGTTCAGCGCGAATACGGGCAATGCCTTGATAGACTAAAATGCGGTTATTTTGATCTAATGGCACCACATCGGATACCGTGCCTAACGCCACCAAATCCAACAATTCCGTGAAATTCGGCTGATTTTTGGCATCAAATAGACCAAGTTCACGGAATTTCGCCCGCAAGGCAAGCATAAGATAAAAAGTAACTCCCACACCCGCCAGATGTTTGGAGGGAAAACCGCAATGCGCCAAATTCGGATTCACAATGGCATCGGCATTCGGCAACGTTTCCGGTGGCAAGTGGTGATCGGTGACGATCACTTTCACACCTTGCGCCTTTAAAAAGGCGACGCCCTCATGGGAAGAAACACCGTTATCCACGGTCATTAACAACTCAACGCCAAGTGCCAAAGCCTCTTTTGCGACGGCTACACTTAAACCATAGCCTTGTTCAAAACGATTCGGCACTAAATAGGTCACGTTGGCAAAGCCCAGCTGACGCAAGGCTAACACTGCCAGTGCTGTGCTGGTGGCACCATCTGCATCAAAATCACCAATAATGACAATGCGTTGTTGTTTTTGGTAGGCTTCAAAGAGGTGTTCTACCGCGACATCCACACCTGACATGAGATTTGGATGGTGCATAGCATTTAAAGTGCGGTCTAATTGGTTGGCGTTTTTAATATGGCGTGAACGATAAAGACGATCCAACAAGGGATCGTCACAGAGTTTATCACCTGCCGGCACATCGCGGCGTAAGATACGTTTTTGCACGGATGACCTTGCATTACCCTTCTAAGGCAGCAAGTAAATCAGCCGGTTTCAAATAACCGCCGATAACATCACCTTCAGATGTAATAATTGTCGGTGTACCGGTGACGCCCAGTTGCATACCAAGCATATAATGTTTTTTCACCATATTCGGGGTTTTCAATTCTTGCGGTAAATGCCCTTTTTCCGCTTCATTCAAAGCGAACATAGGATCTTTTGCCGTCCAAATCGCTTCCATTTGACGTGCTGTTTGATTATCCAAACCACCACGCGGGAACGCCAAATAGCGTATAGTAATACCTAAATCGTTATATTCTTTGATTTGTTGGTGTAATAAATGGCAGTAATGGCAGGTAATATCCATGAACACGGTGACAACATGCTTTTCGTTTTTTGCTGGATACACAATCATTTCGTCTTTCAATGCATTGACTTTCTCCATCAGCAATTTATTAGAAACGTTGCTAATGCCTTTGTCGGTAAGTTTATAAATTTTACCTTGAACTAAATAATCGCCATCTTCGCTGGCGTAAAAAATACCTTGATCGCTTACAACGGTTTTCAATCCCTTAATCGGTGAGGTTTGAATTTCAATATCTTTTGCACCTAATTTTTCCAGCTTACTTTTCAACACGGCATCGTTTGCGGTTGCCCCCACAGAAATCGCAAAAAGAGAAAGTGCGGTAATAATTTTTTTCATTTTTTGTTCCTAAATTGTGAAATAGTTAAAAGAAGTGCGAATTATAAAAGCAATTGGCAGCTTATGCAAAATTGGGCGCATTATACTAACCCAATAAAATACTTGACTATAACGCTCAACTTTTTATATTCTAAAAAGCGTACAAGCTTTCTTGTACAACAACTTTACATTTTAAATTTACTTATAAGAGGTGATCCTAATGAAAAAACTTTTCAAAGTCGCTGCAGTATCTGCACTCACATTAGTTTCCGTTAGCGCATTCGCTGCGTCTCAACAAGCTGAAGAAGTAAAAAAATTTAAAGCTTGGGAAGAAACAGCCGGCCAAAAACTTGAAGCAAGTTTTGATGCAATTGCTACTGCCTCTGCAAGTAGCAATATGGCCGCAACTGAAACTGCTGTTACAGAATTTGAGAAAAAAGCAGCAGAACATGTAGCTGAATTAGAAGCATTAGGCATTAAAAGTGAAGAAGTTTCACCACTTGTTGCTATGTATAAAGAATATGTAGATGCTGAAAAAGAAGTAGCTCAACTAATTTTATCTCAAGTCAAAGCACCATCTACTGACAATGCCGGTAAAGTTCCTGAAGCTGTCGCAAAAGCAAACGCAAAAGAGGATGCTATTGACAAATTAGCAGATCAATTAGAAGAAAAATTCCCTGCTGACGAGTAATTCAGTTTTAAGTTAAATCAATTTAAAACCTTATTCATTCCTTATGAATAAGGTTTTTTATTATTCCATCACCTACCAAATTCCCGCAAAATCCCTTATAATTCCACACTTAATTTAATCTTTAAACACATTTAATTATCATGTTTGAAATTAATCCTATCAAAAATAAAATCGCCGATTTAACCAACCGCACTTCGGTGCTTCGGGGGTATCTTTGACTTCGACGCCAAAACCGAGCGTTTAGAAGAAGTCAACGCCGAATTGGAACAGCCTGATGTATGGAACGACGCAGACAAAGCGCAGGCACTCGGCAAAGAGCGCGTTTCTTTAGAACAGGTAGTTAACACCATTAAAAATTTAGAGCAAGGCTTGGAAGATGTAGACGGCTTGTTGGAACTCGCCGTAGAAGCGGAAGACGAAGACACCTTCAACGAAGCCGTTGCGGAATTAGACGAACTGGAACAACAACTCGCCAAACTGGAATTTCGCCGTATGTTCAGCGGCGAACACGATGCTTGTGATTGTTATGTAGATTTACAAGCAGGATCCGGCGGCACCGAAGCGCAAGACTGGACGGAAATGTTACTTCGCATGTATTTGCGCTGGGCAGAAAGTAAAGGATTCAAAACCGAATTGATGGAAGTCTCCGACGGCGATGTGGCGGGCGTTAAATCGGCGACAATTCGTGTCAGCGGCGAATATGCCTTCGGCTGGCTACGCACGGAAACCGGTATTCATCGTTTGGTGCGTAAAAGCCCGTTTGACTCCAATAACCGTCGTCATACCTCATTCAGCGCGGCTTTCGTCTATCCTGAAATTGACGATGATATTGATATCGAAATCAATCCTGCCGATTTGCGTATCGATGTGTATCGCGCCTCCGGTGCGGGCGGTCAGCACGTGAACAAAACTGAAAGTGCGGTGCGAATTACGCACATGCCAAGTGGCATTGTGGTGCAATGTCAGAACGACCGCTCCCAACACAAGAACAAAGATCAGGCAATGAAACAACTGAAAGCGAAGTTGTACGAATTGGAATTGCAAAAGAAAAATGCCGACAAACAAGCCATGGAAGACAACAAATCCGACATCGGTTGGGGTAGCCAAATTCGTTCTTATGTATTAGATGATTCTCGTATTAAAGATTTACGTACCGGTGTAGAGAACCGCAATACACAAGCTGTATTAGACGGTGATTTGGATCGGTTTATTGAAGCCAGTCTCAAGGCCGGACTCTAAAAGTGCGGTCGTTTTTAAACACGTTTTTTAAAATTAAAGGTAAACAAAAATGTCAGAACAAGAAGTGAAAGAATTCGATTTAAACGGCGAAATGTTAGTCCGTCGTGAAAAATTAGCCGCCTTACGCGCAAAAGGTAATGCGTTTCCAAACCAATTCCGTCGTGACGCACTTGCCCAAGATTTGCATGATAAATATGATGCGGAAGAAGGTGAAGCATTAAAAGAACAACATATTGAAGTGGCGGTTGCCGGCCGTATCATGACGCGTCGTGCCATGGGGAAAGCCACCTTTATCACCATCCAAGATATGAGTGGCAAAATCCAGCTTTATGTTGCACGCGACAATCTACCTGAGGGCGTGTATAGCGATGATGTCGGTCACTGGGATTTAGGTGACATCGTGGGCGTAAAAGGCTCATTATTCAAAACCAAAACCAACGAACTCACCGTTAAAGCCACCGAGGTACAATTACTGACCAAAGCATTGCGTCCGTTACCGGATAAATTCCATGGCTTAACTGACCAAGAAGTGCGCTACCGTCAACGTTACTTGGATTTAATTTCTAACGAAGAATCCCGCCGCACTTTTATCATTCGTTCAAAAGTGGTTGCAGGCATTCGTGACTACTTCATTTCCAAAGGATTTATGGAAGTGGAAACACCGATGTTACAAGTCATTCCGGGCGGTGCTTCAGCACGTCCTTTCGTGACTCACCACAACGCATTAGACGTAGATATGTATTTGCGTATTGCCCCTGAGCTTTACCTAAAACGCTTAGTGGTCGGCGGTTTTGAGCGCGTATTTGAATTAAACCGTAACTTCCGTAACGAAGGCGTTTCCGTTCGTCACAATCCCGAATTTACCATGCTTGAATACTACCAAGCCTATGCCGACTACCACGATTTAATGGATAACACCGAAGAATTGTTACGCAAACTTGCCATCGACATTTTAGGAACAACCATCGTGAAATACGGTGAGTACGAATTTGACTTTGGCAAACCATTCGAGCGTATTACCTTACACGAAGCCACCATTAAATACGGGGCAGACAAAGGTATCGTCAAAGAAGATTTATACGATATTGATCGCGCGAAAGCGGTTGCCGCTCGCTTGGGTATCGAAGTCCAAAAATCTTGGGGCTTAGGCAGCATTGTCAACGCGATTTTTGAAGAAGTGGCAGAGCATCATTTAATTCAACCAACTTTCTTAATGGCACACCCGGCGGAAATTTCACCGTTGGCACGTCGTAACGATGAAAATCCGGAAGTCACCGATCGCTTTGAACTCTTCATCGGCGGACGTGAAATCGGTAACGGTTTCTCCGAATTGAACGATGCGGAAGACCAAAATGAACGCTTTGACGCCCAAGTGGCCGCCAAAGAAGCCGGTGATGATGAAGCGATGTTCAAAGACGAAGATTTCGTTGTCGCCCTTGAACACGGTTTACCACCAACAGCTGGTGAAGGCTTAGGTATCGACCGTCTCGCCATGCTTTACGCCAATGCCCCATCCATCCGCGATGTGATTTTATTCCCGGCAATGCGTCAGAAATAATAAAGCTATTCAAAAAAGGAAGTCATTCGACTTCCTTTTTTATTTACCCTTTATTCCCAACAATAAATTTCCCTTTTAATAACAATAAGTTAAGCGCTTCAAATATAAAAGGAATTTTATTATGTAAATACGACTATATCTTGGTATATCAGGCATTTTAAATTAAAATGTCCACTTCACTGCCGAATAGGCAGCTTAGAAATACGGTTTCCGTGCTGTCGGAATCTATCGTTTCTTCACTGCCGAATAGGCAGCTTAGAAATTATTTACCGGTAGAGGAGTTTGCTCGTAGAACTTCACTGCCGAATAGGCAGCTTAGAAATTGGCAAAAACCAATCAACCAATCGACCTAATCTTCACTGCCGAATAGGCAGCTTAGAAAAACCCAAAAGACGCTCCAAGTGAGCGTTTTTTCTTCACTGCCGAATAGGCAGCTTAGAAATTTGGTTAAGAGATATTGAGCGATTAATAACGCTTCACTGCCGAATAGGCAGCTTAGAAATAAGTCTTGAGCTTCTTTTGAGTCTTTTGCGGCTTCACTGCCGAATAGGCAGCTTAGAAATTTTTGACGAGCAAAAATGGTATAAGCACGGGCTTCACTGCCGAATAGGCAGCTTAGAAAGCTTCCGCCTTTTAGGCTATATATCGTAATCACTTCACTGCCGAATAGGCAGCTTAGAAATTGCAACACTCGGACAACGCAAAGCCTTTGTACTTCACTGCCGAATAGGCAGCTTAGAAAATTTTGGAGTACCCATTTGGAATTGATCGTGCCTTCACTGCCGAATAGGCAGCTTAGAAAAACGGACGATAAAAAGCCATTGGTTATCAAAACTTCACTGCCGAATAGGCAGCTTAGAAAAAAGTGCGCATTGATGCCGGTGTTAACGTGATCTTCACTGCCGAATAGGCAGCTTAGAAATGGAAACAGTTTATTGATGCGGTGGAAGAAGGCTTCACTGCCGAATAGGCAGCTTAGAAAGCCGCCCAAGCCACTATGCTGGCATACGCTACCTTCACTGCCGAATAGGCAGCTTAGAAATCGGTCTTTTTCTCTTTGCGGTTTTGATACGGCTTCACTGCCGAATAGGCAGCTTAGAAAGTTTATTTAGCGAGATTACGCACTCGATTGAGCTTCACTGCCGAATAGGCAGCTTAGAAATGCGGAATCTGCTCGAGCTTGGGCGGAACAATCTTCACTGCCGAATAGGCAGCTTAGAAATGACAGAAAGCGCACATTAAACATCGGTGGCACTTCACTGCCGAATAGGCAGCTTAGAAAATTCGCCCTCAACTAAACCAAGAGTAGTAAAGCTTCACTGCCGAATAGGCAGCTTAGAAATCAATCGAAGTAAACAACAATTTATCTGAAAACTTCACTGCCGAATAGGCAGCTTAGAAAGTCATCGTGTCGTAAGTGTTTTGGCGTGTTGCCTTCACTGCCGAATAGGCAGCTTAGAAACTGTTTGGTGATTGATGCCCAAGCGGGGCAAACTTCACTGCCGAATAGGCAGCTTAGAAAAAGAACCCTGAATCAGTGGGTGATTGATTATCCTTCACTGCCGAATAGGCAGCTTAGAAATTAAAAGGCAATCTTATCTGCCACGCATCAAGCTTCACTGCCGAATAGGCAGCTTAGAAACAAGCGCTTCTTGTGTTTTTTGGGGAAGGCTACTTCACTGCCGAATAGGCAGCTTAGAAATTCGGGGTGGATTGCATTTGATGATATTGCAACTTCACTGCCGAATAGGCAGCTTAGAAAGCAGTCAATCGCCCAGACTAGCCACGTCATCACTTCACTGCCGAATAGGCAGCTTAGAAAAAGCACGTCAGAACAAATCATCCGTTGGGTAACTTCACTGCCGAATAGGCAGCTTAGAAAAACGCCAAGGCGAGATGTTGCATATTTGCTAACTTCACTGCCGAATAGGCAGCTTAGAAATTTTACATCGGTGACTAACACTTTTACCCTTTCTTCACTGCCGAATAGGCAGCTTAGAAATCTTTGTCGTCTTTAAGACGATAAAACATTGTCTTCACTGCCGAATAGGCAGCTTAGAAAAAAAAAGCGAGGATAAAAAAAGTGCGGTCAAACTTCACTGCCGAATAGGCAGCTTAGAAAAATAATTTTTATTTAACCATTCTAAAACTTCTCTTCACTGCCGAATAGGCAGCTTAGAAAGTTGGCCGCCAAGGTTTGATGCACTTACCCGGCTTCACTGCCGAATAGGCAGCTTAGAAAGCCTTGGATGCCCCAAGGCTTATGGATCATCACTTCACTGCCGAATAGGCAGCTTAGAAAAATGTGCGCGGCGGATATGAGGACGGGGGGATCTTCACTGCCGAATAGGCAGCTTAGAAATTGTAAAGGGCTAAATACACATTATCAGCCATCTTCACTGCCGAATAGGCAGCTTAGAAAAATTATTGCTATCTTTTGTACAGGTAATTTACCTTCACTGCCGAATAGGCAGCTTAGAAATTGAAAAACTGAAAAACCTGTGCGACCACCTCCTTCACTGCCGAATAGGCAGCTTAGAAATTAAAAAACGTGGTCACAACATCATCAGCAAACTTCACTGCCGAATAGGCAGCTTAGAAAAAGACTGGTTATTCGTCTTTGTCCCGCTCGTTCTTCACTGCCGAATAGGCAGCTTAGAAAATCACCATAAATACCGGACTTAGCCTTTTCTTCTTCACTGCCGAATAGGCAGCTTAGAAATACCTCGCGAGGCAGGCGGGATTTTAACAAAACTTCACTGCCGAATAGGCAGCTTAGAAAAGAGATTGCATTGAAACACCATTCGCTACAAACTTCACTGCCGAATAGGCAGCTTAGAAATTACGCAACGGCAATCAAGGCGAGGTTGTATACTTCACTGCCGAATAGGCAGCTTAGAAAGCCCATCACTATGCAAATAAAAACACAAATTCCTTCACTGCCGAATAGGCAGCTTAGAAATCGCGCATTTTAGGTTTGCGCCGCGTTGAAATCTTCACTGCCGAATAGGCAGCTTAGAAAACGTGTTCGTAGGTCTGCAATGATGGCGCTTCCTTCACTGCCGAATAGGCAGCTTAGAAATTCGCCTAATTTTTCAGTGATGCGGGTAAACACTTCACTGCCGAATAGGCAGCTTAGAAATTAACGGGGAATCGGCTAGCGCCGAAGTGGAGCTTCACTGCCGAATAGGCAGCTTAGAAAGTTACACCCTCTAATCGAGTCCCTGATATGACCTTCACTGCCGAATAGGCAGCTTAGAAATGCGGTAGTTAACAACTACGTAAATAATTTTACTTCACTGCCGAATAGGCAGCTTAGAAACTGAATAACTGGCGTTGGCTTGATGAGTATCCTCTTCACTGCCGAATAGGCAGCTTAGAAATTTGCAGAAACATTAAAGCAATTAAAAGAAAACTTCACTGCCGAATAGGCAGCTTAGAAATGAGGTAATTTAAATATGGATCAAAACAATTTCTTCACTGCCGAATAGGCAGCTTAGAAACCAAATACTCCTCAACAAACGGCATCCATTTATCTTCACTGCCGAATAGGCAGCTTAGAAACGGCAAAATCCGAACACGTCTTCATGGAAGATCTTCACTGCCGAATAGGCAGCTTAGAAATGAGACTGATATTTTTTAATGTAATCCGCATCCTTCACTGCCGAATAGGCAGCTTAGAAAAATGAAAGAATTTATAGGCGGGAAAGATGTTACTTCACTGCCGAATAGGCAGCTTAGAAATAAACGCTTGAGCTAACCAGTTAACCGACTTTCTTCACTGCCGAATAGGCAGCTTAGAAATTTATGACGTGCTGCTTTGCTAATCGTGTCAACTTCACTGCCGAATAGGCAGCTTAGAAAGACGCTCCCTGAGCCTGCAAAGCAATCTACAACTTCACTGCCGAATAGGCAGTTTAGAAAGATAATTTCTGTGGTGTAGCGGTCTTGCCCGTCCTTACTACCAAATAAGAAGATTAGAAATCGGGCAAGAATCAGAGTATAAGGAGAATATTCTTCACTGCTGAACGGGTAGATCATTAAAGCACTTGCCGGTTTTCAAGACTACACTAGTCTTTCCCAAATAAATCATCTTTTTAAGATATGACACGATCACAACTCTATACAGTCATAAAAACTAAATTCAAAAAATTTCGTGATAAAGCTCTCAATTTCGTAATTTTTTAATTGTCCTTAATATAATTAGCTATAAAACTGTTCCAACTAAAAATATATTTACCATGGATAAAACGATGATAACGAAAGCAACAATAATAAAAGCCATCCAGCAATTTCTTGTTGAACAAAATCATAAGAAATCAGAAGCCGATAGAAAAAAACTAGAAAATGCCAATCTTTCAGATAAAGAGGAATTACTAAAAAAAATTGCCGACTACGACGAAAAATATCGTTTTGATGTTTGGATTCCAAATGCGGCGCTTGTTTTAGCAAAACAGCTTTATTTTGGAACACACATTTCTCGCGGCATTCATTCTTCCTCAAAAGGAGACAACGTAAATTTTCAATCTGCTCCGACGCTTCCTCCTGAACTTGTCGGTTCGCAATTAATCCCTAAATTAGAACTTGATGCAAATGGAAACGCGGCGGCACTTCCTTTGGCCGGTTTCTTTAATATTATTGTTGATGCAGAAAAAGGGGTTACACTGAAAGAATTACTACTCACCGATGATCCTCGTCTCGAAGGCTGTTTTGCAGATGATCCGGAATTATCAAATCAATATAAAGTCTGCTTTCAAAATGCCTTAAAAGGTGATTTAACAAAACCCTTCAGCGACGAGCGTAATAAACAAATTTTATGGGTAAATCACCCCGACCCTCAAGAGGATAACTACACTTGTTTAGTACCACTATATCCATCCACATTAACAAACCATTTTTACTATAAAATCAATCAATTACGATATTCTGATAATAACAAATTGGCATTAACCAATCGCTATAAGCAAGATACAAAACAACTTTCATATACAACATTAAAAAATATAGGAATGACTATACTTGGAGGTAGCAACTACCAAAATGTAGGGCTATTAAACGTATCTCAAAAAGGTCGACATTATCTACTACCTTCCCTTCCCCCAATTTTTAAATCGCAAGAACAGATACGCTTAACCGAAAAACAAACGACAATCTTTAACCGCCGTTTAGCCTATGCTTGTCGTGAGAGCTTTAATCTGTTGTATGAGGTTGTTGGAGCGGAAAAGAATATCTATCCGGAAAGAGACAAGCGCAAATTTGCACTGGAGTTAATTGCGCAAACGGTTTTAATGCAGGCTGAGCGGATTCAAAAAAACCATCCGGCAGGCTGGAGTAAAGACTATTTGCTCAACGAATATCAAAAGTACTGGTTAGATCCAGGTCGTGCCGAACTTGATGGTGAAGAGATCTTCCGATAACACGCTGAACAAGATAATTGGAGTGCTGAAATTATTCGTCAATTTGCGCTGTGGATTAATGCTTGCCTAAAATGGCGTTTCAAATCCATTCAACAAGATTTTGCAACACCGGAATACAACCAATGGTGCAGAAATATGGAAAAAGCCATTGCCGCACAAGCCCGCTTAAATAAATAAGGATCCAATATGAACGCTGATTTTTATCTGGTTTTTAAACACATTAAAATTCAAGCAGCCAATGCGATTTCCGGTCCTTTAAGTTACGGTTTTCCGGCTATTAGCGGCTTTGTCGGTGCAATACATGCTTTGAGCCGAAAACTAAATGGCCAAGCAACATTAAATGGCGTCATGATTGCCTGCCACAATTATGAACTACAGGCTTATCAATCCACGCTATTTTCCGACCGCACTTTTGTCCAAACACGCAATCCCTTAAAGAAAAATGGCAAAACGGCTCCGATTATTGAAGAAGGAAAAGTGCATTTAGAGGTTTCTTTGGTCGTTGAATTACAGATTTCCGATAGAGTACTTTCCCGTTGGATTAAAAATGATTCGGATTGTGATGAAGCCAAAGATTTCTTATCAAAGTGCAAAACACAGCTTATGCAACAACGGATTGCCGGCGGTTCCGTTTTCAGTATTGAAGACGTTCAGTTACGTCATATTGAAGAAGAATGGATAATCAAAAGTCAATTACTGCCGGGATTTGTGTTGATGGATGCGCAGGCCGAACTCATTAAAATTACAAAAGAATTGCAACAAGGCTTGAAACAAGGAGATTTTGTCATTTTAGAGAAGAAGCCCGACAGCACCGCATTGGACGCCTTAATCGAAACGGCGGCGTTACACCATATTCCCAACCACCCTAATGCCAAAGCGAATGAATGGCAAAGTTACAGCATTAAACAAGGCAGAGGATGGCTTGTGCCGATTCCGGTGGGCTATCAAGCGATTTCCCCAATGTTTGATGCAGGACAGCTACAACATTGCCGCACACAGGATTACCCGAGCCAATATGTGGAAACCTTATATAGCTTAGGCAAATGGGTTTTCCCACTTAATTTACCGCAAGATTTATCCCGCTGTTTTTGGCGCTATACCGAACCTAAAAACGGCTTATACCTCATTTCACAAGGAGACCAATAATGAGCAAATCAAAACAGAACTCAAACGCCACCCCAAGCGTACTCGCATTTGAACGCAATTTAGATATTTCCGATGCGTTTTTTACGCAATGTAACAGCCAAGATAAAAATCCGGTTGAAGAAGCCGTTAAAATTCGTGAAAAATCTGTTCGCGGCACAATGTCTCACCGATTATCAAAAATTAAAGGAAATGATCCTACTAAGCTAGATGTAAATATTGAAGATGCCAACCCACAAACTATCGATGTTGCTACATTAAATGACAAAAATGATACTTTAGTTGCTCGTTTTACCTGTAAAGTGTTGCCGTTTAATGGTAAACCTTGTGTATGTAACAATCTAAATTATCAAGATAAAGTCATCAAAACCGTAGAAAATTATGTACAGAACAAAGGTTTCTCCGAATTAGCCAAACGCTATGCCGCCAATATTGCCAATGCCCGTTGGTTGTGGCGTAATCGAATGAATGCGGAAAGCATTAAAATTAAGGTAGAATTTAATGACAAAACGCTCACTTTCGATAACGCTAAGGCCCTTTCATTAAATCACTTTGATGATGAATCCATCGAACTCAAAGCACTTGCCGATTTCATCGAGTCAGGATTAAGCGGCAAACAATTTGTAATTTTAAATGTCACGGCTTATGCCAAAATGGGTTATGGACAAGAAGTTTATCCCTCACAAGAGCTTATTCTTGACTCCAACAGTCGCAAAAGTAAAACACTCTACAAAGTTGAAAATGAAAAAGCGGCCATGCACTCGCAAAAAGTTGGCAATGCTATCCGCACTATTGATACATGGTACAAATCCGATGCCGAATTCCCAATTCCGGTGGAACCTTATGGTGCAGTCACCAATTTAGGCACGGCGTTCCGTCAACCCAAAGAAAAATTAGATTTTTATACTTTATTCGATAATTGGATCCTCAATGATAAAACGCCTGAGGTTAAACAACAGCATTATGTCATTAGCGTACTTATCCGTGGCGGTGTATTTGGTGCAAGCGGTAAGGAATAAGCATGACACAAACCCACTACATTGAAATCAAAGCGATTCCGCAAGTGGATATGTTGCAAACAGAAGTTATCAGCTTCTGTTTGCAAAAACTCCACCAAATTCTACCGCACTTTGAAGGCAGAATCGGTCTTGCGTTTCCCGCTTATGGCAACGATAAGACCCTCGGCGGCATTATTCGCATCTTCGGATCAGAGAATGATTGCGGTTTTATTTATTTTAAATTGCAAGAACTGCGCGACTATGCACTGATTAGTGAAAGCATGCAGATTCCGGAAAAAGTCAGAAGCTACCGTGTTTATCAACGTGTTCAGTCGAAAGGACAAAGTGCCCTTCGGCGGGCGGAAAAACGTTTAAAGGCACAAGGTAAATGGACTGAAGATGTGCGACAAAATATGCTGCAAAAACAAGCGACTCAACGTGTCTATCCACACGCACATTTGAAAAGTAGTAGCACAAAACAGCAATTTATTTTAGCCATAAAATCTGTCTATAAAGCAAAATCCGTCGAAGGATCTTTTAGTGCCTACGGCCTAAGCCAAACGGCCACTGTGCCACATTTCTAAAAATATATCCTGTTTAAATTCGTTTTAAACAGGCTATAAACTTACTTTAATCCTCCCGCCAGAATCCCAAGGTTTCATTAAAACACCATTGTCCCGCGCTTTCGTCTAAGGTGACTGTAGCGTATTTTAATGCAGTAAAGAGTAAACTTTCCTCTCTCAAATTCTCAGCCAACTCACTTAATGCAAGCGGCAAAGGCATATCTAACCAGGTTTTAACAAAATCATTTTTCACGTTTAATGCCTGATAACGGAATTCCGGTAAAGCATCTTGCGGGTTATCCGGCGTATCCCATGCGCGTTCTTGCTCTCGAAAATACGGAATTCCCTCTTCATCCAATAAACAGACAATATTTCGTTGTGTGCGTGATTTTCGAAAACGGGTCATCAGAGGCAAATTCGCCGTGAATCGATTACTCAAATCCTTATGCCAATAGGCATTTACACAATTAATTTCAGTATTGTTGAGTAAATCTGCCGTAGCTTGATGTTCCAAATCCGCCAAACAAAAGTGCGGTCGAAAATCTTCGCGTTTTATAAGTCGGGGAATGGAGTCAATCCGTTCAAGCTGTTCAGCAGAAATTAACTCTTCAGTGCAGTGCGTTTCCAAAAGATGTTGTTTATCTTCAAATCCTGGCTTATTAAAAATCGCACCGGTTTGTCCGGCTAACCCGCGCCAATTGGTCGGCAATAATGCAATATTCGGTTGTTCTGCAATTTTATCCGGTCTATGCCGCCATACCCTACCGGCAAGTTGAATAATAGAACGCATTGAAGACGGATCTACAATCGCCCAATCGTAGTCATGATCCCGCCCCACTTCGGTAACCGGGCTACCCAATATAATAAATAATTGATGTTTCGCTTGAGACTTCACCATTGCCGTCATCACTTCCGGCTGACAAAATGCATTTTTGCTGTCCGTACGATTTAAAATACGATCCAGTTTTTCTTCTAATTTTGAGCGCAGAAGCAATAACTGCCTAGAATGATAACAACATAAATGAATTTGATAGTCCTGCCATTCGGGTCTACTTTCCAGTTGGAAAAGCTGTTTGGCGAGAGGAATCATCGGCTTAATATTGGAAAAACGAATTAAGCCGAAGCTGATTTGTTTTTGTGTCATGGGATCGTATTCGCTATGCGCATCATGTAAGGCGATCGCCTGCTGCACTAAATACTCGGCTAAAGTTGCCACATCAAGCAATTGGTTTTCAATTTTCTTTAACAACGGCAGTAGCATAATTTGTGCTTTTCGGCGCACTGAGACTTTACGCAAGGTTTCTGCCCGCCGTTGCACAAACTGTTGATGTGCCGATTCAAACTCCTCAAATGTGGTACAAGTGACGGATTTTTGTTTAAATTCATCAAACCAAGCACAACAAATTGCCTTTTGATTAAGTCCTTGTTGACGATTATAAATTTCCCGCCCTGATTGATATGCGCGGAATAAACCGGAAATAAAATCAGGCGTCATCGTTGCTGAAGACAGCAAAATGCGTGAACCAAACAAACCGGCAAGATGTACCAAACGAGAAAGTGCCGGTAAATCATCTTGGTTAAAATCATCCGGTTCATCCAAAATTAAATCTGACGTCAGTAAACGCAACATCGGCACAATATATTTGCCGCCGCGTGCCGTTTCGCTCGCCCCCATTAAATGATCGACAGTACAAGTGACAATTGGTGCATAAAATAATTTTCGTGCTTTCTGCTCCTGCAAAATCGCGGCAAATTTTTCATCTTCAATTGCAGATTCAATAAAGTCGGCACCATAAACTTCATTTTCTTCAAACCAATATTGTACCGATTCGCTACCGTTATTTTCTTTAGTTTGCTGCAATTCATACAATTTTTTGACCGCACTTCCACCGACCAAAACAGCTAATGCCTCCTCGGTCAAACTTAATTTCTGTTGTAATGCCAGCCCTGTTTGTAACGTTAAAACCCGCAAACCTAATGCCGCGGTAAAACGTGCTCCCTTTTGCGGATCAGCCAGCGCATACATAATGCGTGCATTCCCCAAGGTTTTACCGCAACCGGTGCTGGCTAAATTCACGGAAAACAGACCGCACTTTTCCGTTTCTTTGCGAATAGATTTTGCCAAATCAAATGCCGTATTTTGCCATTGAAAACGCCGAATCGAGGTGCGTTGGACAAAAGGTTTATGCTGTTTCACGGCAGGCAGCTCCGCCTTCAATTTCGGTAATAAACGGGAAAAATAAACGGCCGTTTTACAAACGCCAAGCAGATGCTCATCCAATGCCTGTTTCGCCTGGTGATTTTTATCCGTATTCGCAATGAGTTTGTAGTTAAAATCTTTGTCACCTAACGTTATATCCGCCGGTAAAGAAGAGTAATGATGGTCCCCCACCATCAAACATAAACGAGTCACCAGTAAGAAAAAAGGATCTGAAAAATCCGAGGTCAATAATGCAGGATGATTTAACGCTTTTCTCGCCCAGCGCCCCATCATTCTTTGCCAAGACCGACTATCCGTCGCCAAAAAGTCGAATTGCCAAAATTGCTTTTTATTGGGATGGGTACTTTTCTCGTTTTTTACCCATTGATCGGTGGGATAGAGTTGACGTTGATAAAAATTTTCCCATTTAGCGTCATCCAGATAAACGCTTTTTTGGTTTCTTACGTTTAATTCCCTATTTACATCACTAAAAAATGGCAAACGATGGTGCGAGGTGATTAACCAAATCAATGTTCTTGCCAAAGGCGGTAAATGACTAAAATCCGCCTTATTCACGATTTTAGGTTCATCAATATTGAGTACATTCAACCAATTTTCTTTATATTCCGACCAGTTTGCCAAACGCCCCAGCCATTCTTGATCTGTTTGACAACCGGAAATCATCGCTTCAAATAAACGGGCTGAAATCCATTCATGACGAAAAGCATCCGCATGAAAAGGCACGTTGGGTTTAAGTTTTAATTGAAAGGCTTTACTTGCTTTACCTAAATCATGCAATAACGCAGCAAGTGCGGTCACAATTTGGATTGAATACGCATGTAACCAACCACCTTCATCCTCCGTTCGTAAAATATTGCGTTTGGTTCGGTTTGTCGGTACACGACCTTCCGCATTAAATTGTGATTTATCGCCAACAATCCAAAGTAATTCCGTTAAATTTTTACCATGAGTCCAATAACACGCAACCGCCGTATTCTTACGAGCTGTTTGTCGTAGCATTTTATGCAATGTATCTAACCCTGCTTGTGTAATAGGCGTTTGCCATACACGATCACCGCAACGTTCGGCAAATTGATCTAAAATGCGACGGGTTTCCGTCAATGCATTTTTCTGACATTGGCTAACCAGCAAAATGTTCATTTCGCGACTCCCTGAGCAGCCAGTTGTTTCAACCCATCAATGATCAAATCTAACGCTTCAAAACGGGCAAAATTTTCAATGCAGATTTGGCGAAATTCTTTTTCTGTATCGCCATTTTGTGAAGAAATAAAGGCTTGTGGCAAAATCATAGCGTCCTTAATCATATCTGCCGCGTCAAATACCAAACCGCCACGGCGTGTTTTTCCGTGCAACACAGCCAAACCGTGTGGTAAACCGAGCACCCAACAGGCTGTTGCGCCCAGTCCATATGCTAAATAATTACCGTGATCTAACAATTGATTGGTTAAATCAATGCTGTTGCCTCGCTCACTACGCACAAAATTCGGATCGCAAAGCGTAAAATAATTGGCTAACTTATATACTTCTTTGGTAAAACGTCCTTCTGCGGCAAGCAACGCCTGGCTATTCACTGCCTGTTGAAATTCAACTTGAAATTTCTGAATTACAGCATCCAGTATGTCCAAATCAAACTCCCAATCTAACTTTTCCCAACTTCTTCGCAAAATTTGCAATCTGATATGTTGCAATGATTTGGCAATTAACAAACGTTTTGTGTCATCAAACCAAAAAGCGCACCATTGCTGCAAATACTCCACTGGTCGATACTCACTTTGTGGGCTAAAGAAATCACAACCGATTTCAGCCTCAGTCCCATTAAATAATGGGGTGCCACCGCCACTACAAAAACCTACCATCACTCCTGCTTTAGCAAGCTCGCGCATCGCTGCTTGTGTAATAGAAGTTCCACTTCCTAGCAATAAGCACGTGGTATTGGCAATAGGAATGTTCCAATACAAGGATTCATGACCTTGATCAGTCACATATTCCACTCGTCCACCATTGAGTAAAACCCGGCAATGTTCTAAATAATACAAGTTAGCGCGTTTAGAATGCAGAATTGTTTTAAGATCGGAAGAAGGAATATAAGGCATTCTAGGCATGAAATTGGTCCTTACATAAGATGAAATTTGTCAAAAATGCTACTGCTGATATATCACTATGATCAAGGTATTTCTTCTTTAAGAAAGAAATTTTCTTTTATTTTCATTATGTTCTCACTATATACATCAAGCTAGACAACATGAGATAAAGTTTTTTTACCTAAATCTTTAAATTTTTCTTGATCGCTATATAATAATTTGTATAATGAACTCGTTTTTATTTAAGATAGTCGTCATTCTTAAACACATTGGCCGGTGCAAAAACTCCCCCACGTCTTTACCAAAGATATTCGCACCGGCCATTTTTTTCTTCTTATTCCCCGCTAAAGTCATTATTATTACGCCATTCTTTTCTTTATTCAGAGAATGTTTATGCACAATTTAGCCCTAGAAAATCTACTTAATCAAAAGCTCAATAGCGATGTCATAAGTGATTACGCACCAAATGGCTTACAAGTGGAAGGCAAAGCCGAGGTCAAAAAAATTATCACCGGTGTCACCGCCAGCCAAGCCCTAATTGATTATGCCGTTAAACAAAAAGCCGATGCATTGCTCGTTCATCACGGTTATTTTTGGAAGAGCGAAAACCCTTGTATCCGCGGCATGAAAGGCAAGCGAATTAAAACATTATTGGTTAATGACATCAATTTATACGGTTATCATTTGCCTTTGGATGTTCACCCCGAAATCGGCAACAACGCTCAACTTGCTCAATTACTTGGTGTCAAAAACCTTCAACCGTTAGAAAAAAACACAGTCAGCATTCCGGTGTGGGGTACATTAAAAGAACCGTTAACTGCAGAACAATTTGCAGAACGCATCGAACGCGTGTTAAATCGAACACCATTAATTTGCACAGAAAACGGACCGCACTTTATCCGCAAAATCGGTATCTGCACCGGTGGTGGTCAAGGTTATATTGATCTTGCCGCAGCCCAAGGTTGTGACGCCTTTATCACCGGAGAAGTATCTGAACAAACGATCCATTCTGCGAGGGAGCAAGGAATTCATTTCTTTGCTGCAGGTCACCACGCCACTGAACGTTATGGCGTAAAAGCGTTAGGTGAATGGCTGGCAAACGAACACGGTTTTGACGTAGAATTTAAAGATATCGATAATCCGGCATAACTGGTTAAACCAAAGATCGCTACATTGCTCAAAACAAGCAAAACAAGTATAATCTCGCCAATTTTTTCACTAAAACAAACAGGAATAATTATGGGTTTCTTAACAGGTAAACGTATTTTAGTTACAGGTCTCGCCAGCAATCGTTCTATCGCCTACGGCATTGCAAAAGCGATGAAAGAGCAAGGCGCAGAATTAGCGTTCACTTATTTAAATGAAAAATTACAACCGCGTGTTGAAGAATTTGCCAAAGAATTTGGCGCAGACATCGTTCTTCCGTTAGATGTTGCTACTGATGAAAGCATTCAAAACTGCTTCGCAGAATTAAGCAAACACTGGGATAAATTCGATGGTTTCGTACACGCCATCGCATTCGCACCGGGCGATCAATTAGACGGCGACTATGTGAATGCGGCAACCCGTGAAGGTTATCGCATTGCCCACGACATCAGCGCATACAGTTTTGTAGCAATGGCGCAAGCAGCACGTCCATATTTGAATCCGAATGCGGCATTATTAACCCTTTCTTACTTAGGTGCAGAACGTGCGATTCCAAACTACAATGTGATGTGTTTAGCCAAAGCCTCTCTTGAAGCGGCAACCCGTGTGATGGCAGCAGATTTAGGCAAAGACGGCATTCGCGTGAACGCCATTTCTGCAGGCCCGATTCGTACCTTAGCGGCTTCCGGTATTAAAAACTTCAAGAAAATGTTGGCAACCTTCGAGAAAACCGCTGCATTACGCCGCACCGTGACTATCGAAGATGTAGGCAACTCCGCGGCGTTCTTATGCTCTGATTTAGCCTCCGGGATCACCGGTGAAATCGTCCATGTTGATGCAGGCTTCAGCATCACCGCCATGGGCGAACTAGGCGAAGAATAATTTTTTCTTCCTTTATTTATTGGCAGGTTTTTTAACCTGCCTTTTCTATTTGTAAAGCGGAGTTCACTCCGCCATTTTATGATAATTTCGGCTGCCTCCACGCTGCCCTACGATAAAAATAATTATGTTCCAAGACAACCCATTACTCGCACAACTCAAACAACAAATTCATGACAGCAAAGAACGTGTAGAAGGCACGGTAAAAGGCTCCGATAAAGCCTATGGCTTTTTAGAATGTGATAAAAAAAGTTACTTTATTGCGCCACCTGCCATGAAAAAAGTGATGCACGGCGACAAAATCAGCGCCACTATCGAAAAACAAGGGGATAAAGAACAAGCGGAACCGGAAGCCTTAATCGAGCCGATGCTTACCCGTTTTATCGCGAAAGTGCGGTTCAATAAAGACAAGAAATTGCAGGTGCTTGTTGATCACCCTAACATCAATCAGCCCATTGGCGCCGCACAAAGCAAAGCCGTCAAAGAAGAATTACAGGAAGGCGATTGGGTTGTGGCAACCTTAAAAACCCACCCTTTGCGCGACGATCGTTTTTTCTATGCGCAAATCACTCAATTTATTTGCCACGCCAATGATGAACTAGCACCTTGGTGGGTGACTCTTGCGCGTCACGAACAACCGCGTGAACCGGTGCAAGGACAAGATCACTATGAAATGCAGGATCAAGAAACGCGCGAAAATCTGACCGCACTTCACTTCGTCACCATCGATGCTGAAACCACGCAGGACATGGACGATGCCTTGTATATTGAGCCTATCACCTCAAGCGGTGAACAAACCGGCTGGCAATTAGTGGTGGCTATTGCCGATCCAACGGCTTATATCGCCCCACATTCACAAATCGAAAAAGACGCTAAACAACGTTGTTTCACCAATTATTTGCCCGGTTTCAATATTCCAATGTTGCCACGGGAACTGTCTGACGAGCTATGCTCCCTCAAACCGAACGAAATCCGCCCGGCATTAGTGTGTTATATTCAAACAGATTTAGCCGGCAACATCACCGCGCCTTCACGATTTGTATTGGCAGAAGTGCAATCTAAAGCCAAATTAGCCTATAACAATGTTTCCGATTACTTAGAAGGCAAAGACAATGCTTGGCAACCGGAAAATCCGGAAACAGCACAGCAAATTCACTGGCTGCACCAATTTACCCTAACCAGAACGCAATGGCGTAAAACCCATGCTCTGCTCTTTAAAGAAAAACCGGATTATTCTTTCGTGCTGGCAGAAAACGGCAAAGTGCAAGAAATTAAAGCGGAATACCGTCGTATTGCCAACCAAATCGTGGAAGAAGCCATGATTATTGCCAATATCTGCGCTGCCCAATTTTTACATGAAAACTTGCAATGTGGCATTTTCAACACGCACAGCGGATTCGATAAAAAATTCTTGGAAAATGCCCACCATTTCTTGTTAGCCAATTTAGCCAATGAGGAAAACAAAGCAGAATTACAAATCCGTTATGCACTCGAAAATCTGGCAACCTTAAACGGCTATTGCCAAATGCGCCATGATATTGAACCGATTGAAGGGGATTATTTGGAATTCCGTTTGCGCCGTTTTCTCACTTTCGCAGAATTTAAAGCGGAATTGGCACCGCACTTTGGTCTAGGCTTAAACGGCTATGCCACGTGGACTTCACCAATCCGCAAATATTCGGATATGGTGAACCATCGCTTAATCAAAGCCCATTTAGCGGGCCGAGATTTTGCGAAACCGGAAGAAAGCGTACTCGCCCGTTTACAAGAAGCACGCCGCCAAAATCGCTTGGTGGAACGTGATATTGCCGATTGGTTATATTGTCGCTATTTGGCGGATAAAGTCGCTGAAAAACCCGAATTTGACGCAGAAGTACAAGATGTGACCCGTGGCGGTTTACGTGTGATGTTGCTAGAAAATGGTGCTTCCATGTTTATTCCTGCCTCAACCTTACACGA
This sequence comes from Aggregatibacter sp., assembly GCF_057314075.1. Classification (NCBI taxonomy): domain Bacteria; kingdom Pseudomonadati; phylum Pseudomonadota; class Gammaproteobacteria; order Pasteurellales; family Pasteurellaceae; genus Aggregatibacter; species Aggregatibacter sp. Next base: position 46,821 of record NZ_DBHLAR010000009.1, on the reverse strand, counting down.
CAATAAAGAAGAGATCGTGATTAATCCTGATGAAATCGCTTTTTATGTGAAAGATCAGCGGTTATACAAAATCGGTGATATCTTGCGTGTACAGTTAACCGAAGTCCGTGAAGACACACGCAGCATTGTCGGCGTAGTGATTAAATAAAAAAGTGCGGTAGGTTTTAGCAATGTTTTATAAAACACCATAAAAAACCACCGCACTTGCTATAAAAAACCTGCTTAAACATTAAGCTTAAGCAGGTTTTTCTTTCATGCAGGCTATATTTTAGTTTGCACAAGTTTGGCAAGCAGCTTGGAACATCCAAACTAATTTTTCTTGTGCTTTAATGTAATCACTCATTTGTGAAACGGTGCCTTCATCACCGGCATCTGCCGCCAAAGCAAGAATTTCACGTTGTTGAGCCAGTAACACTTTAAAGCCTTCTAGTGTGCCTCTTAAGCAAGCAACTGCAGTGCTCACAGCAATATCTTCTTTAATACGAGAATGGCTTAAATATTGGCTAAACGCATTGTTTGGGGTGTAGCCCAAGGTTAAAATACGTTCTGCCACTTCGTCCACTTTTTCCACTAAATCAGTGTAAATTTCTTCAAATTTTGCGTGTAATTCAAAGAAGTTCACGTCTTTAATGTTCCAGTGATAACCACGCACGTTGGTGTAGAAAACTTGATAAGTGGCTAATAATTCATTTAATTTTGCAGCTAATTCTTTAGATTTTGCGGTATCTAAACCAATAAATGTTTTTGACATAATATGTTCTCCTCTACTTTGTTAATTTATAAAAGATGAACGATGTAATGCTTAACCTCGTTCGTTTTTGTTGGCGTAAGTATAGAAAAAAGCACATAATGGCGCTAATTGTTACATTGAATAGAATTGATAGATAATAAAGATGGAATTATTAATAATCATTTCTAAAAACTATCAAAAAGGAACATAAATGACAGACGCAAGCAAATCAATCGCTTCTCCCCAAAAAAATACACGCAAAAAAGCCTTAGGCATTTTCTTTTTTTTGCTTATTCTCATGGCGATCCTCGCCGGATTATATTGGTTCTATTTTATTAAGGATTATCAAACCACTGAAGACGCTTATGTGAGTGGCAACCAAGTGATGATTTCTTCGCAAATTGCCGGAAACGTGCGACAAATTAACGTAGAAAACATGGATTTTGTGCATGCGGGAGATGTGTTACTTGAATTGGATGACACGGATTATCAACTGAGTTTCAGCCAAGCACAAAATACCTTGGCAAGTGCAGTACGCCAAATGTCGCAGCTTGGCTACACCGTGAAACAACTGGAAGCAACGGTTCAAGCCAACCAAACGGCGTTGACGAAAGCACAAGGCGATTTAGTGCGCCGTGAACAGTTAGGAAAAAGCGGAGCGATTGATAAAGAATCGCTACAACACGCCAGAGAAGCGGTAATGACAGCGGAAGCCAACTTAAACGCCGTGAAAAACCAACTTGCTGCCAATAAATCCTTATTAATGAATGTGCCTCTGAAAGAGCAGCCGGAAATTCAAAAAGCCATCAGTTCGGTCAAACAGGCGTGGCTCAATTTGCAACGCACGAAAATCACCAGCCCGGTCGATGGCTATGTGGCACGCCGAAGCACACAAGTGGGACAAAAAGTTGCCGTGGGTAGTGCGCTAATGGCAATTATTTCCAACGAACAAATGTGGGTGGATGCCAATTTCAAAGAAACACAATTAAAAGATATGCGAATCGGGCAACCGGTGAAATTATCCTTTGATTTATACGGTCATGATGTGAAATTTGATGGCAAAGTAGAAGGTATCGAAATGGGAACCGGCAGCGCATTTTCTTTGCTCCCTGCCCAGAATGCCACCGGTAACTGGATCAAAGTGGTGCAACGTGTGCCTGTACGTATCAGCTTAGATGCACAACAAATCGCTAACTACCCGTTGCGTATGGGCTTATCTACCTTGGTTGAAGTGAATATTTCAGATACCCGTGGTGAAATGTTATCGCAACAAAAACGTACTGCGCCGCTCTATTCCACCAATACGTTGAATTATGATCAAAGTGCGGTGGAAAATCTCATCGAAAAAATTATTCGCGACAATACAAACTAAGGTTTGCCCATCATGCAAAAACCTATTGAAGGTGCTGCCCTTGGCATCATTACGTTAGCGCTGTCTCTTGCCACGTTCATGCAAGTATTGGATTCCACCATTGCAAACGTGGCGATCCCCACGATTTCGGGCGATCTCGGCGCATCGTTCAGCCAAGGCACTTGGGTGATTACCTCTTTCGGCGTCGCCAATGCGATTTCTATTCCGATTACCGGCTGGCTTGCCAAACGTTTTGGGGAAGTAAAATTATTCCTCATTTCCACCGCACTTTTTGTTTTAGCCTCTTGGTTATGCGGCATTTCCCATAGCTTGGAAATGTTGATTCTATGCCGTATTTTCCAAGGATTAGCGGCAGGCCCGATTATTCCGCTGTCTCAGAGTTTGCTACTCAATAACTATCCTTCGGAAAAACGGGGCATGGCATTGGCATTTTGGGCAATGACCATTGTAGTTGCACCGATTTTCGGTCCCATTCTCGGTGGTTGGATCAGTGATAATTTACATTGGGGGTGGATCTTCTTTATTAATGTGCCCGTTGGACTGTTCATTATCAGTACCAGTTGGAAAATATTAATGCCACGAGAAAGTAAAATTCAGCACCAACCTATTGATACGGTGGGACTAGTCTTATTGGTGTTAGGCGTAGGCTGCTTGCAATTAATGCTGGATCAAGGACGTGAGCAGGATTGGTTTAACTCCACTGAAATCATTATCCTTGCCGTCATTTCCGCCGTAACCTTAACCGCGCTTGTCATTTGGGAACTGACGGACGACAACCCTGTGGTGGATATTTCCTTATTCAAGCAACGCAATTTCACTGTGGGCTGTTTATCCACCAGCTTGGCATTTTTAATTTACCTCGGCTCCGTCGTATTAATTCCCTTGTTGTTGCAACAGGTTTTTGGCTACACCGCCACTTGGGCCGGCTTAGCATCAGCGCCCGTAGGACTGTTCCCGATTTTGTTATCCCCTCTTATCGGTAAGTTTGGACATAAAATCGATATGCGTATTTTGGTGACCATCAGCTTTGTAGTCTATGCCGTTACCTTTTATTGGCGTGCCGTTACCTTTGAACCGGGCATGAGCTTTGCCGATGTGGCACTGCCGCAAATGGTACAAGGGTTAGCTGTTGCCTGTTTCTTCATGCCGCTCACCACCATTACGCTGTCTGATTTACCGGCGCACAAAATGGCCTCAGCTTCCAGTTTGTTTAACTTTTTGCGAACCCTCGCCGGTTCTATCGGCACTTCCCTTACTACATTCTTGTGGTATAACCGTGAAGCCGTTCACCACTCACAACTGACTGAAGCCATTACCCCGTATAACCCGAACGCACAACAGTATTACCAGATGATGGAGCGTTTTGGCATGGGCGAAGAACAAACCTCTTCTCTGCTTGCCCGTAACATTACATCGCAAGGGTTTATCATCGGCGCCAACGAGATTTTTTGGTTATCTGCCGTGCTGTTTTTGGTGTTATTTATATTGGTCTGGTTTGCCAAACCGCCTTTTGGAAACCGACATTAAAGTGCGGTCCCCAAAAGAAATATTTTTCACTTTTATTTACAAATCAATAACAAACGCCTATAGTAATGCGCGTTAGTCGGGGTGCTCCGTTAGCTTAAATAATGGAGCTGAGAAATACCCGTGAACCTGATACAGTTAGCACTGACGTAGGAAACTAATGCACTTCACTCTGCTTCCATGGCTTATTTCGGCCGATTTTCCCCGTTGAGTTGTTAGCTGGTTTTGTTTTTCAATCTCACCAAGGATTAACTCAATGACCAAGCTTTCTAAAAATTATTCTCCCCTAAAAACATCCTTAAAAACGACCGCACTTTGCTTACTCCCAATGCTGTTTTATACACACAACGCCCAAGCAGAAGGCAAACTGACCATTTATTGCAGCGTGCAAAATGTGACCTGCGAAAAAGTCACGAAACGCTTTGCCGAAAAATACAACGTGGATGCTCAATTTGTACGAAACAGCACCGGCACCGTGCTCGGTAAAATCAAAGCAGAAAAAGAAAATCCACAAGCCGATGTATGGTTTGGCGGCACATTTGAACCGCACTTACAAGCCGCCGACCAAGGTTTACTCGCGACATACCGCTCACCATTACAAAAAAACATCATGCCACAATTTAAGAAATTAATGGATGAACGAGGCGATTACACGTCGATCATCTACTTAATGGAAGTCGCCATCGGCGTGAATACGGAAAAATTAAAACAGCTCAATATTCCGGAGCCAAAATGCTTTGCCGATTTACTCAAACCGGAATTCAAAAATCAAATTCAATATGCCGATCCCCGCGTGTCCGGCACAGGCTATTCTTTTCTGACGACATTAGTGCAGCTTTGGGGCGAAGAAAAAGCGTTTGATTACTTGAAAAAACTCAATGCTAATGTGGCACAATATTCCAAAAGCGGCTTAGCTACCGGCAATTTAGCTACCGGTGAAGTAGGCGTTGATATTGCCTTTATGCATGGCTATGTACGTGAAAAAGACAAAGGCGCACCGGTAAAAGGCATTTTACCTTGTGAAGGCGTGGGCTACACATTAGGATCGGTAAGCATCATCAAAGGCGCACGTAATCTAGAAAATGCCAAACACTTCGTAGATTTCGTCCTTGATACCGAAGCTCAAGAAATCCCATGGCGGGAGTCCGACTCTTACCAGATCCCTGCCAACATCTATGCGAAAGCGTCCCCCAAAGCCAGCGATCCAAGCAAATTAAAATTATTGGATATTGACTTCATCCGCTTTGGCGCTGACGCGGAAAGCAAACGCTTAATTGAGCGTTGGGTTGAAACAGTCAAAGGAGAAAAATAGTTGAGAGAAAAGTGCGGTGGAAATTTTAATTATTTATAGTTTATATCGCTCAAGATATAAAACATAAATTATACTTTACAAGATATAAAACAAACTTTATACTTCATAGCGTATAAAATAATTTCTATACGCTATAGCGTATGAGGAGTCACCATGGTTATCACCACCGCAAAAATGCTTTCTCATGTAATTCGTGAATTTCGCTATCAAGGCGATCTGTCACAAACTGATGTTGCTAAACTCGCCGGAACGACCCAAGCTAGAATTTCAGCGTTTGAGAATGAGCCGGAGCGTACTAAATTAGAAACGCTATTTAAAATTCTGGCAGGATTAGAACTAGAGCTCATTGTGCAACCACGCAAAAAGTCATCTGATACTGTCCTATCAATCAAAGAGCCAACAGCAACATACGATGACGATGAGGCATGGTGATGAGTAACTCGATTCTAAACGTTGCCATGAATGACTTGTTAGTCGGTGAATGGCGAAAACTCAGCAGTGGCGCCACCGAATTTCAGTATGCAGAACAATGGCTTGAATCTGTTCGCTCGCGCCCAATTTCATTGTCACTGCCCTTGTCGCACAAAATTTATCGAGGAGATTCCGTTTACAATTTCTTCGATAATCTCCTCCCAGACAACGAGCAAATTCGTTCACGCATTCAACAACGTTTCCAAACCTCTACGAAATCCCCATTTGATTTACTTTCGGCGATTGGACAGGATTGTATCGGCGCAATTCAGCTTTATCAGGGAGAAAGCCGCTCAGTACGCCAAATTTATGCAGAACCGTTAAATGACAAAGAGGTGGAAAACGTGCTGAAAAACTACCGCACTTTTCCTCTCGGCATGGAAGAAAGCGAGGATTTCCGAATTTCTTTAGCCGGCGCTCAGGAAAAAACAGCACTGCTTTATTACCAGAATCAATGGCAACGCCCTTTGCATTCCACTGCGACCAGCCATATTTTTAAACTTCCGATTGGTATGGTGGCACAAGGGCAGCTTGATCTTTCCGGCAGCTGTGAAAATGAATGGCTTTGCTTGAATCTTATGAAAGCCTTAGGTTTGCCGGTTCCTCGAAGCCAAATTCAGCATTTCGGTGAAATGAAAGTACTGATTGTGGAACGCTTTGATCGCCGTTGGTCTGAAAATAGAAGTTGGCTAATTCGTTTACCACAGGAAGATATGTGCCAAGCACTCAACATCGCCCCTGCGCGAAAATATGAAAATGACGGCGGGCCGAGCATTCTTCAAATTATGTCGCTTCTCAACGGTTCATCCAACGCCCAAGCAGATCGCAAGCAGTTTTTTAAAGCGCAAATTATTTTTTGGTTACTTTGTGCCATTGACGGCCATGGCAAAAATTTCAGTTTATTTTTGGAACAAGAGAATCGCTATCGCCTAACGCCTTTTTATGACGTGATGTCCGCCTATCCGCTCATCAAACACAACGGACTACAAAGGCAAAAAGTCAAAATGGCAATGGCGTGGCACGGCGAAAATAAACATTATTTATGGGATAAAATACAACTCCGCCACATTTTCAACACCGCTAAACTCGCCGGCCTAGCAAAGGAAACAGTAGAAGACATTTTGCATGAAATCAGTGCGCTATATCGAAGAGTCAGTGAAATAAATACCCATGGATTGCCTGATGAAATTGTGGAGCCAATTTTAATGGGATTGGAAATGCAGATGAAAAAGATAAGTTAAAAAAGTGCGGTGGAAATTCACCGCACTTTTAGTTTCTGAAAATAAAAAACGTCAGCATAACCGACGTTTTTTTGATAGCTAGTGTTAAAGTGCCTCTATCGCATTATACTGCTCACGAATTTTTTCTAATCCGGATTGGTATTCGGCTTGTTTTTCGCGTTCTTTGGCGATAACCGCTTCCGGGGCTTTGGCGACGAAGGCTTCGTTGCTGAGTTTGCTTTCGATGCGTTTAACTTCGTTTTGATATTTTTCAATCTCTTTGGTTAAACGGGCAAGCTCGGCTTCTTTATTGATGAAACCTGCCATCGGCACGAGGATTTCGGTGTTGCCGACTAACTTCGCTACGGCTAACGGCGCTTGTTCGCCCTCTTTAAGCACACTGACATTGTCTAACTTCGCCATGGCTTGTAAGAGTGCGGTCTGTTTTTCCAGTATTTTTTGCTCATCGACTGGAATATTACGGAATAACAGATCGAGACCTTTGCTTGGTGCAATGTTGCACTCGGCGCGAATGTTACGCACAGCAACAATCACGTCTTTAAGCCAATTGATCTCTGTTTCAGCTTCTTCATCAAACGCATTTTCTTCTACGCGCGGGAAAGGTTGCAACATGATGCTATCAGCAGTAATCCTCATAAAACCTTTCACTTTTTGCCAAATTTCTTCGGTAATAAATGGCATGAGCGGGTGTGCTAAACGCAACAATTTTTCCAACACGTGAACCAAAGTTTGGCTTGCTGCACGAATTTGCGCTGCGTTGCCGTTGGCAAATACCGGTTTGGTGAGTTCCAAATACCAGTCGCAGAATTGGTTCCAAGTGAATTCATAAATCGCATTGGCACAAAGGTCGAAACGGTATTGGCTTAGTGCGCTGCGGAACGTTTCTACTGTGCGATTGAATTCGGATTGAATCCAACGGTCTGCCACGGAAAATTCGATTTCGCCTTGGCTTAAATCTAATTTGTCATTGGTGAGCACGAAGCGGCTTGCATTCCATAATTTGTTACAGAAGTTGCGGTAGCCTTCTAGACGTTTCATATCCCAGTTGATATCGCGACCGTTTGAAGCTAATGCAGCTAGTGTAAAGCGCAATGCGTCTGTGCCGTGTGCAGCAATGCCGTCTGCGAATTCTTTGCGGGTCGCTTTAGCAATTTTCTCTGCCAACTGCGGTTGCATCATGTTGCCGGTGCGTTTTTCAAGTAAATCTTCAAGGCTGATGCCGTCAATCATATCGATTGGATCAAGCACATTACCTTTCGATTTCGACATTTTTTGGCCTTGCTCATCACGGATTAAACCCGTTACGTACACCGTTTTGAACGGCACTTGCGGTTTACCGTTTTCATCTTTCACGAAGTGCATCGTAAACATAATCATACGCGCAACCCAGAAGAAGATGATGTCAAAGCCTGTGATTAACACATCCGTTGGGTGGAACATTTTGAGCTCTTTGGTTTGCTCTGGCCAACCTAAGGTAGAGAACGTCCATAAGCCTGATGAGAACCACGTGTCTAGCACATCTTCATCTTGTTTGAGTTCAACCGCAGAATCTAAGTTGTATTTTGACCGCACTTCTTCTTCGTTACGCGCAACATAAACGTTACCTTCCGCGTCATACCACGCCGGAATACGGTGTCCCCACCAAAGTTGGCGAGAGATACACCAATCTTGGATATCACGCATCCAAGAGAAGTAAAGGTTTTCGTATTGTTTCGGCACGAATTGGATTTCGCCGTCTTCCACCGCTTTAATTGCGACATCAGCAAGCGGTTTCACGCTCACATACCATTGGTCGGTTAGCATCGGCTCAATCGGCACACCGCCACGGTCGCCATAAGGCACTTTCAAATCATGCGGTTTGATTTCGTCTAATAAACCCAACGCTTCAAAATCTGCCACGATTTTCTTACGGGCAGCGAAACGCTCTAAACCACGGAAATCTTTAGGAATAGTCGCTTCATAACCGGCAAGTGCTTTGCCGTCAGTACCAATAATCTCCGCTTCATCACGAATATCCGCATTTAAGGTTAACACGTTGACCATCGGCAAGCTGTGACGTTTGCCCACTTCATAGTCATTAAAGTCGTGCGCAGGGGTGATTTTCACTACACCGGTACCGAACTCACGATCCACATATTCATCGGCAATAATCGGAATTTCACGATTAGCCAACGGCAGAACCACCGTTTTACCAATTAAAGATTGATAACGTTCATCTTCCGGATGAACCGCCACCGCCGTATCGCCCAACATGGTTTCTGGACGCGTGGTTGCGACGACTAAATAATCTTTACCATCTGCCGTTTTCGCACCGTTGGCTAACGGATAGCGGAAATGCCAAAGGGAACCTTTGCTCTCTTTGTTTTCTACTTCTAAATCGGAAATCGCGGTGTGAAGTTTTGGATCCCAGTTTACCAAGCGTTTGCCACGGTAAATCAAACCTTCTTCGTGCAAGCGAACAAACACTTCTTTTACCGCATTGGATAAGCCCTCGTCCATGGTGAAACGCTCACGTTCCCAGTCGATTGAGTTACCTAGACGGCGCATTTGTTGGCTAATTGTGCCGCCAGAATAAGCTTTCCAATCCCAAATTTTGTTGATGAACGCTTCACGACCATAATCGTGGCGGATTTTGCCTTCTTCTGCGGCAATTTTACGTTCCACCACCATTTGGGTTGCAATACCCGCGTGGTCTGTGCCCGCTTGCCATAAGGTATTATGCCCTTCCATACGGTTAAAACGGATTAAAGTATCCATTAAGGTTTGTTGGAAAGCATGCCCCATGTGTAAAGAACCTGTTACATTCGGTGGCGGAATCGCAATGCAATAGCTCGGTGCATTTTCATTTTCAGACGGTTTAAAATAACCGCTCTCTTCCCAATGTTGATAAAGGGCTTGTTCTACCGCAGACGGATTAAAACGGTCTGCCATTTCGAATTTTTGTGTCATTTATTTATTCTCTTTTAGTAAGATTCAACTTATTTATTGGACCATTTATAAAAATACTATGAAAAGCTTTCCCAAAAATCACTATCTAATTTCTTAATGCTAAAAATTTTTTGTGGCTGAACACCTAATTCATATTCATAAATATATTTAGCCAATAAATCTCCATTAATCAAAACAATTTTTGCTTTTGAAAAATTTTGAACATATTTTACAGCCTCATTTGAGAATTTTGCAGTAGTCACAAAAATACCTTTTGTTGCATTTCCTTGTAAACCAAGCAATGTTCCTATAAATCGTTGAATATCAGGTTGCCCTATTGATACATCTTTTTGATAACGTTTTGCTTGTACATAAATTTGTTCAAATCCTAGAACATCACTTTTTATAATCCCATCAATTCCACCATCTCGACTTAATTGTGTAATCTCACCATCCCCATATCCCATTTTTTGAAACAGTTCGATAACAATTTTTTCAAAAGCTACTGGAGATTTGCTTAAAAGCACTTCAAGAATCTCATTATAAATCTCTTTTCTAATAGCTAAATAAGACTTTTCTAACTGTTCAAGTGGATTCACCTCAAGCTCAACAATTTGTTGCGTAATTTCTTCTTTTTCTTGCTCCGATGAAGTATCAAACTTTCTTAAGTAGTTTTCTCTAATATATTTTAAAATATCATCACTAGAGGCATATAAAAGCTGAATACCTAAATCAGAGACAAAATATAATCTTTTATCTTTTACCTTCTCAAAAGATATCAAACCTGACTTATCTAAATCATTTAATTTCCACAAAACAGTATTTTCAAAAATCTTAGCATTACTTACTTCATATCTACGATTCAGGAAATCATTATCTAAATTAAAATATTCAGCTAATTTACTAATAATAGAAGATTTATCTAAATTTGGATTTGTTTTAAGTATATTTAAGATGGGATTTAATAAATCTTTTGTTTTATTGTAAGTTCTCATATTTCCCCTCTATCAAACCAAACGTAACTACATAAAGCAGCCCTTCACTCGGATAAATACTCCGAATCACTTCTTTCAACTCATCCAATCCCATATTCTCCTGCTTCGCATGTTGTTCTGTCAGTTCATCAAGGGTAATTGGCGACACACTTAACACTTCAACAGTGCAGAAATATTGATTATCTTCAAACCGCCCCACTCGCAGAATATCGCCCGCTTTAAAATGGTTTTCGGATTTATCACGAATGGTGATGGTTTTGCGCCCGGCGAGAATATCGGCTTCAAAGCGTTGGTAGAAAGTGATGTCGTTCATAAAAGTGCGGTCAATTTTTTAAGTGTTTTTTGTAACCATCCCCCCTTTTTACCAAAGAGGGAAGTTTTTTTATATCGTTATGCCTGCTCCGTACTCAACGTCCAGCCTAACTGTCTTAGTTGTTTATAACGCTCACGCGCTAAGGCTTTTGGTTGTTCTTCCACAGGAACGAAGTCGATAATTTGGTTAAAACTATTAATGTATTCCGGCAGTTGTGGTTGCAGATTAATCAGCAAATCACGGCTTTGCGCATTGCGTTTGCCCGTCCAACTAATTTCAATGGGCGTGGCATACGTGGTGGCTTCGCCGGAAAGGTTGTGCGGAACGAACTCGTCGGGTTCTCTTTGCCACAACGCCTCATCAATATTGAGCGCCTGTGCTTCACTTTCGCACACCAATAAAACACGTTTTCCCAAACGCCAAGCAGATGCCGCTAAATCGCAAGCAAGGCTCTCCACAGCAGACAAATTTGACTGCGCAGGAGAGGTGTCAGAAAGCAGGTAAAATTGCGCGTTTTTCGGCATGAATAACAAGTCCAAACGGGGAAAAATGAATTGCCAGATTTTAGCGGAAATCGGCTGAAATATAAAATGTTAATTTCCGAAACCTTTCGCCGCCAACGGAGCGCACTTTATGATCTAAGTCACAAAACCGATTTTCTGTTTTTGATTTCAGTTCATAGATGAGTCGGGCGGTGTTAAAATCTCACTGACTTTTCATTAATAATCATTAAGAGGTAATTACCATGGCATTTCGTATTGAAAAAGACACAATGGGTGAAGTTCAAGTTCCGGCAGACAAATACTGGGCTGCGCAAACCGAACGTTCCCGCAACAATTTCAAAATCGGTCCTGCGGCATCTATGCCACATGAAGTCATCGAAGCCTTTGGTTATTTGAAAAAAGCGGCTGCATTTGCCAACCATGATTTAGGCGTGTTGCCTGCGGAAAAACGTGATTTAATCGCACAAGCTTGCGATGAAATTTTAGCAAATAAATTAGACGATCAATTCCCATTAGTGATTTGGCAAACCGGTTCCGGTACGCAATCCAACATGAACGTGAACGAAGTGGTGGCAAACCGTGCTCACGTTCTACACGGTGGCAAATTGGGCGAAAAATCCATTATTCACCCGAATGATGATGTGAACAAATCCCAATCTTCCAACGATACCTTCCCAACCGCAATGCACATTGCCGCATACAAAAAAGTTGTCGAAACCACTATTCCTGCCGTAGAACGTTTACAAAAAACTTTTGCAGCAAAATCTGAAGCGTTCAAAGATGTAGTTAAAATCGGTCGTACGCACTTAATGGATGCCACACCGCTCACACTCGGTCAAGAATTCTCTGCCTATGCCGCGCAATTACACTTCGGTTTACTTGCATTGAAAAATACCCTACCGCACTTACGCCAATTAGCCCTTGGCGGCACAGCTGTAGGTACCGGTTTGAACACACCGAAAGGCTATGATGTGAAAGTGGCAGAATACATTGCTAAATTCACCGGTCTTCCGTTCATTACCGCAGAAAACAAATTTGAAGCGTTGGCAGCGCATGATGCTATCGTGGAAACACACGGTGCATTACGCCAACTTGCTATGAGCTTGTTCAAAATTGCTAACGACATCCGTTTATTGGCATCCGGTCCACGTTCCGGTATTGGTGAAATCTTAATTCCGGAAAATGAACCGGGTTCTTCCATCATGCCGGGGAAAGTCAACCCAACCCAATGTGAAGCCATGACCATGGTATGCGCACAAGTGTTTGGTAACGACACCACTATCGCGTTCGTCGGTTCTCAAGGCCACTTCCAATTGAACGTGTTCAATCCGGTGATGATTGCGAACTTCTTACAATCTGCCCAATTGTTGGCAGATGCCTGTGTTTCTTTCGATGAACACTGCGCGACAGGTATCGAACCGAACTACCCTCGCATTAAACAACAACTTGAAAATTCATTGATGTTGGTCACCGCACTTAATACCCATATCGGTTATGAAAATGCGGCGAAAATTGCGAAAACCGCACACAAAAACGGTACCACCTTACGCGAAGAAGCCATTAATCTTGGCTTAGTTTCTGCAGAAGACTTCGACAAATGGGTGCGTCCGGAAGATATGGTGGGCAGCTTAAAATAACGTGATGCGTTAAATTAAGTTATGCGTAAAGAAGACGGGATCAATTTCCCGTCTTTTTTGCTATAATCGCCCACATAAATTTTTATGACGGATTGTTTATGAAATTAAAATCGCTGCTGTTTATTTTGAGCTTATTTCCTATCGCACTTTCTGCCCATTGGGTCAATGTGGGCACCGCTGACTATAATTGGGGGCCATTCTTAGTTTATTCCATTGATTTGGCGACCGAAGACGGTGCATATCAGGAAAATCAATTACCTATCATGCTTTCTTTCAAATATGAAAAGCCCGTTGAAGGCAAGAATTTTGCGATTAGCTTAATTAAAGAAATGGAATTTCTAAAAGCGGATAAAGCGAAAAGTGATGCATGGCTAAAAGACATGCAGGCTATTTTCCCGGATTTCTCACCAAACGATGTATTACGTTACATTGCGTTGCCCGATAGAGGTTATTTCATGTTAAACGACTCAATTTTGGATCATGAATTTGACCCGGAATTTAGCCGCTTATTTGCCGGCATTTGGTTATCGCCAAACAGTAATTTTATAAAATTACAGCCGCAATTATTAGGCAAAGAAAAAAATGCCACTCCCGCAGAAGAATTTAAAACACAGCCGGAAATAGCCCCGTTGAGTGAAGAAGATGCCAGTCCGCAACTACCGCCAAATTTCCCGTTAAATAACAAGAACCCAGAATTCGGCTAGAATACAAAAAACAAAGGGTAGCGAAATGCTACCCTTCTTTTTTCCTAAAAACCTTACGCGTCTTTAAATGCTTTGATTTGCTGTAAATGATGAGAAATTTGCTTGAATTTATGGCTTTCGTTTTCATCCCATACAATATCGTAATACGGAGACAAAACATCTGCGCTACGTTTGGAATCCAACACGCCGTCCTCAATCGATAAAAAAACCAGACAGCGACCTTTATTCTTCATACGGAAATTTTCCACGCATTTGGTGGCGATGTCTTCGTATTCTTCCGGGCGGTCAATCTTACCTGTCATATTTTCTTGTGGAAATAAATTCGGGTTGAAAATCGCCTGTTTAATGCCGCACAAGAAGCCGATACGCTCCGCCCAGTAGCCACCCAACCCAACGCCGCAAATCAACGGGTTCTCATCTTTCGATTCAGACACCAGTTTATGCACCTCATTCAGCAAGAAAGTCATGTCATGACGCGGGTGCAACGTGCTGTAATTAATAAAACGTACGTCACCATCAATAAATTTTAACTGCATGACTTTTTCATAATTACCGGGGCTGCTGGAATCAAAACCATGTAAATAAATAATCATTTTATTACTCCAACTTGATTACGGGTTTTCTGTTCTAAATATAAAATCATTTGCAAGGCGATATTAATGCCGCTGGTCTTCTCAATCATTTCAAGCCCCGGGCTAGCATTCACTTCCAGCACCAACGGACCATTCACAGAACGAATTAAATCCACGCCGGCAACATCCAAGCCCAACGCTTTCGTGGCATTTAAAGCAATTTGCTTTTCCTGTTCGGTCAGTATCACTTTTTCCGCAGTGGCGCCACGGTGACAATTTGCGCGAAATTCTCCGTTCTGCCCGACACGTTGCATAGCGGCAACCACGCGTCCACCAATCACAAAACAGCGTAAATCGGTGCCGTTGGACTCCGCCACAAATTCTTGTAACAACACGGGCACATCCGATTGCTTTAATGTGTCCAAAATACTGACCGCACTTTGTGCCCGCTCTGCCAAAATCACGCCAATGCCTTGCGATCCGGTTAGGGTTTTCAAAATTGTTGGTGCGCCGATGTGTTGCACTGCATGATTAGCATCCACTTCCATGCCCGCCAATAAAGAATCCGGCACAGCGATGCCATGTTGTAACAACATCTGCAGGCTCAACCATTTATCTCGAGCATTACGAAATGCATCCACATGATTCAAGCAAGGAATACCCAACGCCTGAAAATAGTGCAACACGCGACAGCCCATGAGCATACTGGTTGTGCCAAAACGAGGCAATACCGCATCATATTGCGGCAATAATTGTGCTTCACTTTCAGGCTCTGCCTGATAATACAATGCAAAGTGCGGTGGATTTTTACGGAGTTTTATCAAGCAACGATTCGGATCCAAAATATCCATTTGATGCCCGTTGTCTTCCGCCGCACGTTTTAGCCGCTGACAACTATACAAGCGCGGCTCACGACACAACATTAACAATTTCATACAAAATTACTTTTTAATGAAACCTTGTTGTTGCAAATAAGCCAACACTTTCGGGCGAATCGGTTTATCCAAACTCTTAATCACATTACGTGACCAATCCATGTCAATGTTGCTACGCTGACGATAATATTCAGCAACGGTAGCGTTATATTCGTCAAGTTTAGTGGTATCCAACGGCTGATAGGCGTTTTCAAAGAACAAGGTTTCTTTCGGCAGGCGTGGTTTGGTCGGCGGATCCTGATCGGGATACCCCAAACACATCCCCACCATCGGTAAACAATGTTCCGGTAGATTTAACAATTTGCCAACCGCTTCCATTTCATTACGCAAAGAACCAATATACACACCGCCAAGCCCTAGGCTTTCCGCCGCCAACAATACATTTTGCGACATGATACCGGTATCCACTGCGCCGATGAGCAAGACTTCTGCATAATCTAACTGCGCTGTTGGACAAATTTGTTTATGTTTATAGAAATCAACACAGAACACCCAAAACTCCGGTGCGGATTTCACATACTCCTGATTGGAGCTATATGCCATCATTTGCTCACGAATAGCCGGATCAGTGATACGCACAATAGAAACACATTGCAAATGGTTAGATGTAGAGGCAAAACGCGCCGCATTTACAAGCTGTTCAATCACCTTGTCAGATACGGGTTCATCCGTAAAACGACGAATTGAACGATGGGCTAAAATACAATCTAAAGTCGAAGAAGTGAGTTTTTTCTCAGACATAAACCTTCCTTACTGTAACGAACATCAAATTTGCACCTATCTTACACTAATTACACGCCCTCCCCAAAACCCCTTTATTCTTTTTTAGAGAGGTCGTAGAATCACACTACTGATTCATCACAACAAGGAAAAATTATGTTTGTTACTATTTATGGACGTTTAAGTTGCCCGTATTGCATACGTGCCAAAAACTTAGCCGAAAAATTGAAAAATACCGTGGAAAATTTTGATTATCGTTACATCGATATCATTGAACAGGGCATGACAAAAGAAGACATTGCGAAAATCATCGGCAAACCGGTACAAACTGTACCGCAAATTTTAATTGATGAAAAACACATTGGCGGGTGTACCGACTTCCAAGCTTTCGTGCATGAACAATTTGGTATTGACTAATTTCTCCCTGTGATAAAACAAAAAGTGCGGTGAAAAAACAAATAAATTTTTAACCGCACTTTTTTATTTCCCCTATTTATCCGTTAGGCACGATCACATCAGCAATCAATTTCAAATCCGGATTCACATAAACTACACGGAAATCATCACCTTTTTTTATCACTTCCAGCATTTTGATTTTGCGTTGGCAATCCCGGATCGGCTTACGATAAGCATAGGTTCGCATTCGGTCATTGAGCTTAATTTGTAGCTCAAATCCATAGCCGCTATCAAGCATTTTACACATATAACCGCCCGGAACTTGGTGCGCACCAAATTGTTCTACGGTAAAAACATAACTACCGTTTGGCATTTGGTTACGATGCTTTGCCACAATATTTTCCACCGGTGAGGTAAAATTCCGCTTGTTGCTACCGCAACCCACGCCATTCATATCCACGTCAAGCACAGCATAGCCGTTAGAACATTTATTGGCGTGAGCGTTTAACGTATTTAATTGTAAATCCAAGTCTTCTGCCATACCAAAGAAGCACGGAAATCACCGTTTGGATTACCGCCGGAGGCTCTAACTTTTTCCGCTATACTATTATCAATTCTTGGTTTAGGCGTTTTTTTCTCTTCTTCTATTTTTTCCTTTACAGGTTCGGTCTGTGGCTCTTCTTTTACCGGCTCGTTTTTTGGTTCTTCTTTCGGCGATTCCGGTTTTTGCTCCGGTTTGGCAATTTCAATTTTTACCGGCGCCACCGCTTCGGCCTTAATAGGCGCCGGATAGAAATAGAACCACCATGCTAATCCACCTAACAGCAATAATAGTAACAACCACAGCCACCAACGAGACTTTTTCACCTTTGGCGTAGATGATACCGCCGGCATTGGCTTTTTACCTAAGCCCCAACCGGTAATCACCGGTTGCTTGTTCACAACATAAATTTGGACAGAACCATGTTGCACGGCCTTGACCAAGCTTTCCAATAAAGCCGATTGTTCGAAAGTAATCGTGCCTTTTTGTAGCAAATCCACACGTAATTTATCTACCGCCTCCAAACGTTGAGAAATCAATGTTTCCGCATTTTTGCGAGCTACTTGTTCCCATTATTCAGTATGGCCTAACAAATAGGGTTGTCCTTGCAAATCGGAATACCATTCCACCACATTGCCATTAACTTCAGAACGTGCAAATATAAACGCAGTACTAGGCGGTAAATACCGATTTAACAGACTGACAATTTCATCATAATGGCTAAATAACTCTACAGCAGCCAGATTTTGCTGTTCCAAATTGACTCGCGCAAGACGTTGCATAATCTCTCCGACGTCAAAAATGCGGTAAAAAACGACCGCACTTTATCACATTATTTACACTCTTCTTTTTCCACCATCGGCTTAATAGCTTGGTTGATCATGCTGGTAACTTGCGCCTTGCTGTTAGCAGTAAACACTTTACCTTTAGTCGCTGTGGCCAAACAATTTGCAGCTTTTGTCCCCCCAATATCCACTACATTGATTTTCAGCTTTGGTTTATTTTTCGCGATTTGATGGGCAAGACCGCATACGTCGTGTTTTACTCCATTACAGAAATCATCACCATCACTTAACACTAAAATAAACGCCTCACGCTTAACGCCATCAACCATTGATGCCGCTTGTTGTAAACCACTATAGAGTGCCGTGCCGGTGCCCTGATCACTGTCTTTCGGTTGCAATGCATTGATTTGGGCTTTTAACGCTTTCCGTTTACCGGGACCGAACATGCCATGGTTTCTGGCGCCGGGACACACTTTTAAACTCACCAATCCAATATCAATATTCGGATCAATCTTATCAATGATTGCGGCAGCAGATTTCTTCGCCGTACTAATACGATTTGGCTCACGACGCATATAATCAAACTCTGCGTCTGTGGGAAACGGCGAATCAATAAAACGTTGAATAGAGGCCGGACTTTCCAACAATGAAAACAACATCGACAAGGAATCATCAAATACAATCACCATTTGCGGACGTTGATCCGGGGTGATGGTTTTGGTGCAATATTTCGGTTTTTCCGGTTTAGGTGGCTCCTTCACTTTCAAAGGCTCCTCAACCTTCGGTGGCTCTTCCACTTTTGGCGGTTCTTCCACTTTTGGCGGATCCTCTACTTTTGGCTCTTCCGGCTCCAGAATAAACTCAAGCCGCTGTGGCTCGGGCTTCGGTTCCTCTTTTGGCGGTTCCGGTTTCGGTTCTTCTTTTGGTGGCTCCGGTTTGGAAATTTCAACTTTCACAGGCTCCATTGGTTGAGATTGAACCGGCTCAGGGCGGAAGAACAACCACCACGCCAAACCACCTAGTAATAGCAATAATAATGGTAACAACCACAACCACCAACGGGATTTACTTGGTACAGGCACAACTGGTGGTGGGACTGGAATCGGCTTTTTACCCAAGCCCCAACCGGTAATCACGGGTTGTTTGTTGACGATATAAATTTGGATGGAATCATGCTGTGCCGCATCAACCATGCGCTCCAATAAAGTCGCTTGTTCTGCACTGATACTGCCCTTTTGCAACAACTCCGCACGCAGTTTATCTACCGTAGCCAAGCGCTGTGAAATCAAGCCCTCAGCCTGTTTTCTAGCCTGCTGTTCCCGTTCGGAGTTACCTAACAAATATGGCTGCCCTTGTAACTCGGAATACCACTCTACTACATCGCCATGCACTTCAGGTCGCGCCAACATAGTGGCGGTGCTTGGTGGAAGATGACGAAGTAAAATTGTCGTGACCTCATCATAATGGCCAAACAAGTCCACGGCTGCGCTATTTTGTTGATCTAAATTTACTCTTGCTAAGCGTTGCATAATCTCTCCAACCTCAAAAATACGATGAAATATGACCGCACTTTATCACATTATTTACACTCTTCTTTTTCCACCATTGGTTTAATGGCTTGGTTAATCATATTAGTAACTTGTGCTTTACTGTTAGCGGTAAACACTTTGCCTTTGGTCTCCGTTGCCAAACAGTTTGCGGCTTTCGCACCACCAATATCGACGACATTAATTTTCAGTTTTGGTTTTTGTTTGGCTAATTCTTGTGCTATAGCACACACATTAGTATTACCTTTATCACAACTTTCCTCACCATCGCTCAACACTAAAATAAAAGCATCACGTTTAACGCCATCTACCATGGCTGCGGCTTGTCGCAAACCGCTATGAAGCGCCGTACCTATATTCTCCTCGCCCTCTTTCGGAAACAATCCTCTAATTTGAGCTTTTAGTGCTTTACGCTTACTCGGACCGAACATACCATGATTTCTGGCTCCAGGGCATCTTCTTAAACTTACCAATCCAATATCAATATTAGGATCAATCTTATCAATAATATCTGTAGCCGCTTTTTTTGCTGTAGTAAGACGACGTGGTTCACGGAACATATGTGCTTTTTCCTCTTCCGAGATTATCTCATTATTATTCCAACGATCCCAAAATGCGTTAATTACTGCACTGCTTTCATTTAAACTAGCCAACATAGATAAGGAATCATCAAATACAATTACCATTTGCGGACGTTGAGCCGGCGTAATAGTTTTAGTGCAATATTTTGGTTTTTCCTGTTTAGGAGGTTCTTCCACTTTCGGAAGATCCTCAACCTTTGGAGGTTCCTCCACTTTCGGTAGTTCTTCTACTTTCGATGGTTCTTCCGACTCAGGAATAAACTCAAGCTGTTGAGGTTCCGGCTTCGGTTCCTCTTTTGGTAGTTCCGGTTTCGGTTCTTCTTTCGGTGGCTCCGGTTTAGAAATTTCAATTTTCACCGGTTCTATCGGTTCAGGCTGAATAGGCTCAGCGCGGAAGAACAACCACCATGCCAAACCACCTAGTAATAGCAATAATAATGGTAACAACCACAACCACCAACGGGATTTACTTGGTACAGGCACAACTGGTGGTGGGACTGGAATCGGCTTTTTACCCAAGCCCCAACCGGTAATCACGGGTTGTTTGTTGACGATATAAATTTGGATGGAATCATGCTGTGCCGCATCAACCATGCGCTCCAATAAAGTCGCTTGTTCTGCACTGATACTGCCCTTTTGCAACAACTCCGCACGCAGTTTATCTACCGTAGCCAAGCGCTGTGAAATCAAGCCCTCAGCCTGTTTTCTAGCCTGCTGTTCCCGTTCGGAGTTACCTAACAAATATGGCTGCCCTTGTAACTCGGAATACCACTCTACTACATCGCCATGCACCTCAGGTCGCGCCAACATAGTGGCGGTGCTTGGTGGAAGATGACGAAGTAAAATCGTCGTAATCTCGTCGTAATGGCCAAACAACTCCACGGCTGAGGCATTTTGTTGATCCAGATTAACTCTTGCTAAGCGTTGCATAATTTCTCCAACTTCAAAAACGCGGTGAAAAACAACCGCACTTTATTCGCAAATTTCTTGTTCCACCGATTTCATGGATTTTCTAATGGCATTGGTGAGTTTCGCTTGGGACGTCATATCACCACTAATAATTTGTCCCCCTGTTTCTTTGGCGAGGCAGTCAGAGTCATGCCACGGAGAATTTATACTCACGATGTTCACTTTTAATTTTGGTCTTACCCGTTTTTCTTGCCTAATAAGTTGGCAAATATCTCTATTCGTACAGTCATTATTACCTTCGGTAATGTACACAATGAGCGCCTCACGTTCTTTACCATCTATCAAGGTTAACGCCTTTTGTAACCCCTCATAAATCGGCGTTCCCGGCACTTGATTCTCTCGCACATTCATGCCTTTTAATTTCGCTTTTAAGTGACCGCGCTGACCACCGGTAAAAATACCATGATTCGTCGCAAACGGCGTGCCTGTTGAAGTAGATAAACAGCTTTTTAATTCAACAAGTCCAATATCGACGGCAAAAGGAATACGATCAATTAACTGAGCTACGGATTTTTTCGAGGCCGTCGAACGATTTGGTTGACGGTACATATAATTAACCTCATCCTGACTAACACCGTATATTCTCCAGTGTTCATCAAAAGCGGCTACTGTTTTTGCATTTTCCAATAAGGTATAACGCATTCCTGAGGCATTATTAAAAATAATCGCCAGTTGCGGCACATCTGTTGGTTTTTTCACGACACGACAGTTTTTCTGCGGTTTCTTTTCCTTCTCTACAACGGGTTCCGGCTTCGGTTTCGCATCCTCTTTCATCGGCTCCGGTTTTGGCTCTTCCTTGACAGGCTCCGGCTCAGGAATCGGTTCTTCTTTCACGGGTTCGGGTTCCAGCTCGGGAATAAATTCCAGTTTCTGCGGTTCCGGCTTCAGTTCTTCTTTCGGCTGTTCTGGTTTCAGTTCCGGTTTGGAAATTTCAACTTTCACAGGCTCCATTGGTTGAGATTGAACCGGCTCAGGGCGGAAGAACAACCACCACGCCAAACCACCTAGTAATAGCAATAATAATGGTAACAACCACAACCACCAACGGGATTTACTTGGTACAGGCACAACTGGTGGTGGGACTGGAATCGGCTTTTTACCCAAGCCCCAACCGGTAATCACGGGTTGTTTGTTGACGATATAAATTTGGATGGAATCATGCTGTGCCGCATCAACCATGCGCTCCAATAAAGTCGCTTGTTCTGCACTGATACTGCCCTTTTGCAACAACTCCGCACGCAGTTTATCTACCGTAGCCAAGCGCTGTGAAATCAAGCCCTCAGCCTGTTTTCTAGCCTGCTGTTCCCGTTCGGAGTTACCTAACAAATATGGCTGCCCTTGTAACTCGGAATACCACTCTACTACATCGCCATGCACTTCAGGTCGCGCCAACATAGTGGCGGTGCTTGGTGGAAGATGACGAAGTAAAATTGTCGTGACCTCATCATAATGGCCAAACAAGTCCACGGCTGCGCTATTTTGTTGATCTAAATTTACTCTTGCTAAGCGTTGCATAATCTCTCCAACTTCAAAAACGCGGCGAAAAACGACCGCACTTTATTCGCAAATTTCTTGTTGTACCGGCTTCATGGCTTGTTTAATCGCATCGGTTAATTTTTCTTGGCTGGTCATGTCATGGTCAAAAATCTGCCCGCCTGTAGCCTTTGCCAAGCAGTCTGTGGCATTCCAAGGGGAATTGATACTCACAATATTCACTTTCAATTTTGGCCGCTCTTTTGCCACATTTTCCATTAATGCGCAGATTTTTCGCTCAGTGCAATCACCATTACCTTCAGTAATCAACACAATCAAGGCTTCGCGTTTTTTACCATCAAGCAATGTTAAGGCTTTTTCAATACCCTCATAAATAGGTGTGCCCGGTACACGGTGGTCACGTACCGCCATATTTTGTACTTTATTTTTTAATTCCGTACGTTGTGTACCAGTAAAAATGCCATGATTAATCGCCGCGGATACATCAGGTGATTTGCTGACACAGCTTTGTAGTTCAACCAAACCAATATCTACAGCATGAGGAATATCATTAATTAAGTGCGTCACCGCCTCCTTGGCGGCTACAGAACGATTTGGTTGACGATCCATATAATCAATTTCGGATTGTGGCAGGATTTGTTGTTGTAATTTTTCATCAAATGCATTGATTGCTTCTTTACTTTCCAACAGAGTATATTTCATGCCAGTGGCGTTATTAAAAATAATCACTAACTGTGGAATATCCGCTGGTTTCTCCACTTTTCGGCAATTTTTCGGCACAATTGACTCAATTTTTACAGCTTTAGGAACAGGCGACATTAAAAACAACCACCCCAAGAGTCCTAAAATAGCAAAGGTGAAAAGTAACAGTGGCAATAACCAACGACGGGATGTTTTTGCTTTTGTGACAGACGATGTCTGCTCAACAGTGATATCTTTTTTCTGCCCCCAGCCGATAATCACAGGTTGTTGGTTGACGCTGTAAATTTGAATATCGTGCGGTTTTACGATATGTGTGAATTGTTTTAAATACGCGGCAATAGCAGGTTCAATCGCCTCTTTTTGCAATAACTCGAACACTAAGGCATCAATGGAAGCTAAGCGTTGCATAACAAGGGTACTAGCTTCTACATAGTGGCTTGAATGAGCGTCTAATAATTGTGGCTGTCCTTGTAATTCGGAATACCATTCCACCATATTGTCCTTCACTTCAGGGCGCGCCAATATGTTTGTCGTGCTAGGTGGCAAATAGCGATTTAATACCGCTACGATGTCATCATAATGGTGAAATAACTCGATCGCTTCCTGGTTGTATTGATCCAAACCAATCCGTGCCAGACGTTGCATAGTATTCCTTAAAAAACATCCCCAAAAGTCACCGCACTTTTAGGATCTAGAAAGCAAAAAGAAGGCCACCAACATTGTTGGTAGCCCTCAGTATTAGCATTATAAGCCTAATGCTTTTTGTAGATTAGATAACTTGCGTTGTAATTGTTCTAATTCCGCTTGTTTTTCCATTTCAGAACCGCCGCTGTTATTGACGGCTTTCATTTGTTTCTCTACTTCGGCAATTTCCGCCTGCAAATCTTGTCTGCCTTTGGCTTTTTGTTTTAACTCAGCTGTGAGTTTACCCACAGACTGGTCGAGTTTAGCCTGTTGCGCTTTTTTCTGTGCAATAGATTGGTTAACAGATTTTTGTTGCGCTTTAATATCGGCATAAATTTTATTAAATTTGGCATTTTCTGTCTTCGCGTCTAACACCAATTTTTCTTTTTGTTCAATACGCTTGTCATAACTTCCGGAAAACTGGCAGGCCGCTTTGCTGAACATATTGAGTTCAACACTCGGATCGCACTCTTCCGGCGTGTTGGTACAGGCAGAAAGCAACACGGCAGCACCTAAAAGTGCGGCAGTTTTTAGCAATGTTTTTTTCATAGCATCTCCTTAACCGACATTTAACGCATTACGTTGTTGTGATACAACGGCAACTTGTTTTTCCAAGGCGGCAATCTGTTTTTGATATTGAGCGATTTGCGAGTCTAATTTCGCCACATTCATACCGCTACCACGCTCTTTCTTCGCCACTTCTTTCCAATCTCTCTCGCTTTCTTTCATTTTTTTCAACTTTTCATTTAAGTAAGCGATGTTGCTGTCAATTTCTTTCAACTGACGTTTAGCTTCGTCTTTTTGAATGCTGTTATCTTTTAACTTACGATTCAAATTCGTCAACGTTTGCTGATTTTGGGTCAACACGGTTTTCGCAGAATTTGCCAGAGTTCTGGCTTCTTGAGTGTTTTTATTTAAATCTTTTAAATAAGCATTTAAACGCTCTTCTTTATTAGCATAATTGGTACGCTGTTGTTCCAAATAATAGTTACCGCCCATGAGGATACCACAACCAGCTACCGCAGCTACCGCAGAACATAGTGCTGCATTATTGGTTCCGCTTAATAAACAAGCCCCAACACCTGCCGCCGCACCGGCTGCACAGGCAGTTAATCCCGATTTACTAAAAAACTCAGCTTGATTGCCTGAGGTTAAACGGCTGTCTACATTAGAAGAACCGGAGTTGGACATACTTTCACAACCGGCTAAAGCCAATGTTGTGGATAAAGTCAAAACACCAACAATAGATTTTTTAGATTGAAAATTAAACATAGAGGCTTCCTTTTTTTACTTTAGTAAGGTGGGTCATTTTACTTGACGGCAGCGTTTTAACCAAGTATCACGGTCAACTTTTCCGTCTTTATTATATTGGGATAATTGTTCCCAATAAGATTGAATAAACTGTGCAGCATTATTTTTTTCACGATTTTGTAAACGTTGTTTGGTCACCTCTACTTGTTTCTCGATCATTGCCACATTATATAAAGTTGCATTATCAACTAAGGTATCGGCGTAATATTTTAAGGTAAACTTCAACGCATTCTCTGCTTTTAATTTTTTCTCACTGAGATTATTGATTTGCTCTTCGGTACACAAGCCTTCTTTCGGCGCACCATCACAGGTTTGTTTAATATTTTCTACCAAATTCAACGCATTTTGGTAGGTATTATCCAAATCAACCATATTACTACACAAGAAACCGCCCAAACGCAATGAAGCTTGAATAGCTGAATCTCGCTGTTCGTCACGAGCTTGGTTGGCTTGACGCAAAGTATCATTCAATTTTTTCAGTTCTTTTTCCAACTGTTCCTTGGCAATAGTTTGATTTTGCACATCTTGTGCCAATTTTTCCAATTGCCCAACCACATTAGAACCTGCGCCGTGTTTATCATCTTTGTTATCATCACGGCCTAGCTTAGCCCATTCTTCTTTCAAGTCTTTAATTCGTTGTGCGGAGGTCAGTACCGGCGCCACCATCGCCACACGAAAACCGATATCTTTGGCTTTATCCACATTACTATTATTATATAAAGAACGCTCAATGCGATAAGCATTGGTTAAACTTTCTGCTGAATTTAAATAACTGCCACCACGTACGGTGACACCACCACTTTGCCCATGGTAATGATCTAAACGATTGAGTTTGAAAGCATCAAACATCATTTCTGCTGCATTACCCAAAGTGTCAAACAGGCCTAACGGATTGCCTTCCAACTGTCCAGTAAGCTGAATCTTACCATTCGCATTTTTGTTGCTCCACACATATTTCTCCGCACCATCTTTCATTGGAAAAAGCGGTTCACGAAATTCGGAGGAAGACACCGCAGCACCACCGCGCGCCGCATACTCCCATTCGGCATTAGTCGGCAAACGAACAAACCCTTTTGTGCCGTCCTCAGTTGGTAATTTATCTGCCGCATTTTTTAGCAACCATTCATTATATTTGCGGGTAAATTCCAGAGCATCAAACCAACTTACTTCTGTTATTGGTAAACGTCCTTTCATGTTGACTGATGGGCATTGTTCGTTCATTACCGATTGATATTGCAACTGTGACACTTCATATTTAGCCATTAAAAAATATCGCCCCTGAGACTTGTCGTCAAAACTGCCGGCAATAGCATTTGGGGTTGAATGTTCAGCAATTTGGTCGGCAGAATTGTCACTGCCCAGAAGGATGCTTTTTTCTTCCAAAGGTGAATGAGTTTCCGTTTTTACCATTCGAAAAACCATATTACCATCACAAGGCATGGGTAAAATTACATCCCCTTCCAAAGGTTTCGGATTATAGAATTTCTCTTCCCATGGAGTGCCATAAGCAGACTGCGCCACTAATTCCGTCAAAAGTGCGGTAACAAAAATAGCTATTTTTGTCTTACGCCGTGATTGTTGCATTTTGGGGGTTGTTCTAGACATCTCGTAAACTCTCTGCCGGTTGAATTTTCACCGCTTGTCGCGCGCCGATTCCGGCCACAATAGCAGCAAGGCATAACGCGATCGCAAAAGCGATGAATAAATGAATAAAATTCAAGCTACTGATAAAAATATCGTTGGATAAATTCTGACCTAATACGAAATTAAATACCTGACTGCCCGATAAGAACAAGAAATATGACAATACAAAAGCGAAACAGCTCAAACACAGAGCCTGCATAATTAAATATAACATCACCGCTCCACTTTGAAAGCCGAATAGACGCAGCAGTGCAATTTCTTTCCGCTTACGATCGATATTGGTTAAGAACGCACCAATCAGCGACAATACACACCCCAACACCGCTGTCGCTGCAATGACCATAAAAATCACATTGAGTACACCGTCAATGGCTTTGACGTTTTCAATGGCTTTGGCTTCTGTAGAGGTTTCAATATTTTTCTGCCGTAATTTTAACGCCAAAGGCGCTACGTCATCTAAGCTATTGGCATAAATGCGGGCGCGGGCGAAGTGTTCCCGCTGTTGCGGACGGACAGGATCCTGTTGATTGGCAAAAATAGCGGTTTGGTAGCCATCTCTAAAATCTTCCATTGCCAATAAGGTGTCCAACTGCACAAAGGCACCCGAACGGGCAAAACGGGTTTCAGGCACAATACCTTCCACCACCAATTCACTAATGGCTTTTTCCACCTGATTATTTTGCGAACGTGTGACCACCAAATTGATTTTATCACCTTGTTTTACATTTAATTTCTCTGCGGTTAAGGTACTTAATAGCACACCATTGGGTTTACTTAGTGCTTGTTCCGTTAAAGGATCGTTAACGGCTGTCGGAATCACTTCCACATCCTGTACAAATTTCTTACCACCATTTTGATTGGCAGACAAATCGGCAATAGTATTTAAAGAACGGGTCAACGGCGCCACAAAACGGGTTTCCGGCTGTTGTTGTAACCAATCAAACCAGTTCTTATCTAAATTGAGATTGCCGATAATTTTAATTTCAAGATTGCGCGGGTCATTAATTAACTGATGGCGTAACTGGGAAACTACGCCGAATTTCAAGCTGAAAAGCAACAATAACGGCGCAATTACCGCAATAAGAGACGCAATGATGCAAAAAGACACTTTGCGATCGTAATACAAATCCCGCAACGCTAATTTGCCTAGGAACATATAAGACAGATTAACTTGCTGCATGATGCGTTTCCTTCGGTAAAAACACCGCTTGCGCCGGTGTGGATAAATCTGCATACAGACTTGGCAAATGATTATTTTCCACCAAATCCCAATCATGGGTAACTAAAAGCGCCGTAATTTTTTGCTCTTCCGCCAATTTAATCATTAATGAAAATAAGGTTTGTGCATTATTCGGATCAAGCGCGGCGGTAGGCTCATCAGCCAATAACAGGCTTGGTTTGTGAATCACCGAACGAATAAAAGAAACCCGCTGCCGCTCTCCAATAGAAAGCAGACGCGGGTATTTAGTAAGCAACGATTGAATATTTAAGGCATCCGTTAAATACAAAAACCAGTCTTTATCCATGGCGCTATTTAACATTGAACAAGGCAATTCAATATTCTGTTGTACCGACAGAAAAGGCAACAAGCCCCCCGTTTGCAACATGAAACCTAACTTTCCTGCCCGTAGCTTAGAAAGTGCGGTCTGATTTTTTTGTAAAATTAACGGTTGCAAATCCATTACATCACCGGCATCACCTAATTGATAGCGAACCAAACGATCGGGCTGCAAAATTAACCCGATCATTTCCAATAAGGTACTTTTGCCACAACCACTGGCACCTTGAATGGCTAAAATCTCGCCATCTTGCAATTCAAGTTTAGGCAGCAACACATTGAATTGTTGGCTACCTTGGCCACGCCGAATCGCCATTTCTTCAATAAATAACACCGCACTTTTCCTGTTATGTAAATGAATAAATTATGGTAACGCCTCAAGCGGTACAGGATAAACGTAATCGCGCGGATCGCTGCCTTCCGATAAAGAAATCCAGCGGGATTGGTCCTCGTTAAACACGCGGTAATGACGTAACTTGCTGTTTAAGTCACGAATAAATTTTTCTTGCTCTAAGGCACTCATGCCTTTCCAAATTTGTTCGTCCAATCCGGTGACTTGGCTTTTATACGGAATGCCATCCAAATACTCCCCTAACAAGCCTAACTCGCCCAGTTTGGTGGAGTTTTCTTGTTTTAATTTATTCGGGTCTTGTCCCATTGCCGCGGCAACAGAACGTAATTGGGCAAACATCGAATCCGGTGAAATTAACCCTTCATTCGCGGCATCGGCAATTTTTTTCACCACATCACTTAAATCGCTTAATTGCGCTTTAGTCATCAATACGCGGGCTTCTGCCGTCGGAATGGTTGGTTTAAGGAAATCTTTATCGCTAATCCAGGCTTTAAATACCGGCGGGGCTTTGGCACCATTTTTATCACCTAAATAAGCCAACTGCATTGCTTTGCCCAATAATTCCGCATCCTGTTCAATTTCAGTTTTGGCTTTTTCTTGCTTAGGCTCATCAACAATCGTACCTGCAGCATTTTCCCCTTGGTATGCCAATTTCACTTGCGATGTCAAGGCACGAGCCAAAGCACCGACTTTTTCACCAAACTCATTCACATCACCAGCATTCACCGCATAATACAAGGGCTTGTTCAAGTAGTTATTGAAAGATAAATCGCTGTATTGGGTTTTCGCCTGTTCGTGATTTTTTACCCCAGCCGGAGTTTTTAAGTGCAAGGTATAAATCGCCACGCCACGATGTTGTGCTTCTAAGCGCAATTGTTTTGCATCCATTCCGGTGGAGGATAATGGATTATTACCGTCTAATGCCCCCGCATCGGTCACCAACACAATGTAGCGACCACCAAAATTGTTCCAGTTAATTTCATTTAATGCTTGTGAAATACCGGCAAATGAATCTTCGCTAAACTCTTTACTGGATACTTTCGCCTGTTTTAATTCAACCGCTTTTTGCAAGAAATCTTGCGTATCTTTCACCGTACTTGGGTCAACAAACATTTTAGAGACGTATTCCAATCCCGGTACTGCCTTGGTACTGGAACGGAACCCGACCAAACCAAATTTAACCTGTTTGCCTAAATTCTCTTTTTCAATTTGTTCGGAAACTTGTTTAATTACATCACGGGTACGATTGATATAAGGGTCCATGGAAATACTGGCATCCACCACAAACACCACAGCAGCACTAAATCCGGTCAACACTTGTGGATCAGATTTATTGGCGTTTGGATCTATTTTTGATTGTGTTTTCTGTTGAATCACCGGAGCCGTTTTACTCACAGACGCCACTTCCAAAATACGTTCATAGAAACCTTGTGAGTTCATGACTTCTTCACCTTGTAGAATTGGAAGAAGATAGAAATTCTTTTGAAAATCAATAAACTCTTTTGGCTCTTGCGCAACAATTTGTGGTGGTGTTTTATTATTGGCTAAGTCTGCACGAATTGGCTCCAAAATTTTCTTCGCATCATCGGCATTCACCACGGTTTCAATGTCCTCCTTGCTCTTAAAGAACAATAAAGGCTGGCGTTCAATCGGGTTGGTAAAAGCCAAAGTCATCTGCATATTCCATGCAACTGTACAATCCGCATCTAACCAACCGATGGTTTTACCAAAGCTGTCCGGCCCTACTTTTAACCATTCTTTACCATTCGCAGTTTGGCGCTGATACACATAAAAACGGGAAAAAGCAGGCTGTTTTTTACCTGCCGTTGCACCCGCGTTATCGACCAATTGGCAACTTGGCGTACTTAACACCCGTTGATAAAGTGTTTTCTTACCTTCCTGTTTTAACGGTTCATCCGCCAATGCGGCATTTGCCATAAATCCCATTAATAAAGCAATTGAGGTGACTTTAAAAGACTTCATCATTTTTTCAATTCCGCTAAACGTTGTTTGGCCTCGGCTAAATTCGGGTTAGCCTCCAATGCGGTTTCATACCAATAAATGGCCGTGCCTTTGTCGGCTTTGAAACAACTGCTGTTGGCATTTTCTTCATATTCTTTCGCGTATGCCAAAGCAATGTCGGCATTTCCGCTCTGAGCCTGATTCGCATATAAACGCTGTGCGATAGCACATTTGTTTTCTGCTTTGGCCTGATTAATCACGGCCAAAATGCGCTGGCTGTCAGGTTTGGTTTTTAGACAATTTTGAATAAAGGCTAATTCATCATTTTTATTTTGACTTAAACTACATTCATCGGCGGACTGCGCTTTTTCTTCCGTTTTATTTTTATTCAAGAAGTAATAAGCTGCTACACCGGCAATGCCCAATAAAAGAAGCAATAAAATAATCAAACCAAGTTTGCTTTTCTTTTTCGGAGCCGGTTGAGGCGGAGGCACAACCTTCAGTTCTTCCACCACCGGTTCAATAATAATTTCTTCCTCCGGCGGCAATCTGATCTCGTCAATAATCGGTTCAGGCTCAGGATCGGGAATATTCACCAAAACTTGGTCATCTACATGATTCACGGTGTTATCAATAGAGCGCACATCATCTGCACGTGCTGTATTGCCGCTGGCAGAAGACGCTAACACGTCATTGGAAAGTTTTAACACACCCATATCTTTTGTATTGGCATCGCGTACCATCATACGATATTGCATGGTGCTGCTTTGTTGTACCAAGGCATCAATTAACCAAGGGCCAAGTATGCCGCTTAGCACGTTATCTTGTAAGGTTAATTGCTCACTGACTTTCAACCAAACGGGTTCAATATTCCAATGCTGTCCTTCGGCAAAATAGTAGGAGTCCTGACTCCTTTGCACACTGATTTCAATATTTTCAACGCCACCTTTCCAGTTACCTGCGATGAATTCCGCATATCCGGGACGTACAGCTTTCAATTCAATTCTTAACATAACTTATCCTTCGGTTTATTCCGCCACCGCTGAGTTTCTAAAGACATTTAAAATTTCACCTAAACGCGCATTTTGTACTGCGTCAATTTCACGTCCGGCACTGTGCCCTGCATTACTTTGAGCGAATTCCATAAAGGCAATAAACCAGTCAGCGAGATAATTTTTGGTGTAATCTCCGGTGTAATTACTCAATTTTGGTAAATTATTGATTTTTTCCACTTCAGCGATTTCAAAAATCTGCCCATCACGCACATGACTTGCCGGGCGCTCCGCCACAGGCATTTGATCAAATCCAAGCCAAGCAAGGAAATCGGCAATTTCAGTGGTCACAGAGAATACTTGACGTTCCACGATTTGATCACGCTTACTGGCGCCCACTTCGTTACGATTAATCACTTTGGTTAAGCGATTTAATAAATTAAGACGGTTTGCACCGGTAATCAATTCGCCCACAATGCCTTCAATACATTGTGCCGAGAACGGATAAAATCGTGTATTGCGCGGATCCATAGAAATACCCCGTAAATGTTCAATCCACGCTTTAAACACCGCTTGGGCAAAACGGGATTCCGGCAATTTCTCTTCCGAAACGTTGGGATTTTTGACCGCACTTTGTGGCTCATCAAACAAATCAAAGCCGTCATCGAAGCCAAAACCGGAAGCGAATGCATTGGATTTATTTGCCTCATCGGAATCTTTGGCAGAAGGCGATAACAAATCATCGTCATTGTCGGCAAAATATAAAGAATGAATGGTTTCTTCCGGTAATTGAAGGCTACGTAAAAACTCACCCACAATTAATGCGCTTTTTTGTAATTCGCCAATGACCAATTTAGCCAACTGTTGTTTACGCTGCACTTCTTCCGCACCATCGCTTTGATACCAACTGGCAAAACGGTTTTCGATGATATGTTGAATCGCATGATTTAACTGTTCTGCAATACGCTTTTGCTTCACTTGCGGCATCGCCACTGTTTTTAAATAATCGCTGATCCGTTGCATCCCACCATCATTTAACAACATCATGCCATCCCAAGCCTCTTGAGGATTGGCAATGTGTTTTTGAATATCCGGATCGTCGGCAAATGTGCGACGTAACAAATCCAATTGCGCACTTTCATTTGGACGCACACGTAATTCCTGCCCGTCTTCTACATCTAGGAAAGACACTTTAAAGCCCGGTTTACGCACTAAGAAAGTATTGTTAAACGGTTTGCCGTTTGACCAATCATTTAACCATGGATAATTACCAAAACGCTCCAAAATGGTTTGTTTCAACAACCCGCCGGAACCCCAGCTGATTTTCAACATATTTTCATCTTTGGTCAGATCAGCACTAATTCGTTTATCAAACATAGTAATCGCCCATAACAAACCCGGTTTCCGTTGTGAGCGGGCCTCCGGCGTATCACCTTGGGTTTTATTAATCCAGCGTTCAAGCACAGGGCCTACGCTGTTAACATCGGATTGTTTATCGGATGGCGTACACACGATCAATAAATTCATTTCCTGGCTGTCAGTGTAACGCTCAAACAAATACGCCACTTTGCCGCGCAAAATTAACTGGGAAACCGGATTGCCTTCCTGAATTTCTTTAAGGCTTGAAATCGCCAAACGGCCGCGATAGCCCGGGAAGTCTAATAAATCCACACTTTCCACTGCCGGCACGCGGGTTGGGTTCATCAACGGAAACACAAGTTCAGCTGTAAGTGCGGTCAATTGTGCGAGAGAAATTTTTACCGGTTCGCCAATATTGTCTTCCGAAAAATAAGGGCGCACCTCAAGCAATTCGTCTTTATCCGTATTCAATCGCTCCAACATATCCACGTTCATAATACTATCCGCTTGGGATAGCTCGCCGTTAACTTCTTTTACCACAGCACTTAGCGGCGCATAAACACGATCTGCATTGCCTAAAGCAGCCAAAGTTTGTGCAAATTGAACATAAATCGCACTTAAATCCGCTTCTTCTCCCCATAAAATAGAGAACAACTGGGCGCGATCATTAATGCTCAAATAAGGGGCAATTAAAGTAGCCTTCGCCCAATACCCCCCTTGCAACATGGCTAAGGATTTTCCAAAGCTTTCCGTGGCGTAATCTTGCAAATCCACCACATCATCTTCCGTTACACCGGCCACACGCTGCGCTGACATTTTTGCCGTCATACGTCTTAATAGCGCATTGACGTTTTGTTGATCCAGTTTGTAATCAACTTTTTCCTTATCAAAATCATTGAAATAAGAATTCACCAATAATTTGGCAATTTCAATTTCATGGAACAATCGAAGTTCGAGCGGATAGCCTTGAATACCTCCTTTTGCCGTACGACTAAAACGGGTCACCAAACCAGTGGCTTCTTTACCGCCACCCGGTGGGTTAACGTGCTTAATAAAGTCTAATTTACGACCATCAAAAAGCGTTTCTAAATTGCCGTTAGCATCAGCGGCCAACGCTGAAATTAAAAAGGATTTACCTGCTTGGGATAACCCAAAAAAACCTGTTGTCATCGGACGTTCAGACACCGCACCAAGACGTTTTGCGGTATTACGCAAGCGGCGTAATTCCAAAATGAGTCCATCGGCTTCATTATTTAAACGGGCGACATTCGGGCGAACTTGACTAACCCAATCAATCGCCTGTTGGGAACCATCAAAAATATTTTGCCATGCTTGCGCTAATTGATTTTCTACACTCATCTTTTCACACATCCACTATCTAACCAATATTGAGTTTCGCCTAAACCCGCATCAACCATTGTATTTAAGGTCAATTTAATATCTTCATTACGGCGGCAGGAACGTCCATCAGAGGCGGAAACAGATTTAATGTAAAAATTCTCCGCACTTTCTTGGCTATTGCTTAAACTGCTCTTGTTTTTCACGCCAAGCACCACTTTTAAAACCGTACCATCAATGGCTAAACGTCGCTTAATTTCATCGTTTTCAATGGTCAACAAATAAATCGGTGACGCTACCCAACGTTCTACGTTTAGCTGACGGAAACCGATACGCATTGCACCACGTACTTCAAATTCCGTATCCGGGAAATCATAATCTTCATTATCTAAATCAATTTCAGAATAATATAAGTTACTGTCTTTAATCACGTTGTTGTTATCCAACAAACCGATATAGCGAATAGTAGAATAAGAATGCATGGATGCCGCACGGAAATAGAAATTCGGCAAACGCATATTATTACTTAAGAAACACAGCATAGCACCTACTGCCGCTGTAGTTTTGGGATCATCAATGCGTCCTTGTTTATGGAACGGGTACCAGTTACCGGTGCGATAATGATGCAACGGCATAATTCGTCCCACAGGCAATGGCAAGCGGCTACGGAAGAAACTTTGCACCCCAGGAAGACGGGAAGGACGGCCGGTTAACAATAACACGTCACATTGGTATAAATTGATAATTTCACATAAGGCATTAAAGGTTTTACAAATATCAAAATACCCACGAATGAATAACTTATGAATAGCGCCTAAATCCACATGAATCGGCAGGTCTAAGATATTGAAGTCTGGATTACCTAATTCACGGGCAATTGGTGTATTAATATAATTCAACACACTTTCTGTCGGCTCATCTACTTGAGCCAGTAGACTACGGAAAGTTGCACCAGCTAAGCTATTTTCTGTGCTAAACGGATCAAATTCTTCATATTCTTTTAAAATACGCAAACCGATCGGACTAAACACTTGCAAGGTCAGTTGTTGACGTAATAATGCATCTTGCACTTTTAAGGTTTGGGAGCCGATATATTGTGCCAAAATAGGTTCAGGATCGCGTAAACCCTCTTGTTTTAGGCCATTACTGAGCGCAGGAACAACAATATTGCGAATAATGTCCAACAAAATGTCATCCCCGGCCACCTTGAAACCATCTCGGAACAGTTGTTCCGGCTCGATATAAGCATTACTGCTATTGGTATTGCTGTTTTCGCCGTAATCCATTTTATATTTATTGATCACCAAATCCGTGGTGCCGCCGCCAATATCGACACTGGCAATAGTGATGGCGTTTTCTTTACCGTTTTTGTCGGGGCGCGCCAAGGCGGCGAAAAATTCTTCCGGGCGTCCGCCGTAATTGTTTTGCGTTTCGTTAAATAAATACACGATTTGCCCGCAAGTGGCTTCGTCCCATTGGATATGCACTTCCGGCAACATCGGCCAGTATTTTTCACGCCCTTCTTCGGTAGAGAAATCAACGTTATCGTCCGATTTATCCCATCCCAAGCTCTTCCAAACCAAGCCAATAGCTTGATACATAGCATTTTTGAAAATTTCCCGTTCAGGTTTCGGCATTGCAGGTGGAATGGTCAGAATAATAGAACGTAAGAAGCGCGGCGTACGGGAATGCTCTAATTTAGCACGTTGTGCCGGACTGTTAATTTGCATTAATGCGTGCATTAGCACCTCTGACAACATAAATGTCATCAAAGAACTACGGGAATATTTCGGTTGGAACACCGGCATTTTACGCTCGAATTCTTCTTCAACATCATCACGCAAAATATGTAAGGCTTCGCCATATTCGTTGATTAATCCGGAAAGTGGCTCGGCAGTGGCGTAAGGCTCGTGATCAGTTTTTACATAAGCAGAATTGAAACGCCACATTTGTTCGTATTTGTCCAAATCCCACAAATAGCGTTTCGGGCTTGATAACCCGGTAGAACCTTCATTACCGTTACGACGACTTGCCAAACGCCCTGCTTCTTTACCTACACGTGCAATGGTTGGCCATTGGAAAGCATCACGACGTCCACTTTGTAGCGACCAATGATCTTTGCCAAAAAAGGCCTGCGCAAATTCAACACGACTTTCAAACGGCTCAGTGTAAACACGTTCCGGATTGGTTAAATCGCGCAACTCCAATTCATAACGTTTTTTCAGGCCGTCTTTTTCCTGCACGTGATCTTCGATCAAAATACCGCACGTGCGTGAATTGCCCACATCTAACACCATGTCCACCGGAATCGCTTTCACGATGTCATCGGTTTTATTGGAAACCACCTTAATTCTCGGCAACGCCACTTCGCTACCTAAAATTGCCAAAATATTCAGATAATGCCCTTGGTGTGCTTTGCGTTCAACTTCTTGCACCAAGTCTTCCGGATGAATCTTCAAACGATTCGCTTCCGGCGCTAATTCTTTAAATAATTCCAATAACCAGTTATTAACCCAGTTAAAATCCAAGAACCACGACATTTGATCGGATTGATGTGCCAAGCCAAATAACACGCCGGAACGCACGTCTTCACTGGTTGGCGCCAAATACGCGGTGTCTTGGCTGTTAGGGAAAATTTTGGTATCAAAGGCAAACGTCACGCGGTGGGTGTGCCCTTCCGGATCGGCGCCTTCCGCCAATTCGACGATTCGCACCCGCGCCCAGTTATACGGGCCTTCGTCAAAACGATCCGGCGGCACGGTTCTTAACACAGGAATCGGCAACCACACGCCGTCAAACAGTTTAAAGGATTGTTCGACGCTGATTTCCTGCTCGGTACGCACTAAAATGCCGGGACGGCTCGGATCGCAAAACCCCTCGCCGTTTTTATCGGCGATTAAACGGCGTAACGGCCCGTTCACCGCAGAAGAAACAAAATTGCCGTTGCCTTTCTCGCGCCATTCTTTGTCTTTCCAATTAATCGTCAAGGCAAAATCAATGAATTGCACGCCGCTATTCATGACTAACGAAAGTTCTTTACCAAAATTATGTAACTCGGGAAACATGTGCTATCTCTCTTTCATCTCGTTAAAACTTATTTCTTAATGGTAATCGGGAAGCGGTTATCGCCGTAAGAACCGTTACAATCCGCCGACGCGCTATTCGGTTTACAGCTGATTTCCGGCAGTTGATAAGTGGTGCCGTCGCTACAGCTCGCCACGTTTTTGTTGGAGATGGTTAACCCGCCGCCGCTTACGTTAGCGTTCACATCGCCCACACATTTCACGCCGTCGCCACGTTGCAACGTGACTTGGCCTTTACCTTTGTCGTCAAAGTTATAGCTCAAGCGCATCGGTTTACCGGTGGTTTTATCTTGAATACCGCCGCCCGCATTCCACGCGCCGTTTAAGAAATCCACTTTGCCTTCTTGTAGGCTTTTTTCCGGAATTTGCAGTTTTTTCTGCGTGGTATTGGCCGTCGGGTCATTGGCTTTCGGATCGCTCGCTTTTGGATCATTGGCTTTCGGGTCGTTAGCCTTTGGATCATTGGCTTTCGGATCATTCGGATTGACTTTGTTATCTTTATCGGCCGGCTGATTCAGCTCAACGCCGTTTTTGTCTTTGCCGTTCAAATTCGGATCGACCGGTGGCAATACCTGCTCATTCGGATTCATCTCGTTTTTCGCTGCCTCGTCTTTGCCTAAGGCATTCGGATCCTGCGGGTTGGTTAACGCCGTTTTATTATCCACGTTAGCGTCGGTTTGCAAAGCGGTGTTGTCGGTTGCCGTGATGTTGTCGGTCGCATTTACTTCGACGGCTTGCTCTAATTTGCTCACCAAACCGTTATCGGAAACCACCGTGCCGTTGGCGTCAAACCATTGGCCGTTTACGTAACGATAGGCCGTGCCGTTGAGGTTTACGGTTTTTTCTTTTTTGTCTTTGTCATCTGCGACAAGGGTTTTATTATCGTCTTTTTTGTCGCCCAAAAGTGCGGTCGTTTTTTCGTCCGTTTTTTGCACCTCACGTTTGGTCAACGGATCCAATTCGATTTTCTTGCCGGTGGAATCGAAACAGCCGAACAAATAACACAACAGCAACGCCAACAGCAATAACAACGGCAGCAACCACCACAACCACGATAATTTTTTCTTCGGTGCAGCAGGCGCGGCTTCAGGAATCGGTGCGGCGGCCACCAACGGCGCGGCAGGTTTTAAACTTAAGAAAGGATCGCCGTGTAAATTAGTGTTCTTTTCAATAAAGCCCCAAAAGGTAATGACCGGGCGATTATTCACCAAATAGACGTGTTCGGGATTCGGAAAGCGCAAGGCTTTGAGGTTTTCGGCAGAATCGGGATTGTTCGGTTCCGCCCATAATAAGCGGGAAAATAGCAGTTGGTCGCCTTTTAAGTTGGCTTGTTTACTCATTTCCAAGCCTAAATCCGCCATGTTGCGTTCAAACACTTTTAATTCGCTCAAGGCTTGTTGGCGTTCTTGTTCCGTGGCGGACGACCAAGGAATGATCATATATTTACCGTCGGCGCGTTCCGATTCGAAAGGCACATACCAATCGATTTTGCTGCCTTGGTCATTGCGCTGCGGAATCGCCAAATAATCGGAAAACACGCGTCCGCGCTTTAACCGAATCGTATCGCGCAGTTGCGACGCCACGGAATAGACGGCCTGCCCGTCTTGCCCTAGCGCGGTGTAATCTTTAATATCGCCGGTTCTTAAAAGAGTGCTTAACATACACTTATCCTCAAGTTGAAAATCGCTAAATTATCAAAGTGTTAACTATGCTGAATTTTACCCCCAAAATATATAAAAGCCTATTAACCAAGTAAAAATATCGGATATTAACTAGAAAACACCTAACGATCCGGATGGATTATAAGCAAAAAATACAACAAAAAATACTATTTCATAAATCTCAGCCCCAAAGGGCGAAAGCCTATGTTGCTCATTTTGCAATCAATGTACAATATTATTGCTACCTCTTTCTATCAAGCCAAATTAATATTTCTTGGTATCTAATTCTTCTTACGTATCAAACAATGAATTGAGGTTGACCAGTGCATCGCTTTGCACCAAAAAACAGGTAAATACCTCACTATTATGAACATCCTGACTTCGAAATAACTGCTACTTTCTTGCAGTTCAACTGTAAACAATTTATTACAAAATTCCTAATCTGCAAGAGTTTTCTTATAACACATAAAATAAAACAAACCAAAAGAAAAAGGACATATTGTGGTGTTGTTCGCATATCTGTTATATGGCACATTGCCGGCAATCAACCGGCAATCAACCGGCAAATAACAAATCGGGAAATATTGAAACAACCGGCCATTCAATCTAAGCCAATAAAAAATTCGCGTGTTTTTACCGCACCTTAAAGAGCGATATAAATAGTAAAACGCCATGATGTTGTAGCGTGATGTTAACGTATGAGTATAAAGAGTTTGAAAATAAACATAAAACACCTTAAAGCAACAAATCATCAGAAGGTAAATATACTCAATCCTCCCCATAAATTTCAGAGAAAATTAATATTTTGTGAGTTATATCACGTTATTTATTTTACAAAATGTAAAACTTAAAATACAATCAATGTAAACTTTTAAATACATACAAGGGATATCTATGAACAAAACTGTGGGAAGTACACTGCTCGTAGCAGGTACAATGATTGGCGCAGGCATGCTGGCGATGCCGCTCACTTCTGCAGGTATTGGCTTTGGTGCCACGTTATTTCTTTTGATCGGACTTTGGATGCTGTTAACCTTCAGTGCATTGCTGTTCGTTGAGCTTTACCAAACCGCACCAAGTGACGCCGGTATCGGCACGTTGGCAGAACAATATTTCGGTCGTCCGGGACGAATTGTTTCCACCGCCGTGTTAATTGTCTTTTTGTACGCACTCATTGCGGCCTACATCAGTGGCGGCGGTTCTTTGTTGACCGATACGCTACCAACCATCGTTGATCGTGACACCACCGGCAAAGTCGCCGTATTGATTTTCACGCTTTTCTTTGGCGCGTTTATCATTATCGGTACGCACAGTGTCGATAAAATTAACCGCCTGCTGTTCTTTGTGATGATTGCCACATTCGTGATGGTGTTAAGTTTGATGTTGCCGGAAATTAAGCTCGATAACTTAATGGCAATGCCTATTGATAATGCGCTGATCATTTCCGCAAGCCCGGTATTTTTCACCGCGTTTGGTTTTCACGGTTCTATTCCAAGCTTAAACAAATACCTCGGCGGCAATGTCAAAGCCTTGCGCATTTCCATTTTAGTGGGTTCCGGTATCACCTTATTCGCCTACATTTTATGGCAACTTTCCACCCATGGTTTGCTTACACAAAATGAGTTTCTGCAAATCTTGCAACAAGATGCCACGCTGAACGGCTTAGTCACCGCCACGTTAACCATTACCCAAAGCAGCATGATGGCAAACGCCGTGAAAATTTTCTCCACCTTGGCATTAATTACGTCATTCTTGGGTGTGGGACTTGGCTTACTAGAATGTATTGAGGACTTATTAAAACGTTCTTTTAATATTCATACAGGACGTTTCTCTCTAGGGTTAATGACATTCATTCCGCCAATCGTCTTCCCCTTATTCTACCCACAAGGTTTCATTTTAGCGTTAGGCTACGCCGGTCAAATGTTCGCTTTCTATGCCGTAGTGCTTCCGGTTGCCCTTGTGTG
Source organism: Aggregatibacter sp. (assembly GCF_057314075.1). Classification (NCBI taxonomy): domain Bacteria; kingdom Pseudomonadati; phylum Pseudomonadota; class Gammaproteobacteria; order Pasteurellales; family Pasteurellaceae; genus Aggregatibacter; species Aggregatibacter sp. The sequence goes on along the minus strand of NZ_DBHLAR010000009.1, from coordinate 5,941 downwards.
GAAAGCACGCCGTATTCACCCGAACTTGCCGTATAAAGTCTGGGGCGGCAAAGTCACATTGATGCTCGTTTTGGTCCTTGGTGTCATCATCACTTCTATCCCATTCGCCATCCGCGCAGGTTATCTGCCGTTTGTAGTGGGTTAAAAATACCTAAAAAAACGACCGCACTTTGATTTTTAAGATCAAAGTGCGGTTTGTTATATCTTGTTTTCTTAATAAACCCCATAAAAAACGGTGAACTCAGTCACCGTTTCTTTGAATTAAACATTAAGGTTTACGATTTTTTAGCAAATTCACAGGGAGGGGTAATTTGATTTTTCATTTTACTACTGATTTCGCGACGTTGTTTGGATAATTCGGCGTTACGAATAATATAGTCGTCAACACGGTTTTCATAATCATCACGCATGCTTTCAATAATGGTTCTTACATCTCGAATCGACATATCATCACGGATATATTGATTTAAATTATCTAATAGCAATACACGTTTTTGGTTATCGCGAATCTTACGATTGTTATCGTCCATATCGCGCAATAGTTTGTTTTTCAAGCGATACATCCGCACATACTCCAAAACATCTTGAAAAGACTTGTTGACGTTTTCCATTGGTTTGCTCCCTGACAATAAAATGAATGGCGATAATGTAGCCTTTTTTATGGATTTCGTCAAAAAATTCCCCATTTAAAAAGAGGATTATTTTCCCACCCAATAAATTCAAAAAATTTCCGTAAAAATCATTGATTAGAACACGGTGAGGTGATAAAACTGAAAGCCACTTTTACTCAATTACTCAATGACTCAATCAAAGGAAATCCTATGGCAAACGTATTTAATTTCAGTGCCGGTCCGGCAATGATGCCCAAAGCGGTGTTAGAACAAGCACAACAAGAATTATTAAATTGGCAGGGACAAGGCACCTCCGTCATGGAAGTGAGCCACCGTGGCAAATTGTTCATGGAATTAATTACCCAATCCCAAGCGGATTTCCGCAAACTCTACAACGTTCCTGAAAACTACCATGTGTTATTTCTACAAGGTGGCGCACGCGGTCAATTCGCTGCCATTCCAATGAATTTATTACGTGAAAACGGCAAAGCGTTATATTTAAACAGCGGCCACTGGTCTGCTACTGCAGCAAAAGAAGCCCGTGCTTTCGGCGAAATTGACGAAATCAACATCTTAGAACCGGGCGATGAACTCAAAGTCAAATCCCTTGATTTCAGCGACATTGCCGAACAATACGATTATGTTCACTACTGTCCGAACGAAACCATCAGTGGCGTAGAAATTTTTGATGTGCCAAACGTCGGCAATGGCGTGTTAGTAGGTGACTTCTCCTCTACCATTCTTTCCCGCAAAGTAGATATCAGCAAATTCGGCTTAATTTATGCTGGGGCGCAAAAAAACCTTGGCCCGGCGGGAATCACCCTCGTTATCGTACGTGATGATTTAATTGGCAAAGCGCGCAAAGCCACGCCATCCATTTGGAATTATGAAACGCAGAAAAACAGCGATTCTATGATCAATACGCCACCAACATTCGCTTGGTATTTATGTGCCTTAGTGTTCAAACATTTATTGTCTATCGGCGGCTTACCGGAAATCGAGCAACGTAACCTTGCCAAAGCCAACTTGCTTTACGATTATTTAGACGGTTGTGATTTCTACCAAAATAATGTGGCAAAAGCCAACCGCTCTTTAATGAACGTGACCTTCACTACGGGCAATGACGAATTGAATGCAAAATTCGTTGCCGAAGCCACGGCAGCGGGATTGCAAGCGTTAAAAGGGCACAAAGTGTTAGGCGGTATGCGCGCCTCCATTTATAACGCCATGCCGATTGAAGGCGTACAAGCATTGATTCAATTCATGCAAAAATTTGCCCAAGAAAACGCCTAGCCCTCTTAAAAGTGCGGTCGAAATTCATCGTAAAAATCCACCGCACTTTCTTTTTCTTTATGACTACTCGGAGCATCTTATGCAATATCTTGATCGTGCCAATGCCGGCGTAAAAGCGCTTTCACCTTACCAAGCCGGCAAGCCCATTGAAGAATTAGAACGCGAATTAGGCATTAAAAATATCATCAAACTCGCCTCAAACGAAAATCCGTTCGGCTTATCGCCCAGCGCCAAAAACGCTATTCAAGCGCAATTAGACAACCTTCATCTTTACCCCGATTCCAACGGGTTTTATTTCAAACAAGCAGTCGCGGAAAAATTCGGTTTACAACCGGAACAAATCACCCTTGGCAACGGCTCCAACGATTTAATTGAACTCATCGCCCACACCTTTGCCTCCGAGCAAGACGAAGTCATTTATTCCCAATACGGCTTCATTGTTTATCCGTTGATTAGCCAAGCCTTGAATGCTAAACGGGTAGAAATTCCGGCAAAAAATTACGGCAACGATTTGGCGGCTTTTCTAAACGCGATCACGCTAAAAACAAAATTAATTTACCTCGCTAACCCAAATAACCCGACAGGTACTTTCTCAAGTGCGGTAGAAATTGCGGACTTTTTGGCCCAAGTGCCGCCACAAGTGATCGTGGCGTTGGACGAAGCTTATGTGGAATTTACTGAACCGAGCGAGCGCGTGGATTCTTTCGGTTTGTTAGCAAAATACCCGAACCTGATTGTGTGCCGAACCCTCTCCAAAGCCTATGGGTTAGCCGGTTTGCGCATTGGTTATGCGGTTTCCTCGACAGAAATTGCGGGCTTACTCAATCGTGTACGCCAACCCTTTAACTGCAACAGTCTTGCCCTGGCCGCCGCCACCGCTGCCATTCAAGACGATGAATTTGTCGCCAAAGTGGCGGAAAATAATCGAATTGGCTTGCAATTATTGCAAAACTTCTTTGATGAAAAGGGCTTGCGTTATGTGCCGTCCAAAGGCAATTTTGTGATGTTGGACTTGCAACAACCTGCTGCGCCGATTTATCAAGCGCTGTTACGCAAAGGCGTAATCGTGCGTCCACTTGCCGGTTATGGTTTGCCAAACCATTTGCGCATCAGCGTTGGCTTGCCGGAAGAAAATCAGCGTTTTTTAACCGCACTTAGCGACATTTTAGGCTTATAACGGACAACTTATGCAACACGCCACTTCCATTACCCTTAACCCGATCCACCATGTGGAAGGCACGATCAATCTGCCCGGTTCGAAAAGCCTGTCCAACCGTGCCTTATTGTTGGCTGCGTTGGCGCGAGGCTCGACCAACGTCACGAATTTATTAGACAGTGATGATATCCGCCATATGCTCAACGCCTTAAAACACCTTGGTGTGCAATATTCGCTGTCTGACGATAAATCCGTCTGCGAGGTACAGGGCTTAGGTGGCGCCTTTCAATGGCATGACGGCTTAGCGTTATTTTTAGGCAATGCCGGCACTGCCATGCGTCCGTTGGCAGCAGCACTCTGTTTGACGCGTGAAGAGGCTTCTGCACAAAATGAAGTGATTTTAACCGGCGAACCGCGCATGAAAGAGCGCCCAATTCAGCACTTAGTGGATGCATTGTTGCAGGCAGGCGCAGACATTCGTTATTTAGAAAACGAGGGCTATCCGCCAATTGCCATTCGTAACACAGGCTTGCGTGGTGGCACGATTAAAATTGATGGCTCTATTTCATCACAATTTTTGACCGCACTTTTAATGGCCGCCCCCCTTGCGGAAGGCGACAGTGAAATTGAAATTATTGGCGATTTGGTTTCCAAACCCTACATCGACATCACCCTTAACATGATGAAAATCTTTGGTGTGGAAGTGGAAAACCAAAACTATCAACGCTTTATCGTGAAAGGTAAACAATCTTACCAATCCCCCGGCACCTTTTTAGTGGAAGGCGATGCCTCCTCAGCCTCCTATTTTTTAGCGGCAGGTGCGATTAAAGGCAAAGTGAAAGTCACCGGCATCGGCAAAAACAGTATTCAAGGCGACCGTTTATTTGCCGATGTGTTAGAAAAAATGGGAGCAAAAATCACCTGGGGCGAGGATTTCATTGAAGCGGAACGAGCCCCGTTACACGGCGTGGATATGGACATGAACCATATTCCCGATGCGGCCATGACCATTGCCACGACTGCGTTGTTTGCCGAAGGAGAAACCGTGATTCGTAACATTTATAACTGGCGGGTGAAAGAAACGGATCGCTTAACCGCCATGGCAACCGAACTGCGCAAAGTGGGTGCTGACGTGGAAGAAGGCGAAGATTTTATTCGCATTCAACCGTTAAAATTAGCAGATTTCAAGGCTGCAGAAATCGAAACCTATAACGATCACCGCATGGCCATGTGTTTCGCCTTGGTGGCCTTATCCGACACGCCAATCACCATTTTGGATCCGGGCTGTACGGCAAAAACGTTCCCAACGTTTTTTGAGGAATTTTTAGCCATCGCACACTAACCTCGTGGTAATAACAACAAAAAAATGAAAAACGCAGAAAAAACAAACCGCACTTTATGTTGCATCATATAAAGTGCGGTTCGTTTTTAAGAAGATTTACGCTTCCGGCTGATAGCCCTCATCATTCAATGTCGGATGTTCTGCGCCCTGCTTTGCCAGTTGATCGCAAATTTCATTTTCACGATGCCCTGCATGCCCTTTCACCCAACGCCAATCCACATGATGGCGGGCAATAGCCTGATCTAACGCGATCCATAAATCTTGATTTTTGACCGGTTTGCCACTACTCGCCTTCCAATTGTTTTTCTTCCAATTGAAAATCCATTGTGTAATGCCATTTTTCATGTATTGACTATCGCTGTATAAATGGATGTCGCAAGGTTCTTTTAAGCTATTTAACGCTCCCACCACAGCCAACAATTCCATTCGATTATTGGTCGTTAAAAAAAAGCCTTTGGACAACTGTTTTTCATGTTGTTTATAACGTAACAGGATGCCAATGCCGCCCGGGCCGGGATTACCAAGGCAAGATCCATCGGTAAAAATTTCGATTTGTTTGCGCATATTGACTACTAATTTATTTTAAATGGGGCGATAATACCCGAAATTTTTACGGATAAAAAGTCAAGTTATGAGTATTCAAATTAACCCGAATCGCCAGATTGTACTGGATACGGAAACCACCGGTATGAACCAGCTGGGCGCCCATTATGAAGGTCATTGCATTATTGAAATCGGTGCGGTGGAAATGATCAATCGTCGCTACACCGGCAATAATTTTCACATTTACATCAAACCCAATCGCCCTGTCGATCCTGAAGCAATTAAAGTACACGGCATCACCGATGAAATGCTTGCGGATAAACCGGATTTCAGTCAAATTGCCAATGAATTTATTGAGTATATTAAAGGTGCCGAGTTGTTGATTCACAACGCACCCTTCGACGTGGGGTTCATGGATTATGAATTTGCAAAACTCAACTTACCAATAAAAACCAACGATATTTGCCAAGTGACCGATACGCTCACGATGGCGCGTCAAATGTATCCGGGCAAGAAAAATAACTTGGATGCACTATGTAGCCGTTTAGGTATTGATAACAGTAAACGAACCTTGCACGGTGCGTTACTGGATGCGGAAATTCTAGCAGACGTTTACCTTGCCATGACCGGTGGGCAAACCAGTCTTTTTGATGAAAACGAATCAGAAATTATTCAACATGTGAATGAGCAACAGGTGCAAAGTGCGGTTGTGTTTTCACATAATTTACGCTTGCTTACCCCCACTGAAGCCGAATTGCAGGCACATTTGGAATACCTCAAGTTAATCAATAAAAAAAGCAAAGATAATTGCTTATGGACGCGCCAATCTCAAGAAGAAACCTTACACTAAACAAATCGTTCACCGATTAAACAAGTAAGTTCAAAAGAGAAAAAAAAAGTTGACGGAATGGCCTGTCATCATTATTATGCACCTCACCTGTGCGGAGTGGTAGTTCAGCTGGTTAGAATACCTGCCTGTCACGCAGGGGGTCGCGG
>NZ_DBHLAR010000008.1:0-233311 GCF_057314075.1 Aggregatibacter sp. | reverse complement strand
ACCTGCCTGTCACGCAGGGGGTCGCGGGTTCGAGTCCCGTCCATTCCGCCAATTTTATAACTTTTTCAAAGTTAAATACCAATAGGGGCGTAGTTCAATTGGTAGAGCACCGGTCTCCAAAACCGGGTGTTGGGAGTTCGAGCCTCTCCGCCCCTGCCATTCATTTTATTATCTTCTCGCTTTTTATTTTTACTACTTTCTACTGAACTAAGTTTTTAATTAGTTCGATAACTTGATTCATCTGTTGCTCAGATAACTTCCCTTCATGTGCAAATTTCACTTTTCCAGATTTGTCTAATACTACAATTAGACTTTCTTCAGGCTGTAATCTCCAGTCTTTTTTAACTTGGCCTGTTTGATCCAAAATCACTTGGCTGTTTGGATTATTTTTTTTGCCTTTTTCAGCACTACTTTTGACGAAAGCACTTGTGCCGAAGATAGCGTCTTCTGCATTAATAATCGTTGTTGTTTGATATTTGCTAGCATCAAAGCGTTGAGCTTTGATCATTTCCATTAAGCCATCATTTTTTTCTTTAACGCTACTTCTTCCTGCCATGTGCTGAAGAACTCGTACTTTTCCTGCAAGTGCTGGCGATTCCCAGTTTTTATAGTTGATACTTCCATTGTGTATGATTACTTCTCCGTCAGTTTGAACGGAAACATAAGGAAGGGGGGTATTGAGTTGGAGGTTATGAGCAAAGCTTGATGTTGCTAAGGATGTTAGCAATACAAATGCTAATTTTTTCATTCTATTTTCCTTGGATGGAAGTAAAAAATATTTAGTCTAGCTTATTAAATGGCACGCCCTAAAGGATTCGAACCTTTGACCCACGCCTTAGAAGGGCGTTGCTCTATCCAGCTGAGCTAAGGGCGCATTTAAAATGGGATAATGAAAGAATAGAGAAAGGTGGTCGGCGAGATAGGATTTGAACCTACGACCCACTGGTCCCAAACCAGTTGCGCTACCAAGCTGCGCTACTCGCCGAAAGATGTGTAGCATTATAGTTTTCTTTCATTTTCAGTCAATCAATTTTTATGGTTTTACTATCAATCGTCTAAATTTATTTCAATTCAGTTTACATAAAACGGATTTTTCTGACAAAATAGCGTGCGTAAATATTTACCTCATGCGGAGAATTCAATGGCAGCTCAAATTATTTCAGGTACTCAGTTATCCCAGCAAATTAAATTGAATATTACACAAAAAATTGCACAGTATATTGAGCTGGGTAAACGCGCTCCTGGTCTGGCAGTAATTCTAGTTGGAGCAGATCCGGCTTCTCAGGTTTATGTGGGAAGTAAGCGTAAAAGTTGTGCTGAAATCGGTATTTTTTCCAAATCTTACGATTTACCGGAAACCACTTCTGAATCAGAATTGTTAGCTCTTATTGAGCAATTGAATCAAGATCCTGAGGTTGATGGTATTTTGGTGCAGTTACCGTTACCAAAGCATATCGATAGCACCAAAGTGATTGAAAAAATTTCACCTGAAAAAGATGTGGATGGTTTTCATCCTTATAATGTTGGGCGCTTGTGTCAACGTATTCCAACATTACGTGCTTGTACGCCTTATGGTGTGATGAAATTATTGGAAACTACAGGTATTTCTTTTTATGGAAAACACGCTGTCATTGTTGGTGCGTCCAATATTGTTGGTCGTCCAATGGCATTAGAATTGTTACTTGCCGGCTGTACCGTCACAATAACTCACCGTTTTACCGAGGATTTAGCGAGTCATATTCGCCAAGCGGATATTTTAGTGGTTGCTGTGGGTAAACCTAAATTTATTAAAGGTGAATGGATCAAAGAAGGCGCTGTTGTCGTTGATGTCGGAATTAACCGTATTGATGGCAAACTGGTTGGTGATGTTGAGTTTGAGGTCGCTTCAGATCGCGCTGCGTATATTACTCCAGTACCGGGTGGCGTTGGCCCGATGACGGTGGCAATGCTCATGTATAATACGCTTTCCGCTTATGAGAAACATGAAAATATAGTGTAAAAGTGCGGTTATAAAAAACAGTGTTTTTATAGAGACAAAAAAGCCCTTGAGTTAATTCAAGGGCTTTTGTTTTTGACAGGGAAGAATTACATCATTCCGCCCATACCTCCCATGCCGCCCATACCGGCAGCACCGAGGTCAGCTTTGTCATCTTTTGGTAATTCAGTCACCATACACTCGGTGGTGATCATTAAGCCGGCAACGGACGCTGCAAATTGTAAAGCAGAACGGGTCACTTTAGTCGGATCCAAAATACCCATTGCAATCATATCGCCGTATTGCTCAGTACCTGCGTTATAACCAAAGTTTCCTTCGCCATTTTTCACCGCACTTGCAACCACAGAGGCTTCTTCACCTGCGTTCGTCACAATTTGACGTAACGGTGCTTCCATGGCGCGAAGGGCAAGTTTAATGCCGACGTTTTGTTCTTCGTTATCACCACGTAAATCAGCAACTTTGCTGGCTGCACGAATTAATGCGACGCCACCACCGGCAACCACGCCTTCTTCTACCGCTGCACGGGTAGCGTGTAGTGCATCTTCAACACGCGCTTTTTTCTCTTTCATTTCTACTTCGGTTGCGGCACCAACTTTAATTACGGCAACACCGCCGGCGAGTTTCGCCACGCGTTCTTGTAATTTTTCTTTGTCGTAGTCGGAAGTAGATTCTTCGATTTGTTGACGAATTTGTGCCACACGACCTTGGATTTGCGCTTCATCGCCGATACCGTCGATGATTGTGGTGTTGTCTTTGTTAATGACAACGCGTTTTGCTTGACCTAAATCTTCTAATGTCGCTTTTTCTAATTCCATACCGATTTCTTCAGAAATCACCGTACCTGCAGTTAAAATCGCAATATCTTGTAACATTGCTTTACGACGATCACCAAAGCCCGGTGCTTTCACCGCAGCCACTTTTACGATGCCGCGCATGGTGTTCACGACCAATGTTGCTAACGCTTCGCCTTCTACATCTTCCGCAATGATTAATAACGGTTTACCAGCTTTCGCGACGCCTTCTAATACCGGTAATAATTCACGGATGTTAGAGATTTTTTTATCGACTAATAAAATGAATGGGTTATCTAATTCTACGGTCGCGGTTTCCGGTTTGTTGATGAAGTACGGGGAAAGGTAACCGCGATCAAATTGCATCCCTTCAACCACGTCCAACTCGTCTTCTAAGCCGGTGCCGTCTTCTACGGTAATCACGCCTTCTTTACCGACTTTTTCCATGGCTTGTGCAATTAATTGACCCACAATGCTGTCGGAGTTTGCAGAAATGGTACCCACCTGTTCGATTTCTTTAGAGGTTTCGCAAGGTTTAGAAAGGGATTTAAGCTCGGCAACCACGGCAGTAACTGCTTTGTCGATACCGCGTTTTAAATCCATTGGGTTCATGCCTGCCGCTACGGCTTTTAGGCCTTCGTTTACGATGGCTTGTGCTAGAACTGTTGCAGTGGTTGTACCGTCACCAGCGGCATCATTGGCTTTAGAAGCAACTTCTTTCACCATTTGTGCGCCCATGTTCTCAAATTTATCTTCTAATTCGATTTCGCGTGCCACAGACACACCGTCTTTGGTGATGGTTGGTGCGCCGAACGATTTGTCTAATACTACGTTACGGCCTTTTGGACCCAGGGTGACTTTGACTGCGTCGGCTAAAATATTTACGCCTTTTAACATTTTTACTCGAGCATCATTGCCGAATTTTACGTCTTTTGCTGCCATATTTAATTTCCTTTGTAAGTTGTGGACGGGCCAAATAACGTCCGTCGATAAATGTTATATTTGTCATGGCGGACTCACGTCCGACCTTGATAACGCTATAAAGTGCGGTGAGATTTTTGCGCGTTTTTATTCTTCAACGATTGCTAAAATATCACCTTCGGACATGATGAGCACTTCCTCACCATCGATTTTTTCTGTTTTTACGCCATAGCCATCGTTGAAAATCACAGTATCGCCGACTTTAACGTGCATTGGGTGAACAGAACCGTTTTCTAATAAACGACCAGGGCCGACCGCTAACACTTTCGCGCGGGTAGATTTGGTGGCTGCAGAACCGGTCAATACGATACCGCCGGCGGATTTAGTTTCCACGTCTTCACGTTTTAAAATCACTTTGTCGTGTAATGGACGAATCTTCATCTGAAATTTCCTCTATTTCTTAAATTAATCAAAAAGCTTTTTCTATATGGGAATCATTTTTCCGCTTTCAAGGGAAAGACAAAATTATTTTAACCGTTTATTTTCATCGGCTTCTTTTTCAAATTCCGCCTCAAAAATCTCGCTGTCGTTCTGGCGATTGACTTGAGATGAATAAAAAGTGCGGTCGGTTTTAAAGAGGTTTTGTTGGAAGAACACGAATCGGCTATGAATGAATGTATTTGTCAGGTAACGACCGAGCGGGCTTAACAGTACACAGGCGAGAATGTCGGTGACAAAACCGGGAATGACAAACAAGATGCCGGCAACAAGCCAACGTAGCGAGCCAAAAAGCGCATCAGTAGGCAATTCGCCTCGGGTGAGCTGCTGTTTTACGCGAGTGAGGCTATACCAACCACGAACACGGATGATGACAATGCCCAGTAGTGAGGAGCAAATCAGCAACAAAATGAGCATGAGGATACCCAAATGGCTTCCCAGCCAAACCAGTAGACTCAGTTCCACATAAATAAATAGCAAAATAGCAAAAAGAAAGGCGATAAACGGCATAGCAGCTCCTTAAAAACACATTGGATGTGCATATTACCCGCTTTATTTTGCGGTGCAACTTTTATTCATGGCTACATCTTTCGGGTTAGAAAAACTAATCTGAAAAATAAAAATAACTCTTAAATGCGTATAAAAATCTGTGACTTGGATCAATTTAATTTTAATCGGATTTTCTATAATTTAGACAATTCAACCAAACGTGTTAAGCATAAAGGAGAACGCAAATGACACAATATAGAAAGGAAGTGGATTTGTTAGGTGAACGTGAAGTTCCTGCGGATGCTTACTGGGGTATTCACACCCTAAGAGCGGTGGAAAATTTTAACATTTCGAAAGTAACGATTTCTGATGTACCAGAATTTGTCCGCGGCATGGTGATGGTGAAAAAAGCAGCGGCATTGGCAAATGGTGAGTTAGGTGCCATTCCTAAAGCTATTTCTGAAGCCATCGTCAAAGCCTGTGATGAAGTGTTGGTAAACGGCAAATGTTTAGATCAATTCCCATCTGATATTTACCAAGGCGGTGCAGGCACATCTGTCAACATGAACACTAATGAAGTGATTGCCAACTTGGCGTTAGAAATTTTAGGTCACAAAAAAGGGGAATACAAATACCTTGACCCAATGGATCATGTGAATGCCAGCCAATCCACCAACGATGCGTACCCTACCGGTTTCCACATTGCAGTGTACAACAGTGTTGTTAAACTGCTTGAAAAAGTCGCTTATTTACAACAAGGTTTTGAAAATAAAGCGAAAGAATTCGAGAAAGTTTTGAAAATGGGACGTACCCAATTACAAGATGCAGTGCCAATGACCGTTGGTCAAGAATTCAAAGCATTTGCGGTGTTAATGGCAGAAGAAGTGAAACACTTAAAAGCCGCTGCAGCACACTTGCTGGAAGTCAACATGGGTGCGACCGCAATTGGTACCGGTTTAAATACCCCACAAGGTTATGTACCAACTGTGATCAAATATTTATCACAAGTCACCGGATTACCTTGCTGTGGTGCAGAAAACTTAATTGAAGCGACCGCTGACTGTGGCGACTATGTTTCCGTGCATGGCGCGTTAAAACGCACTGCGGTGAAATTGTCAAAAATCTGTAACGACTTACGTTTACTTTCTTCCGGCCCTCGTGCAGGTATTAAAGAAATTAACTTGCCTGAATTACAAGCCGGTTCTTCCATCATGCCGGCAAAAGTGAACCCGGTTGTGCCGGAAGTGGTTAACCAAGTGTGCTTCAAAGTCATTGGTAACGACACTACTGTGACTTTCGCGTCAGAAGCGGGTCAATTACAATTAAACGTGATGGAGCCTGTGATTGTTCAAGCCATGTTTGAATCCATTGAGATTTTAGGCAACGCCTGTGTGAACTTACGCGATAAATGTGTTGATGGCATCACTGTAAACAAAGAAACCTGCGAAAACTACGTTTACAACTCCATCGGTATCGTGACTTACTTGAACCCGTTCATCGGCCATCACAACGGCGACTTAGTGGGTAAAATTTGTGCGCAAACCGGTAAAGGTGTGCGTGAAGTGGTCTTGGAAAAAGGCTTATTAACCCAAGAACAATTGGATGACATCCTTTCCGTAGAAAACTTGATGAATCCAACTTACAAAGCAAAATTGAATAAATAAAATTCAATATTGGCTTGTTTATTTAGTTCAACATCAGCGTCTTAAGGGATTAAGGCGCTGATTTTTTATTTGTCGCTTTTTAATGGCAGTCGGTCAGGCTAGAATAACCTCTCATTTTGGAAAAGAATTTGCATAGGTTGGAAATAATGAAAAACGTATTGGTGATTCGTAACGATAAATTGGGCGATTTTATGTTGGCGTGGCCATCCTTTGCCATGTTAAAAGCCTCCGAACCATCGTTAAAACTGACCGCACTTGTGCCTGCTTATACAGCAGATATTGCGCGGGCATGCCCTTATTTAGATGACGTTATTATTGATGCGCCGAAAAACGATAAAACCGCATTTCAGCGCGTGGTGAACAAAATTAAAGCGCGTCAATTTGATGCCATGATCAGTTTCTTTTCCAATACACATAATGCCAAATTGGCTTGGAAATGTCGTATTCCGTACCGTTTAGCACCGGCAACAAAATGGGTGCAATTTTTCTATAATCACCGTTTAACGCAACGCCGTTCCCAATCGGCTAAGCCGGAATTTGAATATAACTTGGATTTGGCCCGCACTTTTTTACGTGACCAAGGCATTCCTATTGTAGAGCCATGCCCGCCATATCTCACTTTCCCTAAAAGTGCGGTGGATTTTCAGCGTGAATTGTTATGCCGTCAGTTAAACATTGATGCTGAGAAAAAATGGATTTTTGTGCACAGCGGTTCCGGTGGGTCTGCCAATAATTTATCTTTGGCGCAATATGCGGAGCTCATTCGCGGTTTATTAGCGCGGTTTGACGCCTATGTGATTTTAACGGCAGGACCGAATGAAAGTGAAAAAGCCCATGAATTGGCAAATTTGGTGCAGGATTCGCGGGTGGTCGTTTATGACAAAAATAACGGCATGGTGGATTTTGCCCAATCTCTGGCGTGCGCTGATTTGTTTATTGCCGGATCCACCGGGCCGTTGCATTTAAGCGCTGCGTTAAATGTCCCGACCATCGGTTTTTATCCGAGCCGTCGTTCTGCCACACCATTGCGTTGGCAGCCGATTAATGAGGTTGATAAACATTTGGCATTTTGTCCGCCAAACGACAAAGCGAGTCAAACGGATTTAAGCAAAATTCATATTGACGAGAAATTAGAGGAGATCGTGCGGTTCATTACTCGGGTGTGGCACGCGACGACGGATAACAAATAAGGTGTATTGCACCACCCAGCCGATCCCTAGTGCGAACATGAGTGTGCCGATTCCGAGCACGCCGCCAAGAAGATAGCCGAGGAGACAGACTAAGACTTCAATGGATGTTCGCACAATGCCGATTTTCCAGTGAAAATGATAGCATAAGCCGACCATTAAACCGTCACGCGGTCCGGGACCTTGATGGCAGGTCAGGTAAAAGGCATTACCGATGCCGAACAATAGGATACCGATTACAGCGTAAGTGAAACGCAGATAAAGTGCGGTCGGTTTTTCTAGCAAATAAACGGTTAAGCCGAGAAAGAGGGCGATCACAAAAATATTCATGACGGTGGCAAGCCCCGGCCTCAGTTTTAATGGAAACCATGCCAACATCACCATTAAACTGATTATCCATGATGCCCAACCCACACTAAATTGCCCTTGTAGTGCAACGCCTTGCGATAATATGGTCCAAGGTGCGGAGCCTAAATCAGAAAGAAGCAATAATGCTTCGCCAAATCCCATGACACTTAAAGATAAAAGCAACACGCAAAAGGATTTAGGCTCAAATGCCCAAAGAGATTTTGCTGCCCAAGGTGTATGCGGCAGAACCTGTGCTTTCTTCATTTATCTTTAATCCATCATTGTTAATAATTTGTGTGCATTATCCCAAGCTTTAGTCATGCTGTCTAAATAAATTACATTGAATTTTGACCGCACTTTATTCCTTTTTAAGGCAGATTTTGCTTCTATTGATATCGCGTTGCACTAATTATGATATTAATTAATAAAATTCACTCTCCTTTTTTATGGAAACCAAGTAGAATACGCGAAATTTTATTCAATGACTTTTGAGGTATTTATGGATATTTTACTTAGTGTTGTCGGTATTTTGGTGCTGTTAGGGATTGCCGTTTTATTCTCTAACAATCGCAAAGCGATCAATTTACGTACTGTGTTTGGCGCACTGGCCATTCAAATCGCTATCGGTGCTTTCGTGCTTTATGTGCCGGCCGGCCGTCACGCATTACAAGCGGCATCCGATTTTATCGGTAAAGTTATCGGTTTTGGTAATGAAGGGATTAGCTTTGTTTTTGGTGGATTGACTGACCCAAGCCAAAGTTTTGGTTTTATCTTCGCCATTAAAGTATTACCGGTGATTATCTTTTTCTCCGCACTCATTTCCTTGTTTTATTACATCGGGGTGATGCAATGGATTATCAAACTTATCGGTGGTGGGTTACAAAAATTATTAGGTACTTCAAAAGCGGAATCCATGTCTGCAGCAGCAAACATTTTCGTGGGGCAAACGGAAGCACCGTTAATTGTTAAGCCATTTATCGGTCGTATGACGCAATCTGAATTATTTGCGGTTATGGTTGGTGGCGTTGCCTCTATCGCCGGTTCTGTGATGGCAGGTTATGCCGGAATGGGCGTGCCGTTAACTTACTTAATCGCCGCTTCTTTTATGGCTGCACCGGGTGGTTTATTATTCGCTAAAATCATGTTTCCACAAACGGAAAAAACCGATGATATGTTAAAAGAGGGAGCTGATGTGGAAAAACCGTCCAATGCGATTGAAGCCTTAGCAAATGGTGCGCGTGACGGTATGCACTTGGCACTGAATGTAGGCGCGATGTTAATTGCGTTTGTTTCTGTGATTGCCTTAATCAACTGGATTTTAAGTAGTTTGGGTGGCATTGTTGGTGAACCAAACTTAACTTTACAAGTGATTTTAGGTTGGATTTTCAAACCATTAGCATACTTAATCGGGATTTCTTGGGAAGAATCTGCCATTGCCGGCCAAATGATTGGTTTAAAATTAGCGGTGAACGAATTTGTGGGGTATTTAGAATTTGCTAAATATTTACAACCGGATTCTGCTGTTGTGCTAAGTGATAAAACCAAAGCAATTATTACCTTTGCTCTTTGTGGTTTCGCTAACTTCAGCTCCATTGCAATCTTAATCGGCGGCTTAGGCGGTATGGCACCAAATCGTCGCGGCGATGTTGCGCGTTTAGGTTTAAAAGCGGTGCTTGCCGGTTCATTATCTAACTTAATGAGTGCAACGATTGCCGGATTATTTATCGGTTTGAGTGGTGCTGTGCTATAAAGTGCGGTATGATTTCACCACGTTTTTTTATGATGACACCACGACCACGTTCGTGGTGTTGTCGTTTATAGGCAACGGAAACGTTTGCTTCATCATGTCAACAAGAGGGAAAAACTATGACTCCACACATTAACGCACCTGCCGGTGCATTTGCTGATGCTGTATTAATGCCGGGTGATCCGCTACGTGCGAAGTATATTGCGGAAACTTTTTTGGAAAACGCACAGGAAGTGACTAACGTACGTAATATGTTAGGTTTCACCGGTACCTATAAAGGTCGTCGCATTTCCGTGATGGCACATGGTATGGGGATCCCTTCCTGTTCCATTTACGCGAAAGAACTCATTACGGAATACGGTGTGAAAAAACTGATTCGTGTCGGCTCTTGTGGTGCCGTCCGCATGGATGTCAAAGTGCGTGATGTGGTTATCGGTCTTGGTGCGTGTACCGATTCCAAAGTCAATCGTATTCGTTTTAAAGACAACGATTTTGCAGCGATTGCCGATTTCGGTTTAACGCAAGCGGCGGTACAGGCAGCGAAGGAATTAGATGTTAAGGTTCGTGTCGGTAATTTATTTTCTGCAGATTTATTCTATACACCGGATGTCGCCATGTTTGACGTGATGGAAAAATACGGCATTCTAGGCGTAGAAATGGAGGCTGCCGGTATTTATGGCGTGGCAGCAGAATACGGTGCGCGTGCATTGACTATCTGTACTGTATCCGACCATATTCGTACTCACGAACAAACCAGTGCGGAAGAGCGTCAGTTGACGTTTAATGAAATGATTAAAGTGGCGTTAGAAACCGTGTTAATTGACGATAAGGCTAACTAGCATGCCTTAGGAAAATAAAAAGAGCGGTCGAAATTCATGGTGTTTTTCGACCGCTCTTTTTATGCGATAAGCTGTGGGCTTACGTCAATTACACTAACAAGCCTGCCGCTTTCACTACCACATGAATGGCGCGTTCTTCCGTGGATTGAATCGTCGCCTCATTCGGGATTTCTTGTTGGGTGCGGTTGACGATAGCACCTGCGATCATGCCGGCACGCAAGCCCAGTGCGGAGCACATGGTGAACAAGGTGGCAGACTCCATTTCATAGTTCATCACGTTCAATTCTTGCCATTGTTTTAATGAACCTTGGAAATGACGACAAATCTTGCCGGTGTAGGTGTCGTAACGTTCTTGTCCCGGATAGAAGGTGTCGGAAGAAGCAGTGATACCCACATGGACAGCATCGCCGACTTCTTCTTTGGCGACTTTGTAAAGGGCTTCGGTACATTCAAAGTTTGCTACCGCCGGATATTCCAATGGGGCGAAATGGCGGCTGGCACCATCGAGACGCACCGCCCCGGTCGTAACTAATAAATCACCGACGTTAATGTGCGGTTGGATGGCGCCGGTTGTGCCGATACGTAAGAAAGTGCGCACACCGAGTTGGGCTAATTCTTCTACCGCGATGGAAACGGATGGGCCGCCAATACCGGTGGAACATACGACCACGGCGTGTTCCTCAATATAGCCGAGCCAAGAGGTAAATTCGCGGGTGGAAGCAAGGAATTTTGGGCGATCTAATAAGCGTGCAATGCGTTCCACACGCTCCGGTGCGCCCGGGACGATGGCTAATTTAGCCCCATCTAACATGGCTTTTGTTAAGCCAAGGTGAAAGACTTCTGACATAACATCCTCCTTTCTTGTTCTTTGTTTTTTACGGTTTAATATCACGCAAAATCGGATTCTGCATGGAAATTAAGGTTTCTGTGGATTGAATCTCATCGATTAACTGAATTTTAGCAGATAAGACTAAATGGAGTTCGGCAATGGTGTGTGTCATGACTTTAATGAAGATGGAGTAATTGCCGGTGGTGTAATAGGCTTCCACCACTTCATCAATGGCCTCTAACTTTTTGATCACTTTGTCATAATCTTTTGCCGATTTCAAAATAATGCCAATGAAACCGCAAACATCATAACCCAGTTTGCGTTCATTGATTTTCACTTTTGTCCCTTCAATAATGCCTGATTGACGCATTTTTTCCACCCGAACATGAATCGTGCCGGGGCTGACACCAAAATTTTTCGCCATTTCTGCATAAGGGGTTCTTGCATCTTTGGTTAATACACGCAATATTTGTTGATCTAAATTATCGATATTGTGCATAACATACTCCTTTTCTATAAAAAATTAAATAAATTATATATTTTTTGGATTTTATCTAAACAATAATGAAATTTCTTTAATTTTGGCTAAATCATGTTGCATTCACCCTAAAGAATAGAGAGAATCTCCGCCATTCATGTAGGAATATTAGATAATATAGGGTAAAAACAATGAAAAAAACATTTATTTTGCAACAACAAGAGATTAGTTTTGTAAAAAATACATTTACTCAAAACCTCATCGAGCAATTAGGCATCATCGAAGTTCAAGGCCCGATTCTTAGCCAAGTCGGTAATGGTATGCAAGATAACCTTTCCGGTATTGAAAAAGCGGTGCAAGTGCATGTGAAACAAATTCCAAATGCAGTATTTGAAGTGGTTCACTCTTTGGCAAAATGGAAACGTCATACATTAGCCCGTTTCCATTTTAAAGAAGGCGAAGGCTTGTTTGTACACATGAAAGCGTTGCGTCCGGACGAAGATTCGTTAGATGCGACTCACTCCGTTTACGTGGATCAATGGGACTGGGAAAAAGTGATTCCGGAAGGCCGTCGCAATTTCGCCTATTTAAAAGAAACCGTGAATGCCATTTATCGTGCGATTCGCTTAACGGAATTGGCGGTGGAAGCCCGTTTTGATATTCCATCTGTGCTACCAAAACACATTACTTTCGTACACAGTGAAGACCTCGTGAAACGTTATCCAAACATGAGCAGCAAAGAGCGTGAAAATGCCATTTGTAAAGAATACGGCGCCGTTTTCTTAGTGGGAATTGGCGGCAAATTGTCCGATGGCAAGCCACACGATGGACGTGCACCGGATTACGATGACTGGACAACAGAGTCTGAAAACGGCTACAAAGGCTTAAACGGTGATATCTTGGTTTGGAACGACCAACTCGGCAAAGCGTTTGAACTGTCTTCTATGGGGATTCGTGTAGATGAAGCGGCGTTGCGTTTACAAGTAAGCTTAACCGGTGATGAAGACCGTCTCAACATGGATTGGCACCAAGAATTATTGCAAGGCAAATTGCCGTTAAGTATTGGTGGCGGTATCGGTCAATCTCGTTTGGCGATGTTGTTATTGCGTAAAAAACATATTGGCGAAGTGCAATCCAGCGTTTGGCCGAAAGAAATATTAGAAGAATATCAACATATTCTGTAATAGATGAAAAAGTGCGGTGGGTTTGAAAAACGTTTTTTAAATCCACCGCACTTTTGTTTTATAACTAATTTATTGATGGCACGCATTTTCTCATGCGTGCTTTTTTGCATCTAAAACTGACCGCACTTTTACGCTTCCACAAACCCTAATGCGGTTTCGACTACATCAATGCCGGCGCCGGCTTTGTAGGCATTTTCGCTTAAATAACGACGCCATTGGCGTGCGCCTTTGCAGTTTTGGAAGGCGCCAAGCATGTGGCGCACGATATGATTCAGATAGACGCCTTGGCTGAGTTGTTGTTCGATGTATGGAAACATATTTTCCACCGCTTGGCGCGGAGTAACAATCGGTGCATCGGCATCAAACAATGCGTGATCGATATGCCCGAGTAAAGCGGGATTTTGATAAGCTTCGCGCCCCACCATGATACCATCCATATACTTCAAGTGCTGTTGCATTTCTTCAAGGGTTTTAATGCCACCGTTGATGCTGATGAGCAAATGGGGGAAATCCTGTTTTAGTTGATATACACGTTCGTAATTCAGCGGCGGAATTTCACGATTTTGTTTCGGACTTAAACCGGATAACCAGGCTTTACGGGCATGCACGATAAATTCCTGACAGCCGGCTTGGTGCACTTTTTGGACAAAATCACAGAGAAAATCATAGCTGTCAAAATCATCAATGCCGATGCGGGTTTTTACGGTGACGGGAATGTGCACCGCACTTTGCATTTGTTGCACGCACTCCGCAACGAGTTCCGCTTTTGCCATTAAACACGCACCGAACATACCGTTTTGTACACGATCGGATGGGCAACCCACATTCAGATTGATTTCTTGGTAGCCGCGCTGTTGCGCTAATTGAGCGCAATGTTGAAGTTGTTTCGGATCGCTACCGCCCAGTTGCAATGCCACCGGATTTTCTGCCGCATCAAAATCAAGATGATCGTATTTGGCATGAATGATAGCTTGTGTCGTCACCATTTCCGTATAAAGCAAGGCGTGACGGGAAAATTGGCGGTGGAAATAACGGCAATGGCGCGTTGTCCAATCCAGCATCGGGGCAACGGCGAAGCGGCCACGGTAAAAGTGCGGTTGATGTTGGGACATTTTTATGGGTTTTCCTTCACGTCTTTTGGCATTTCTTCTTTGATGCATTGGCGGAAACGCCCTGCCGCCATGTGGTAAAACGGCTTCGGATTAAATTGGCGTGAAATAATGGAGGAAATCAGGCAGCAAATCAATAGCCAAATTAATACAGGTTGGCAGCCGGTCATTTCCATGACAATAACGCTAGCAGTGACGGGGGATTGTGTCGCACCCGCTAAAAACGCTGCCATACATAACAATACCAGCAGACGTTGATCGATTAATCCATCGGTAAAGGCGGCAACTTGCACGCCAAGCCCTACTCCGATGGTGAGCGATGGGGTGAAAATACCGCCGGCAATGCCTGTCCAATATGTGCCTACTGTGGCGAACAGTTTCATGATGCCAATGTCGTTTTGCACAGCTTGTCCATCGAGGGCTTGGGTGACGACTTGGTAACCTGTGCCGTAAGTTTGGCCGTTGGTGTAAACGCCAAGTGCGGTCAATATTAAGCCTAAAATAATGGCGGTGAAAATAGGGTGCTTACGTATCCAATGGCGACAGAAAGGG
Organism: Aggregatibacter sp.; assembly: GCF_057314075.1. Lineage (NCBI taxonomy): Bacteria > Pseudomonadati > Pseudomonadota > Gammaproteobacteria > Pasteurellales > Pasteurellaceae > Aggregatibacter > Aggregatibacter sp. The sequence goes on along the minus strand of NZ_DBHLAR010000008.1, from coordinate 218,679 downwards.
AAGGTGCCGGTTGCGCCTTTGATTAACAAACGGCTGAAAATTCCCCCGCTGATACCACTCACAGCACCACAAACTAAAACCCATAAACATAAATAAGGCATATCGGTTACGCCACGATATGTGGGGAAATAGGGGTTGTTGCCTTCAATAGCCACTAAAATAAAGCCAGCCGCGAGTACGCCTAACAATACGCGTCGTTCCCAACGCAATAGCACACCACGTCCCAATTCTTCAATGGCAAAAATAACACCGGCTAAAGGCGCATTAAATGCGGCGGCGAGACCGCCGGCTACCCCGGTTGCCATCAGTTCATTCGCACTCAATCCGGTAAATGCCACGCCATATTTTCGGCATAAGTTGCCCCACCATAACATCACGGCTGCACCGACTTGTACGGACGGCCCTTCCCGTCCAACGGAGGCACCGATAAGCATCGCTAGAAATGTCAGTGGGATTTTCCACAGAGTTTGCCCAAAAGCGACTAAACGGTTTTTATTTGCGTGATGAGGCAGACTAAGGGAAGCAATTACTTGCGGGATGCCACTGCCACCGACATAAGGTGTGTATTTGGCGATGAACCAGGTTAATAGCACTAAACCGCTGGGCAAAATAAACCAGACAGCAAGGGGATATTGTTGTGTCCAATGGGCGTTCCATTCCAAGCCCAAATCCGTAAGTTTGGCAAAGCCAAGGGAAAACAACGAAACCAAGCTGGCGCCGATCAGTAAACAGGTAAATTCGAGGGTTTTGTGTGAAATTCGATAGGTTTGACGTAATTTCTTGTGTAAAACATACCGCACTTTAATGGCGTTATGACGTAAAAAAAGAAGCATTGTGTTCATGATGAGATTAATGTTAGGTAATGAGGTTAAAATTTTTTCACATAGAAAATTTTTTGTTCGAATTTTATACCAATAAAAAGCGCTTTGTTAGAAATATGTTCAAAATCTTTACATTAAGAGAGGAAATTAGACACGATATTTACTTGTCTTTCTTTTAGAATAAAGACGTTCGCAAGGAGTAGGTTGTATGTCGAATAAATAGTTTGTGAATAGCTTGGCTATTCGGATTAAGTCAATAAACAAAAATCAAGGAGATTATTATGGCTTTCAATCTTAAAAACAGACACTTATTAAGTCTTGTTAATCACTCAGAACGTGAAATCAAATATTTATTAGATTTATCCAGAGACTTAAAAAGAGCAAAATATGCCGGTACCGAACAACAAAAATTAAAAGGCAAAAATATTGCGCTAATTTTTGAAAAAACCTCCACCCGTACCCGTTGCGCTTTTGAAGTTGCTGCTTATGACCAAGGCGCCCAAGTCACGTATATCGATCCAAACTCATCTCAAATTGGCCACAAAGAAAGTATGAAAGACACTGCCCGCGTATTAGGCAGAATGTATGACGCCATTGAATATCGTGGTTTCAAACAAGAAATTGTGGATGAATTAGCAGAATATGCCGGCGTGCCGGTATTCAATGGTTTAACCGACGAATTCCACCCAACGCAAATGTTGGCAGACGTGTTAACCATGATTGAAAATTGCGATAAACCATTAAGTGAAATCAAATATGTTTACATCGGTGATGCTCGCAACAATATGGGTAACTCCTTGTTATTAATCGGTGCCAAATTGGGTATGGATGTACGTATTTGCGGACCAAAAGCCCTATTACCGGATGCAGAGTTAGTGGATATGTGCGAAAAATTTGCAAAACAAAGTGGCGCACGCATTACGGTAACCGATGATATTGATAAGGCGGTGAAAGGCGTTGATTTCGTACATACTGATGTATGGGTTTCCATGGGTGAACCATTAGAAACCTGGGGCGAACGTATCAAATTATTATTACCGTATCAAGTCACCCCTGAATTGATGAAACGCACTGGTAATCCGCGTGTGAAATTCATGCACTGCTTACCGGCATTCCACAACAGCGAAACCAAAGTGGGTCGCCAAATTGCGGAAAAATACCCTGAATTGGCAAACGGTATTGAAGTCACCGAAGATGTCTTTGAATCCCCAATGAATGTGGCCTTTGAGCAAGCGGAAAACCGCATGCATACCATTAAAGCCGTACTTTATTCCAGCTTAATTTAAGAGGTGGCGTATGAGAATTGTTATTGCCTTGGGCGGAAATGCCCTATTGCGCCGCGGCGAGCCGCTCACCGCGGAGAATCAGCGATTAAACGTGCGTATCGCTTGTGAACAAATTGCGAAGATTTATCCAAACAATGAATTGGTTATCGCGCACGGCAATGGCCCACAAGTAGGTTTATTAGCATTACAAAGTGCGGCCTATAAAGAAGTGCCTCCTTATCCGTTAGATGTATTGGGTGCAGAATCTGTGGGTATGATTGGTTACATGATTGAACAAGAATTAGGTAACTTAGTGCCGTTTGAAGTGCCGTTTGCCACATTGTTATCACAAGTGGAAGTCGATATTAACGACCCGGCATTCAAGAATCCAACCAAACCAATCGGTCCGGTGTATTCCAAAGAAGAAGCCGAACGCTTGGCAAAAGAGAAAAACTGGAGCATTGCACAAGACGGTGATAAATATCGCCGCGTGGTGCCAAGTCCGTTACCAAAACGCATTTTTGAAATCAATCCGGTGAAATGGTTGTTGGAAAAAGGCAGTATCGTGATTTGTGCCGGTGGTGGTGGTATTCCGACTTACTATGATGAGCAACACAATTTGCGTGGCGTAGAAGCGGTTATTGATAAAGACTTATGTTCCGCTCTATTGGCCGATAATTTAGAAGCGGATTTATTCATTATCGCGACTGATGTGTCCGCAACGTTTGTGGATTGGGGGAAACCAACACAAAAAGCCATTGCGTCAGCACCGCCGGATGAAATTGAAAAAATGGGCTTTGCCGCCGGTTCTATGGGGCCGAAAGTACAGGCTGCAGTGAATTTCGCACGTAGTACCGGTAAAGATGCCGTGATTGGATCACTTTCTGATATCGTTGATATTGTAAAAGGTAAAGCCGGTACACGTATCACGAATAAAGTGAAAGAAATTTCTTATTATTCATAATAATAAACTCACTTTGAGTATTTTAGCAGTTCAAAGTAGAATGTGCGGTCGGCATAGTTGATGAGTGATTATGCCGATCTGCTAACTTCGATATTGACGAGGAGTCTGCTATGGAAGCGTCTAATAAAAAAAAGGTCTTTAATTTCCCATCAGCGTTCACGATTTTATTCTTCATTTTAATCCTTGCGGTGGGATTAACATGGGTTATTCCTTCCGGTTCCTATTCTAAGTTGACCTATAATACGACCGAAAAAGTCTTTGTAGTAAAAGCTTATGGCGAGCAAGATAAAACCTATCCTGCTACGGAAGAAACCCTCAATAATCTTAATATTAAAATTAAACTGTCCAATTTCACCGAAGGGGTGATCAAAAAACCTATTGCCATTCCGGGCACTTATCAACGCATTGAACAACATTACAAAGGTATCAAAGATATTCCTATCAGCATGGTGGAAGGAACCATCGAAGCGGTGGATGTCATGGTATTTATCTTTGTACTGGGCGGTATGATTGGTGTGATTAACCGAACAGGATCGTTTAATGCCGGGCTTATGGCACTTGCTCGACGCACCAAAGGCAACGAATTCTTGATTGTGTTTAGCGTCTCCATATTAATGGTGCTTGGCGGCACCACTTGCGGTATCGAAGAAGAAGCCGTGGCGTTTTACCCGATTTTAGTGCCGGTATTTTTAGCACTGGGCTATGATGCTATTGTCTGCGTTGGGGCAATTTTCTTGGCCTCCTCCATGGGAACGGCGTTTTCTACAATTAACCCATTCTCAGTAGTTATCGCGTCTAATGCGGCCGGTATTCAATTTACTGAAGGGATTGGTTTCCGTGCGATTGGTCTCGTGCTAGGGGCAACTTGCGTGATTGCTTACTTATATTGGTATGGCAAGAAAGTCAAAGCAGATCCGAGTTTTTCCTATACTTATGAAGATAGAGAAGAGTTTTATCATCGTTATATGAAAAACTTTGACCCAAATACCGTGCTTGAATTTACCTTAAGAAGAAAACTGATCTTAATCCTCTTCTGTATTGCTTTCCCAATGATGATCTGGGGGGTTATGGCAGGCGGTTGGTGGTTCCCTCAAATGGCAGCGTCCTTCTTATCTATCACTATTATCATCATGTTTATCAGTGGTCTAAAAGAAAAAGAAATTGTGGAATCCTTCACCGAAGGCGCTTCCGAATTGGTGGGTGTCTCCTTGATTATCGGTTTGGCGCGTGGTGTAAACTTAGTGCTTGAACAAGGTATGATTTCTGACACCATTTTGGATTACATGTCTAACCTTGTAAGTGGTATGCCGGGTAGCGTCTTTATCCTCGGTCAATTAGTGGTCTTCATCTTCTTAGGTCTTATCGTACCATCGTCTTCCGGTTTGGCAGTGCTTTCCATGCCAATTATGGCGCCGCTTGCCGACGCAGTGGGTATTCCGCGTGACATCGTGGTTTCTGCCTATAACTGGGGTCAATACGCTATGTTGTTCTTGGCACCGACCGGTTTGGTGTTGGTGACATTACAAATGTTGCACATTCCATTTAATAAATGGGTGAAATTTGTGATGCCGATGATTGGTTGCTTATTGGTTATCGGAGCTGTTCTACTGGTTGTTCAAGTCTCCTTATATAGCGTTTAACATCAATTTTAATAAAGGCCACCTATATCACAGTTTTTTATAGGTGGCCTTGTTATAATGCGCACGCATTTTCTTTCCTAAAAAAGGGATTTTTTATGTTTAAGAAATTATTCGATAACATTGATACGCGCATTTTAAAGGCTTTACAGCGCAATGGGCGCCTACAAAATAATGAGCTCGCCAAAGAAATCGGGCTGTCAAATTCCGCTTGTTTGCGTCGAGTAAACCATTTAGAAGAAAGCGGTGTTATCGATGGTTATACGGCGTTATTGAATCCTAAAAAATTAAACCGCAATTTGCTTGTTTATGTGCAGGGTACATTTTTTGAAGAAGATCCTGCCCTCAAAGAGCGGTTCATTTTTGAAGTGAAATTGATTCCACAAATCACAGAATGCCATTTGATGGCGGGAAGTTATGATTTTATTTTAAAAATGTTGGTATCCGATTTGGATGAATTTCACGCCATAAAAACCAAATATTTAACCAAAGAGATCGGCATTAAAACGTTAAAGTCAGAAGTGTCGCTAAAAACCATTAAATCTACTACCGAATTGCCGTTGTAATTCGCTTTTTCATCAATAAAGTGCGGTCGTTTTAGAAAATGTTTTTAAAATTCACCGCACTTTATTGGTGTAAAAAGTAAGAAAAGGCTTGCAGTGAAGGTGAGGTTTTAGTAGAATTCACGGGCTTTAATATAGAAGCCGTTTAATGTAATCATTTATTAAACGAGTATTGCAATAGGTAATACTAACAATGTCTCCGATTTGGAGACTATATAACAGGTAGCTTGCACCTCCTTTTCTTGTTGTTTTGATGTAAGAATTGTGATGGTGTTAGTTTTTTTATTAGCTAAATTTATTGGAGCTCTGGTCTCATGCAGAACCAAAGAATCCGTATCCGCCTTAAAGCGTTTGATCATCGTTTGATCGATCAATCTACAGCGGAGATCGTTGAAACAGCTAAACGTACCGGTGCGCAAGTACGTGGTCCGATTCCTTTACCAACTCGTAAAGAGCGTTTCACAGTATTGATTTCTCCACACGTAAACAAAGATGCGCGTGACCAATATGAAATTCGTACTCACAAACGTTTAGTTGATATTGTTGAGCCAACAGAAAAAACTGTTGATGCTTTAATGCGTTTAGACTTGGCTGCCGGCGTTGACGTGCAGATCAGCCTAGGTTAATTAAGAGGTTATTACAATGATTGGTCTAGTCGGTCGTAAAGTTGGTATGACCCGCATCTTCAATGAAGATGGCGTGTCTGTACCGGTTACCGTTATCGAAATCGAAGCCAACCGCGTAACTCAAGTTAAAACTCTTGAAAACGATGGCTATACTGCAGTTCAAGTTACCACTGGTTCTAAAAAAGCAAGTCGTGTAACGAAGCCTGAAGCAGGTCATTTCGTGAAAGCCGGCGTTGAAGCTGGTCGCGGTTTATGGGAATTTCGTACTGAAGGTGAAGAATTCACTTTAGGTCAAGAAATCAATGTTGACATCTTTGCAGATGTTAAAAAAGTAGATGTTACCGGTACTTCTAAAGGTAAAGGTTTCCAAGGTGGTGTTAAACGTTGGAACTTCCGTACTCAAGATGCTACCCATGGTAACTCTTTATCACATCGTGTTCTCGGTTCTATTGGTCAAAACCAAACTCCGGGTCGTGTGTTTAAAGGTAAAAAAATGGCAGGACACTTAGGTAATGAACGTGTAACCGTTCAGTCCCTTGAAGTTGTTCGTGTAGATGCTGAGCGTAAATTGCTATTAGTTAAAGGTGCCGTTCCGGGTGCTACTGGTAGTGATGTTATCGTTAAGCCGGCAGTTAAAGCATAGGTCTAGGAGATAGAGATGGAATTACAAGTTGTTGGTGCGAACGCACTCACTGTTTCTGAAACTACCTTCGGCCGTGAGTTTAACGAAGCATTGATTCACCAAGTTGTTGTTGCTTACGCAGCAGGTGCTCGTCAAGGTTCTCGTGCACAAAAAACTCGTGCTGAAGTGTCGGGTTCAGGTAAAAAACCTTGGCGTCAAAAAGGTACAGGTCGCGCTCGTTCCGGTGATATTAAATCACCAATCTGGCGTTCAGGTGGTATCACTTTCGCAGCGAGACCACAAGATCACAGCCAAAAAGTGAACAAGAAAATGTACCGTGGTGCAATCAAGAGCATTCTTTCCGAGCTTGTTCGTCAAGATCGTTTAGTGGTTGTTGATAAATTTGAAATTGATGCGCCAAAAACCAAAGTATTAGTACAAAAATTAAAAGAATTAGCACTTGAAGATGTGTTAATCATCACAGCAAGTTTAGATGAAAATCTATTCTTGGCAGCACGTAACTTATACAAAGTAGATGTTCGTGATGCTCAAGGTATTGATCCGGTAAGTTTAATTGCTTTCGATAAAGTAGTTGTAACTGTAGATGCTGTGAAGCAAATTGAGGAGATGTTAGCATGAGTCAAGAACGTTTGCTAAAAGTGCTTAAAGCACCACATGTCTCTGAGAAAGCAACAAATAACGCTGAGAAGTCAAACACAATCGTTTTCAAAGTCGCTTTAGATGCGAATAAAGTGGAAATTGCTAATGCAGTAGAGCAACTTTTTGAAGTGAAAGTGGATTCTGTTCGTACCGTTGTGGTGAAAGGTAAAACTAAACGCCGTGGTGCTAAGATGGGACGTCGCAGTGACTGGAAAAAAGCTTATGTTACACTTCAAGAAGGACAATCTTTGGACTTCGTTGAAGGTGCAGCAGAGTAATTACGGAGGAGTAGAAGATAATGGCTATCGTTAAATGTAAGCCGACCTCCGCTGGTCGTCGTCATGTTGTTAAAGTTGTTAACCCTGAGTTGCATAAAGGTAAACCTTTTGCAGCACTTTTAGATACTAAATCTAAAACCGGTGGTCGTAACAACTATGGTCGTATTACTACTCGTCACATCGGTGGCGGTCATAAACAACACTATCGTTTAATTGATTTTAAACGTAATAAATTAGACATTCCAGGTGTTGTTGAACGTTTAGAATACGATCCGAATCGTTCTGCAAATATTGCTTTAGTGCTTTATAAAGACGGTGAACGTCGTTATATCTTAGCACCAAAAGGTTTGGCTGCAGGTGATCAAATCCAAGCGGGTGCACATGCGCCAATTAAAGTTGGTAACTCATTACCAATGCGTAATATCCCGGTTGGTTCTACCGTACATAATGTTGAATTAAAACCAGGTAAAGGCGGTCAAATTGCTCGTTCAGCTGGTGCTTATGTACAGATCATTGCCCGTGAAGGTAATTATGTGACTTTACGTCTCCGTTCTGGCGAGATGCGTAAAGTGTTAGCTGAATGTTCTGCCACCATTGGTGAAGTAGGCAACTCAGAGCATATGCTTCGCGTATTGGGTAAAGCCGGTGCTAACCGCTGGAGAGGTGTACGCCCTACAGTTCGTGGTACAGCAATGAACCCAGTAGATCACCCACACGGTGGTGGTGAAGGTCGTAACTTTGGTAAACACCCAGTAACACCTTGGGGCGTTCAAACTAAAGGTAAGAAAACTCGCCATAACAAACGTACTGATAAATATATCGTACGTCGTCGTGGTAAATAATTTTAATTAAATAAGAGGATAAGCCATGCCACGTTCTCTCAAGAAAGGTCCTTTCCTTGACCTACACTTGTTGAAGAAGGTAGAGAAGGCGGTGGAAAGCGGGGATAAAAAACCAATTAAAACTTGGTCCCGTCGTTCAATGATCATTCCATCAATGATTGGATTGACCATCGCAGTCCATAATGGTCGTCAGCATGTTCCTGTTTATGTTTCTGATGAAATGATCGGTCATAAATTAGGCGAATTTGCACCGACTCGTACTTACCGCGGTCACGCTGCGGACAAGAAAGCTAAGAAGTAAGGGGTAAAAGATGGAAACTATTGCAAAACATCGTTACGCTCGCACTTCAGCGCAAAAAGCTCGCTTAGTTGCGGATTTAATCCGTGGCAAGAAAGTGGCTCAAGCATTAGAAATTCTTACTTACACAAATAAAAAAGCATCTGCTTTAGTGAAGAAAGTTCTTGAGTCAGCGATTGCTAATGCTGAGCACAATGACGGTGCAGATATCGATGATCTTAAAGTTGCGAAGATTTTCGTAGATGAAGGTCCAAGCATGAAACGTGTTATGCCACGTGCTAAAGGTCGTGCAGATCGTATTTTAAAACGTACAAGCCACATTACTGTGGTTGTGTCAGATCGTTAATCGTAGAGGAATAACAATGGGTCAAAAAGTACATCCACATGGTATTCGCCTAGGTATTGTAAAACCTTGGAGCTCTACTTGGTTTGCGAATACACAAGACTTCGCTGACAATCTTGAAGGCGATTTCAAAGTACGTCAATTCTTAAACAAAGAATTAGCGAATGCTTCCGTTTCACGTATCACTATTGAACGTCCAGCGAAAAGTATTCGTGTAACTATTCACACAGCTCGCCCGGGTATCGTCATTGGTAAAAAAGGCGAAGATGTTGAAAAATTACGCAACGCAGTAGCAAAAATCGCAGGCGTTCCAGCGCAAATCAACATTGCTGAAGTGAAAAAACCTGAATTAGATGCAAAATTAGTTGCAGACAGTATTGCTTCACAATTAGAACGTCGTGTTATGTTCCGTCGTGCTATGAAGAAAGCGGTACAAAACGCAATGCGTTTAGGCGCTAAAGGTATCAAAGTTGAAGTTAGCGGACGTTTGGGCGGTGCTGAAATTGCTCGTTCCGAATGGTATCGTGAAGGTCGCGTGCCTCTACATACATTGCGTGCGGACATCGACTATAACACTGCAGAAGCTCATACTACATACGGCGTAATCGGCGTTAAAGTATGGATCTTCAAAGGTGAAATTCTGGGTGGAATGGCTGCAGTTGCGCAATCAGAACAACAACCTGCCGACAAGCCTAAAAAGGCTCCTCGCGGTAAAGGTCGTAAGTAAGGAGAAACGCTAAATGTTGCAACCAAAACGTACAAAATTCCGTAAAGTTCACAAAGGCCGTAACCGTGGTATCGCGGGCGGTACAGAAGTTAGCTTCGGTACTTTCGGTTTAAAAGCAGTTGGTCGTGGTCGTTTAACTGCACGTCAAATTGAAGCCGCTCGTCGTGCGATGACACGTGCAGTAAAACGTCAAGGTAAAATCTGGATTCGTGTATTCCCTGATAAACCAATTACTGAAAAACCATTAGAAGTCCGTATGGGTAAAGGTAAAGGTAACGTTGAGTACTGGGTAGCCTTAATCCAACCGGGTAAAGTTCTCTATGAAATGGATGGTGTGTCTGAAGAGATCGCAAGAGAAGCATTTGCATTAGCGGCTGCTAAATTGCCAATTAAGACCACTTTCGTAACTAAGACGGTGATGTAATGAAAGCTCAAGAACTACGTACAAAAAGTGTTGAAGAGCTGAATGCTGAATTGGTTAACTTGTTAGGTGAGCAATTCAAGTTGCGTATGCAAGCAGCCACCGGTCAGCTTCAACAAACCCATCAGTTAAAACAAGTGCGTCGTAGTATTGCACAAATTAAAACTGTTCTAACCGAAAAGGCGGGTGAGTAATGACTGATAAAATTCGTAGCGTGCAAGGTCGTGTAGTAAGTGACAAGATGGAGAAATCTTTCGTTGTTGCTATTGAACGCAAGGTTAAACACCCACTTTATGGTAAGTTTATCCGTCGCACAACTAAACTACATGTGCACGATGAAAATAACGAAGCTAAATTAGGTGATTTAGTAGAAGTTCGTGAATGTCGTCCGATTTCTAAAACTAAATCATGGACTTTAGTTCGTGTCGTTGAGAAAGCAGTAATTGCTTAATTAACGATAGAAAGTAGTAAAATAAAAGCCAATAGTGTAAAGCTGTTGGCTTTTTGTTTTCTTAAATGGTTGAAATTCTGACCGCACTTTTATTTTCTAAGAGAAGTAGATAGCGTGATGGAAGGTTTTTTAGTGCTTTTCTCACTAACAACCGACACTTCTTTTTATAAGTAAATTTTTAGAAATAAAATTCCATTGCATTTTATATCTAATTTTGCTAAACTCCGCCATCTCTCCGTCGTACATGTCTATTTAAATATGTCGTTGGAAGGTTCGTCCCGCAAGGGTGGTTTTTTTATTTAACGGAGCACTAATATGATCCAAGAACAGACTATGCTGGATGTTGCTGACAATTCAGGCGCTCGCAGCGTAATGTGTATCAAGGTTCTAGGTGGATCGCACCGTCGTTATGCTGCTATTGGCGACATTATCAAAGTTACTGTAAAAGAAGCAATTCCACGCGGTAAAGTAAAAAAAGGTGATGTATTAAAAGCAGTTGTTGTGCGCACCAAGAAGGGTGTTCGTCGCCCAGATGGATCAGTCATTCGCTTCGATGGTAACGCTTGTGTAATTTTAAACAATAACACAGAGCAACCAATCGGTACTCGTATTTTTGGACCGGTGACTCGTGAACTTCGTTCTGAAAAATTCATGAAGATCATTTCTTTAGCTCCAGAAGTACTGTAAGGAGAATGTAATGGCTGCAAAAATCCGTCAAAATGATGAAGTAATTGTGCTTACCGGCAAAAGCAAAGGTAAGCGCGGCAAGGTAACAAAAGTGTTATCTAACGGTAAAGTGATTGTTGAAGGTGTAAATATCATCACTAAACATGAAAAACCGGTACCTGCATTAGGTAAAGAAGGTGGTTTAGTGAAGAAAGAAGCTGCAATTGATGTGTCAAACGTTGCAATTTTCAACCCAACAACAAATAAAGCTGACCGGGTAGGTTTTAGATTCGAAGACGGTAAAAAAGTACGTTTTTTCAAATCTAACAATGAAATTATTTAATAATAAACTGGAGTAATGCGATGGCGAAACTGCATGATTACTACAGAGAGCAAGTAGTAAATGAATTGAAAACTAAATTCAACTACTCGTCTGTCATGCAAGTCCCACGAATCGAAAAGATAACCCTAAATATGGGTGTGGGTGAAGCATTGACCGATAAAAAATTGCTAGATAATGCAGTAGCAGATTTAGCAGCAATTAGCGGTCAAAAACCTTTGGTTACTAAAGCTCGCAAGTCTGTTGCAGGCTTTAAAATCCGTCAGGGATATCCAATCGGTTGTAAAGTAACACTACGTGGTGAACGTATGTGGGAGTTCTTAGAACGTTTAATTACAATTGCTGTTCCACGTATTCGTGACTTCCGCGGTTTAAGCGCGAAATCATTTGATGGTCGTGGAAATTACAGTATGGGTGTGCGTGAGCAAATCATCTTCCCTGAAATCGACTACGATAAAGTAGATCGTGTACGTGGTTTAGATATTACTATTACCACAACAGCTAAGAATGATGAAGAAGGTCGAGCATTATTGGCTGCCTTTAATTTCCCATTCCGTAAGTAAGGCAGGTTGCAAATGGCTAAACAATCAATGAAAGCACGCGATGTAAAGCGCGTCAAATTGGCTGAAAAATTTTATGCGCAACGCGTAGAATTGAAAAAAATTATTTCTGACGTTAATGCCTCTGACGAAGATCGTTGGAATGCTGTGATGAAGTTACAAACTTTACCACGTGATTCTAGCCCTAGTCGTCAACGTAACCGTTGTCGTCAAACTGGACGTCCTCACGGCGTTCTTCGTAAGTTTGGTTTAAGCCGTATTAAGGTTCGTGAAGCTGCTATGCGCGGTGAAATCCCCGGCCTTAAGAAAGCTAGCTGGTAATATGCCACTTTAATTTGGAATCGGAGTAAAAGCACAATGAGTATGCAAGATCCTATCGCAGATATGTTGACCCGTATTCGTAACGGTCAAGCTGCGAATAAAGTTGCGATCAGTATGCCTTCATCCAAGCTAAAAGTTGCAATTGCCAATGTATTAGCTAGCGAAGGTTATATCGAAAGCGTTAAAGTAGTTGAAGGTGTAAAACCTGAATTGGAAATTACATTAAAATATTTCCAAAATAAACCGGTTGTAGAGAGTATTCAGCGTGTAAGTCGCCCAGGCCTTCGTATTTACAAACGTAAAGACGAATTACCGAAAGTAATGGGTGGTTTAGGTATTGCTGTAGTATCTACATCTAAAGGTGTAATGACTGACCGTGCAGCTCGTCAAGCGGGTTTAGGCGGTGAGATCATTTGTTATGTAGCTTAATGGAGAGGTAGGAAAATGTCTCGTGTTGCAAAAGCACCTGTTAGTATTCCTGCCGGTGTTGAGGTAAAACTTAACGGACAGTTACTAACAATTAAAGGTAAAAATGGTGAGTTGTCTCGCTCTATTCATCATTCAGTAGAAGTTAAGCATGAAAATAATGAATTAACATTTTCACCTCGTGAAGGTATTGAAGGTGGTAATGCTCAGTCAGGTACTGCTAGAGCATTAGTTAATTCCATGGTTATCGGTGTGACTGAAGGATTTACAAGAAAACTACAATTAGTAGGTGTAGGTTATAGAGCTCAAATTAAGGGAAATGCTGTTGCTTTAAGTCTTGGATTTTCTCACCCTGTTGAGCATGTTTTACCTGCAGGAATTACTGCTGAGTGTCCTTCTCAAACTGAAATTGTTTTGAAAGGCGCAGATAAACAGTTAATTGGCCAAGTTGCTGCAGATATTCGTGCTTATCGTCGCCCTGAACCGTATAAAGGTAAAGGGGTACGTTACGCTGATGAAGTGGTACGTATTAAAGAAGCTAAGAAGAAATAATTAAGGTAACACTATGGATAAGAAATCAGCTCGTATCCGTCGTGCGGCTCGTACGCGTCATATGATGAGAGAGCAGGGAGTAACTCGTTTAGTTATTCATCGTACTCCACGTCATATCTACGCTCAAGTCATCGCACCAAACGGTTCGGAAGTGCTTGCAGCTGCTTCTACTGTTGAGAAAGCAATTAGTGAGCAAGTGAAATATACCGGAAATAAAGAAGCAGCCGCTGTTGTCGGTAAAGCTGTTGCGGAAAGAGCATTAGCAAAAGGCGTTAAAGACGTGGCTTTTGATCGTTCTGGTTTTAAATATCATGGCCGCGTCCAATCTTTAGCGGATGCTGCTCGTGAAGCTGGTCTACAGTTCTAATTGAGGTAATTTGAGATGTCAAACATCGAAAAACAAGCTGGTGAACTGCAAGAGAAGCTAATTGCGGTAAACCGCGTATCTAAAACTGTAAAAGGTGGTCGTATCATGAGTTTCACTGCGTTGACCGTAGTGGGTGATGGTAATGGTCGTGTCGGTTTTGGATATGGAAAAGCGCGTGAAGTTCCTTCAGCTATTCAAAAGGCAATGGAGAAGGCGCGTCGTAATATGATTAATGTAACTTTAACTGAAGGAACATTGCAGCACCCTGTTAAGGGTGTCCATACAGGTTCTAGAGTATTTATGCAACCTGCTAGTGAGGGTACCGGTATCATTGCCGGTGGTGCAATGCGTGCTGTGTTAGAAGTTGCTGGCGTACGTAACGTATTGTCAAAGGCTTATGGTTCAACTAACCCAATCAATGTTGTTCGTGCAACTATTGATGCTTTAGCAAATATGAAATCACCAGAAATGGTCGCTGCTAAACGTGGTAAATCAGTTGATGAAATTTTGGGGTAATTAATAATGGCTAAAACTATTAAAGTAACGCAAGTTCGTAGTTCTATTGCTCGTTTACCGAAGCATAAAGCTACGCTACGTGGTCTTGGTCTTCGCCATATGCATCATACTGTTGAGTTAATTGATACTCCGGCAGTACGTGGAATGATTAACCAGATTTCATATATGGTTAAAGTGGAGGAGTAATAGATGCGTTTAAATACTCTATCTCCGGCTGAAGGTGCTAAGCATAGTGCTAAACGTCTTGGTCGTGGTATCGGTTCTGGTTTAGGTAAAACCGGTGGACGTGGTCATAAAGGTCAAAAATCTCGTACCGGTGGCGGTGTTCGTCGCGGGTTTGAAGGTGGTCAAATGCCTTTATATCGTCGTTTACCTAAATTTGGTTTTACTTCAACGAAGTCTGCAGTAACAGCAGAAGTTCGTTTAGATGACCTAAACAAAATTGAAAATGGCATTGTAACTTTAGAGACACTAAAAGCAGCTAATATTTTAACTAAGGATATTCAGTTTGCTAAGGTAATTTTAGCTGGTGAAGTTAAAGTTAAGTTAGTCGTTCGTGGATTACGTGTTACTAAAGGCGCTAAAACAGCTATTGAGGCTGTTGGCGGTTCAATTGAGGAATAATTAATGGCTAAGCAACCAGGCTATCAAACGAGAAGTGTTCAAGACGGTAAAAGTGAACTGAGAAGCAGATTGTTATTTGTTCTTGGCGCGCTTATTGTTTTCCGTATTGGTTCGTTCATTCCGGTTCCTGGTATAGATGCAGCTGTGTTAGCTCAATTAATTGAACAGCAAAAAGGCACCATCATTGATATGTTTAATATGTTCTCTGGTGGTGCATTGAGCCGAGCTTCTATTTTTGCTTTGGGCATTATGCCTTATATCTCGGCATCAATTATTATTCAGTTGTTAGCATCGGTTCATCCAGCACTTGCTGAGTTAAGAAAGGAAGGTGAATCTGGTCGTCGAAAAATTAGTAAGTATACCCGTTATTCTACGGTTGTTCTTGCTACCTTACAGGCGGTTGGTATTTCAACGGGTTTACCTAACATGCTACCAGGCCTAGTTCCTAATCTAGGGTTCGGGTTCTATTTCACTGCCGTGATTAGTTTAGTTACAGGGACTATGTTTTTAATGTGGCTAGGCGAGCAAATTACAGAGCGTGGTATTGGGAATGGCATCTCTTTAATTATCTTTGCTGGTATTGTGGCAGGATTGCCTGCGGCTGTAGGTCAAACAATTGAGCAAGCTCGTCTTGGTCAGATGCATTTTCTTGTTCTTATATTAATTGCTGTAATTGTCTTCGTAGTTACTTATTTTGTTGTTTTCGTAGAACGAGGGCAAAGAAGAATTAAAATTGAGTATGCTAAACGCCAACAAGGTAGACAAATCTTGGGGGGGCATACGACTCACCTTCCATTAAAAGTGAATATGGCAGGTGTTATCCCAGCAATTTTTGCATCAAGTATAATTCTTTTCCCAGCAACATTAACTCAATGGGTTGGGCAAGGGTCAAGTTTAGAATGGCTAACTGATTTATCAATGTTATTGCATCCTGGGCAACCCTTATACTTGATTGTTTATGCTACTGCAATTATCTTCTTTAGCTTTTTCTACACTGCAATGCAATATAATCCTAGAGATACAGCAGATAATTTGAAAAAATCAGGTGCATTTATACCTGGAATTAGACCTGGGGAACAAACATCTCGGTATATCGATAAAATTATGACTAGATTAACTCTTATTGGTGGTCTATATGTCACGTTTGTTTGTTTAGTTCCTTATATCATGACATCAGCTTGGAATGTGCAGTTTTATTTTGGTGGTACCTCTTTGCTAATTGTTGTGGTGGTCATTATGGATTTCATCGTTCAGATTCAGAGTCATTTGATGTCTACAAAATATGAATCTGCGTTGAAAAAAGCAAACCTCAAAGGTTTTGGGCAATAGTCCAATTATTAAAAGGATAAGCAATGAAAGTTCGTGCTTCCGTTAAGAAATTATGTCGTAACTGTAAGATTGTTAAACGCGAAGGTGTTGTTCGTGTAATTTGTAGCGATCCTAAGCATAAGCAACGTCAAGGTTAATTGATATTTTTCTTGCAAAGAACAGGTTGGGTATATATACTACCCAACTCATTTATTTCCTTGGCACTTTGTTTGAGTATCCTGAAAACGGGCTTTTCAAGATCAGAGTGTCAACTAATTAACAATAGGAGTGCATAGTGGCCCGTATTGCAGGCATTAACATTCCTGATCACAAACACGCTGTAATCGCTTTAACTGCAATTTACGGTATTGGTAAAACCCGCTCAAAAAGCATTTGTGCTGCTGCGGGTATTGCTGAAGATGTTAAGATCAGCGAATTGTCTGAAGAGCAGATTGACAAACTGCGTGACGAAGTTGGTAAATTTACCGTCGAAGGGGATTTACGTCGTGAAGTAACACTTAACATTAAACGCCTATTAGATTTAGGTTGTTATCGTGGTTTACGTCATCGTCGTAGTTTACCGGTACGTGGTCAACGTACTAAAACTAATGCGCGTACCCGTAAGGGTCCTCGTAAGCCGATCAAAAAATAGTCGGGGTAAATTAAGATGGCAAAAACACCAGTTCGTGCACGTAAACGTGTAAAAAAACAAGTTGTAGATGGCGTTGCACACATTCACGCATCTTTCAATAACACAATCGTTACTATAACTGATCGTCAAGGTAATGCCCTCGCTTGGGCTACCGCAGGTGGTTCAGGTTTCCGTGGTTCTCGTAAATCCACCCCGTTTGCTGCACAGGTTGCTGCTGAACGTTGTGCTGAAATTGTAAAAGAATTCGGCCTGAAAAACTTGGAAGTTATGGTAAAAGGACCTGGTCCTGGTCGTGAGTCAACTATTCGTGCATTAAATGCGGCAGGTTTTCGTATTACGAATATTACTGATGTGACTCCGATTCCTCATAACGGTTGTCGTCCACCGAAAAAACGTCGTGTTTAATGACGTTATAGGAATAGTTGGAGAAAGAAAATGGCAAGATATTTGGGTCCTAAACTCAAGCTAAGCCGCCGTGAAGGTACTGATTTATTTCTTAAATCAGGCGTTCGTGCGATTGATTCAAAATGTAAAATTGATACTGCGCCAGGTCAACATGGTGCACGTAAACCACGTTTATCTGACTATGGTAGTCAGTTACGTGAGAAGCAAAAAGTTCGCCGTATGTACGGTATTTTAGAACGTCAATTCCGTAATTACTACAAAGAAGCAAATCGATTAAAAGGTAATACAGGTGAAAATCTATTGGTATTACTTGAGGGTCGTTTAGATAATGTAGTTTATCGTATGGGATTTGCAGCAACTCGTGCTGAAGCTCGCCAGTTAGTGAGTCATAAAGCTATCGTTGTTAATGGCCGTGTGGTAAACATCCCATCTTTCCAAGTTTCAGTTGATGATGTGATTGCTATTCGTGAAAAATCCAAAAAACAAGCACGTATTAAAGCATCATTAGAATTAGCAGAACAGAAAGAAAAACCAACTTGGTTGGAAGTTGACGCTGCTAAAATGGAAGGTGTATTTAAACGTGTTCCTGAACGTTCTGATTTATCAGCAGACATTAATGAACATCTGATCGTTGAGCTTTATTCTAAATAATAGAGCTTAGAAGCAAAGAGAGGATAAAATGCAGGGTTCTGTTACAGAATTTTTAAAACCACGTTTAGTTGATATTGAGCAAATTAGCTCAACTCAGGCTAAGGTAATCTTAGAGCCTTTAGAGCGTGGTTTCGGTCATACTCTAGGAAATGCATTACGTCGAATTCTTTTATCTTCAATGCCAGGTTGTGCTGTTACTGAAGTAGAGATTGATGGTGTATTGCATGAATATAGTAGTAAAGAAGGTGTACAAGAAGATATTATTGAAGTACTGTTAAACTTAAAAGGTTTGGCTGTAAAGGTACAAAATAAAGATGATGTTCTTTTGACACTTAGTAAGTCTGGAATTGGCCCTGTTGTTGCTGCCGACATTACCCATGATGGTGATGTTGAAATTGTAAATCCTGAACATGTCATTTGCCATTTAACAGATGAGAATGCGTCAATTAATATGCGTATTCGTGTCCAACGTGGTAGAGGATATGTTCCAGCATCTGCTCGTACTCAGAATCAAGACGAGGATCGTCCAATTGGACGTTTATTGGTAGATGCTTGTTATAGCCCTATTGACCGTATTGCCTATAATGTTGAGGCAGCACGTGTTGAACAAAGAACTGATTTAGATAAATTGGTTATTGAGCTAGAAACAAATGGTACTATTGATCCTGAGGATGCGATTCGTCGCGCAGCAACAATTTTAGCAGAACAGCTTGATGCATTCGTTGATTTGCGTGATGTTCGTCAGCCTGAAGTTAAGGAAGAGAAGCCAGAATTCGATCCAATTCTGCTTCGTCCTGTTGATGACTTAGAGTTGACAGTTCGTTCTGCTAACTGTTTGAAAGCAGAAACAATTCACTATATCGGTGATTTAGTTCAACGTACAGAAGTTGAGTTGCTGAAAACTCCTAATTTGGGTAAAAAATCACTTACTGAAATTAAGGATGTGCTCGCTTCGAGAGGCTTATCACTAGGTATGCGCCTTGAAAATTGGCCACCAGCAAGTATTGCTGAAGACTAGTTTGGTCGTAGGTTAAAGATTTTTCTGAGAAGGATAAGGTTATGCGCCATCGTAAGAGTGGTCGTCAACTAAACCGTAATAGCAGTCATCGTCAAGCGATGTTCCGTAATATGGCAAGTTCTTTAATTGGTCATGAGATCATTAAAACAACTTTGCCTAAAGCAAAAGAATTACGTCGAGTAGTTGAGCCGTTAATTACTTTAGCAAAAGTAGACACTGTGGCAAATCGCCGCTTAGCTTTTGCTCGTACACGCAATATTGAAACTGTTGCAAAATTATTTAATGAATTAGGTCCACGTTTTGCTCAGCGTGCTGGTGGTTACACCCGCATTCTTAAATGTGGTTTCCGTGCCGGCGATAATGCACCAATGGCTTACATTGAGTTAGTTGATCGTCCGGAAGTTTCTACTGAAGAAGCTGTAGCGGAATAAGATTTTAATTTATTAACTAAAAAGGTCGAATGGTAACATTCGACCTTTTTTATTTTTAAAGAGTTATAGGCTTAAAATATCGTAATATATCACTCTTATTTAGTTCTCTTTTTAACCCATAAATCTGCGTATTTTACAAAAGTAGAGTGTGCAGAAAGAATTGCTAATAATAATCCTGCCTTGCCATCCAAGAAGCCTAATCGAATAAAATACATTTTTACAAAACAACCGATAGCATGGGTTATGCCTTGCCATAAGGTGGCTTTTTTACCCGCTTTTTCTCGTTGCTCTGCCCATGCTTTGGCATAGCCGGCAGATTTGACTAAGTAATGATGAATATCTTGATAAGTGTAATGAAGCAAATCGCCATTTAATTTTTGAATCTCGGCATTGGCAGGCAATTCAACTTTTTCATGCACTAATTGATCGCCATAGTGGGCGAAATCTGTGCGGTACAGACGAATGACATAATCGGGATACCAACCGGAGTAGCGGATTTGACTACCGAACACTTCGCTTAAACGCGGGATTTTGTATGCTGTATTTGGTGCATCTTGTGCTATTGCATTTTGAATGGATTGGCGTAATTCTGGTGTGACTCGTTCGTCTGCATCTAACCATAGTACATAATTACAGGTGACATGTTGTTGAGCCAATTGGCGTTGTTTGCCAAAGCCCGGCCAATCAATATTCTGGTAAAATTTTGCACCGTATTGTTCGGCGATGCGTTGCGTATCGTCTGTACTGCCGGAGTCTAAAATGATGATTTCGTCTACCCAATCTTTCACCGTATCCAAACAAGATGCGAGGTGATGGGCCTCATTTTTGACAATCATTGCAACACTGATAGTAGGCATGTTTTTATCCTTTGTGAATCTGTTGCAAACGCTTATACTAAGCGCTTGTTTATCATTATTAATTTTCGCAATTCTAACATAAGCCGGCGTATTTTCTATGTTACGTTTTTTTTATACCTGTGTAATGTATCTTGCCCAGCCATTTTTGTGGTTGTCACTGCTGGCTTGTAGTATAAAAGCATCTAATTCCCGTAAACGTTTGAGTGAACGTTATGGCTTGTATTGTAAGTTGTCCTCGCCTAAACCTAATGGCGTGCTTATTCATGCCGCTTCTGTGGGAGAGGTCATCGCTGCAGTGCCACTGATTAAGCGTATTCAGCACGATTATCCGGATTTGCCGATTACCGTCACCACCATGACACCTACCGGTTCTGATCGCGTTAAAGCGGTTTTTGGAGAAAGTGTTACTCACGTTTATTTGCCTTATGATTTACCTGATGCCGTTGCACGCTTTATTCGTTTTGTGCAGCCAAGTTTAGTCGTGGTGATTGAAACGGAACTTTGGTTTAACCTGATTCATCAACTGGCCAAGAAACAAATTCCATTTGTTATTGTGAATGCTCGCTTATCAGCGCGTTCTACCAAGCGTTATAGTTGGTTTAAAAAGGCATTAAAACCACTTTTAGAGAATATCACTTTAATTGCTCCGCAAGATGAGGTGAGTTTATCGCGTTACGCCCAATTAGGGATCGCACCGGAACGCCTAAAATTGACCGGTAACATTAAATATGATTTAAATTTAACAGACGATTTATTGACGAAAATTTCTGCATTAAAAGTCCAATGGAATATTTGTCGCCCTATTTGGATTGCGGCAAGCACCCATGAAGGTGAAGATGAAATCATCTTAAAAAGCCACCGCACTTTATTACAGCGCTTTCCCGATTTATTACTGATTTTAGTCCCTCGTCATCCTGAGCGTTTTAATTCCGTTGCACAGCTTATTGAACAACAACGTTTTAATTATATTCGTCGTAGCACTCATCTGGCGCCGCAGGCAGAAACCCAAGTGTTGCTCGGTGATAGTATGGGAGAGCTGATGTTGCTATATGGCCTAGCTGATGTTGCCTTGGTAGGCGGTAGTTTGGTGGCTCATGGTGGACATAATCCGTTGGAGCCGTTAGCGTTTAAATTGCCGGTGATTAGCGGTAAACATACCTTCAATTTTCCTGAAATCTTTACTAAGTTGGAAGCGCGTCAAGGCGTGTTAATGACGGAAGAAAATCCGCAAGCCGTGGCAGAGGCTGTCGCACAGTTTTTAGAATCACCGACGCTTAGCCAACGTTATGCTAATGCGGGTTATGCAGTATTAAATGAAAATCGCGGTGCGTTGCAACGAGTGATGGATTTGTTAAAACCTTATTTGAATGAGGCAAACTAAATGACAACGGTAATTTATCCCGGTACTTTTGACCCCTTAACCAATGGGCATTTAAATATTATTGAGCGAAGTGCGGTGCTTTTTTCTCATGTTTTGGTGGCCGTAGCCGAAAGCCCAAGTAAGAAACCGTTATTCAGTTTGGTGGAGCGGGTAGAGTTGGTGCGTCAATCAACAGCGCATTTGCCAAATGTGGAAGTGATTGGGTTTAATAATTTATTGGCGGACACCATTGCTGAATATCATGTCAAAGCGATTATTCGCGGTGTGCGTAGTACGACAGATTTTGAATATGAAGTTCAGTTAGCCCATCTTAACCGTTTGTTGACGCATGGTGTTGAGAGCCTGTTTTTCCCGCCGGTCGAGCAATGGTCTTATGTTTCTTCTACGATGATTCGTGAAATTTATCTTCATAACGGCGACATGAGCCAACTTGTTCCGCCAGCCGTGTTAAAGGCGTTACAGCATAAACGAGAATTAGGCGCATAGGCATCTGTAACTTACTATGTCACTAGTGCATGTATTTTGCTGGCACTCGCATTTTCTCCTTAGCTTGAATATCCCTCGAGTAAATCCCGCCAATTCTGTTCATCAAACTGAATATGTATTCGTGCCACTTCCTTAGTAAAAGAACGATGGAGTCGTTGTAAGTTTGCGTCTTTCCAAAAACTTCCGGATTTTTCACCGCACTTATCGAAGTCGATGAGCCAGAATTGGTTGCCGCTTTCGTTTTGTTGAAACAGAATGTTGTGGGCGTTCAGGTCCGTGTGGCAGATTTGCAAATCGTGTAAGCGACGAATAAGCCTGCCGATTTGTTGCCATTGTTTGGGTTCAAGGGCGTGATGTTGTAAAAGTGTGGTCAAATCTTGGGCATTTTCTATTTTTTCACTTAATAAATCGGCTTGATAACAAATGCCTAAATTCCCTTTACGCACCCGAGCCCCAATCGGTTTCGGTACCGGTAAACCGGCTTGATGTAATTGATTTAGTAGTTTGAATTCCGCCATGCTACGAGTATGGTTCAAATCGTTGAAGCGATAACGATCTTTATTGATTTTTCCCCACAAGCCACCACGATAATAATGGCGTAATGCCGTGTTTACGCCAAATAAATCTGCGGTTTGGAGAAACCACGTAGTACCACGCCCTTTGGCGGAGCCGATAATGCGATTGTGTTGTTGCCAAAATGTTGGATTAAAAAACAGATCTTGGTTTGCCAGCGTTTGATCAAAATTAAAGAGAAAAAAGTCGTTTTTGAGTTGGAATTCAAGCATTTTAAGTGATGAAAATGAGATAGCAGATAGGCGCATTCTACTTTAAAATAAACCGATTCCCAAGTTTAACCGAGATAACAAATCCCCATGGCTCTTTTCTCTCAAGCACCTCAATCTCTCTGCATTCTACGTTTATCCGCTATCGGTGACGTTTGTCATGCATTAGCGGCAGTGCAACATATTCAACGTTATTGGCCGAACACCAAAATTACATGGATTATTGGCAAAACTGAGGCCCAGTTATTTCGCCATGTGTCGGGCATTGAATTTATTGTGTACGATAAAAAGAGCGGTTGGCGTGGTGTCTGGAATTTATGGCGGCAATTGAAACATCATCGGTTTGATGCACTTTTGAATATGCAAACAGCCTTTCGAGCCTCCATATTATCTCTAGGAATCCATGCGAAATACCGTATTGGTTTCAGTAAGCAACGGGCACGAGAAGGGCAGTGGTTGTTTACGAATCAACGAATTCATGATCCTGCTAAGCCGCATGTATTAGACGGTTTTATGGCATTTGCCGACTATCTTGGCGTTCCCTCGTCTCAACCTCAGTGGGATTTACCGGTGACGGAGGCGGATTTAACGTCCGTGCGAGAATATCTTGATTCGCATCGCAAAAATCTGCTGATTTCACCTTGTTCCAGCAAAAAAGAAAAAGACTGGCTGGTGGAACGTTATGCTGCAGTGGCAAATTGGGCGCATCAACATGATATCAATGTGATTTTATGCAGCTCACCTGCGCCACGTGAATTGGCGATGATTGAGGAAATAAAAAATGTATGTAATTTTGCTCCGGTAGAGGTGGCCGGTAAGTTAACGTTAACTCAGCTTACCGCATTAATTCGTGAAGTAGATTTAGTGATTTCACCGGATTCCGGCCCGGCGCATATTGCCACAACACAAGGGACGCCTGTTATTGGGCTATATGCCTACCATAATCCACTTCGCACCGGACCTTACCACAATTTAGACAATGTGGTTTCCGTGTATGAACAAAATGCACAAAAAGAATTCGGTAAGCCTTCATCGCAATTGCCTTGGGCAACTAAGTTAAAAGGGCAAAATTTGATGGCTCAAATTGATGTGAAAGAGGTGGTTAAACAAGTGAAAACCCTTCTCTTGCCGTAAAAGTGCGGTGGTTTTTCATCTTGTTTTTTATAAAAAAATCGGCACCTATAAAAGGTGCCGATGATATAAAGTTCCTAATAAATGAAGTTAGTCTTTCTGCGTATTATAGGCTTCTAATGCGCGTAAAGAATAGGTGTAAGCAGCTCCGGCATTGAGTGCGATTGACATCGCTAAGGCTGCTGCGACTTCTTCTTCGGTTGCGCCGGCTTTTACCGCTTCGGCTGCGTGAACGCCGATACAGCTTTCACAGCGCGTGGTGACGGCTACTGCAAGGGCAATTAATTCGCGGGTTTTGGCATCCAATACGTCGCCTTCTGCCGCTGCTGCGCTTAGTGCGCCGTAGGCTTGTAACATTTTCGGGTGTTTTTTACCTAATTCGCCGAATGATTTTTTTACATGGGCAACGTCATTTTTCCAATCTGCAAACATCTTATTCTCCTTAAATATGTTTAAAACGTGTTCTGAATTTCGGAACAAATTATAGGCGAATTCTTGTATCATACTTGCCAATTCGTCTTAACTTTTATACTTAAAATCTCATTATGGATTGTTTAGATAAACTTATTCAGTTAGCACAGGTCAGCGGAGAAGTGAACGTCCGTTGTTTATTTCAAGGCGATTGGCAGGTGCAGCAGGACGTTGGTGAAAATCAATATGTCGGCATTTTTCATTTGATTGAACAAGGGGATTGTTGGTTGAGTTTGGAAAATCAACAGATTCATTTACAAGCCGGCGATGTCTTTTTTCTTCCGCAAAATCGACCGCACTTGATCGCCAGTCAAACGCAACAGGCAGCAATGAAAACAGCGCCAATGCTGGCAACACCGCAAGAAAACCAGACGGATTTATTTAAGGTTTATCATATTGGGCGGAATTCCTCGGATTTGAAAATGTTTTGTGGCATGTTGTATTACAGTCGTCCGTCGTTGTTAATAGAGGCGTTGCCTACATATTTGCATTTGTCTTTGCATGATACGCCGTTGTTAGCACTGATTCAGGTGCTACAACAGGAGGCGGACAAAACGCAAAGTGGGGCAAAATCGTTGATTGATTCACTGGTCACGGTGCTGTTTATTTATATTTTGCGTCACGGATTGCAATCAACTCAGTTAAATCAAGGGGTGTTGGCGGGGTT
The DNA here is from genome assembly GCF_057314075.1 of Aggregatibacter sp. NCBI lineage: Bacteria > Pseudomonadati > Pseudomonadota > Gammaproteobacteria > Pasteurellales > Pasteurellaceae > Aggregatibacter > Aggregatibacter sp. The sequence goes on along the minus strand of NZ_DBHLAR010000008.1, from coordinate 193,549 downwards.
GCAAGATAAACGCTTGAGTCATGTGCTGGAACAGTTATTAAGTGCACCGCAACAAGCATGGAATATGGATTCTTTGGCCGAGTTGGCGGCAATGTCACGAGCGAATTTTATGCGGGTGTTTCAGCAAAAAATCGGTATGGCACCGGGTAAATTTTTAACTCAGCTTCGTCTTCAACAAGCAGCGTTATTATTAAACCAAAGCCAGAAAAGTGTATTGGCGGTGGCGTTGGACGTGGGCTATCAATCGGAAGCGCATTTTAGCAAAGCTTTTAAAAGTACTTACGGTATGAGCCCAAGCCAATACCGTAAACGTGTTTCCCTTTAGTATGGGTTGAAGACAATTTAGGCTATAATATGCCGCAATTTGTGGGCAACCTCGAATAAGGTTGCCCTTTGTTTTTAAGGAAAGAGGACATGTTAAATAAAATTTTTAGTTGGTTTGAGCATCGTTTGAACCCCTATCCCGATCAACCGCCGAAAACACCGGATAAAGGGTTGTTCCGCTTTATTTGGTCGAGCATCGAGGGCATGAAAGGTTGGATTTTGCTGTTAGCGGTGCTGACGATCGGAAACGGCGTGATGGAAGCCATGTTGTTCCAATTCATGGGCTTGTTGGTGGATTGGTTGGGGGCTTATACACCGACAACCTTATGGCAGGAAAAAGGCCATTTACTTATGGGAATGGGCGGCTTGTTAGTCTTCAGCATTATTTGGTTATTTTTAGCCTCCTCCGTGCGTCTGCAAACCTTACAAGGCGTGTTTCCGATGCGCCTGCGTTGGAACTTTCATCGTCTGATGTTGGGGCAAAGTTTAAGTTTTTACCAAGACGAATTTGCCGGCAGGGTGTCCGCCAAAGTCATGCAGACAGCTTTAGCAGTGCGTGATACAGTGCTGACCATCGCCGATATGTTGGTTTATGTGGTGGTGTATTTTGTCACCTCTGGCTTGGTGTTAGCCTCATTAGATAGTTGGTTCCTTGTGCCTTTCTTCATTTGGATTGTGCTGTTTATCACCATTTTGCGTTTGTTAATTCCCCGTCTTTCCAAAACGGCTCAACGTCAGGCAGATGCCCGTTCGTTGATGACGGGGCGAATCACCGATGCCTATTCCAATATTGCTACGGTGAAACTCTTTTCCCATGGTGATCGAGAAGCAAGTTATGCCAAACGTTCTATGGAAGAATTTATGGTTACGGTGCATGCTCAAATGCGTTTGGCAACGTCGTTAGACAGCTTAACCTACATCAATAATGTCGTATTGATTTTAAGTACGGCAATCATTGGCGTTCTGCTGTGGCAACAAAATCTCGTTGGCGTGGGTGCTATTGCCACTTCTACCGCCATGGCATTGCGCGTTCATGGCTTGTCCCGTTGGATTATGTGGGAATCGGCACGCTTGTTTGAAAATATCGGTACGGTAAATGATGGTATGAATACGCTGACTAAACCGCAGACTATTTTAGATAAGCCGAATTGCCTGCCATTAAAAGTGACACAGGGTGAGATTAAATTCAATGACCTGAGCTTTGCCTATGATCCGGCAAAACCTTTGTTGAGTCATTTTAATTTAACCATTAAACCGGGTGAAAAAGTTGGATTGATTGGGCGTTCCGGCGCGGGTAAATCTACCATTGTGAATTTATTATTACGTTTCTATGAAGCCCAGCATGGCTCCATTACCATTGATGGACAAAACGTGTTAGATGTCAGCCAAGAAAGCCTGCGTAGTCAAATCGGTTTGGTGACGCAAGATACGTCGTTATTGCACCGTTCTGTGCGTGATAACATCGTGTACGGCAGACCAAGTGCCACTGAGCAGGAAATATTTGATGCGGCGGAACGTGCCGAAGCGGCGGATTTTATTCCGTTTTTAAGCGATGCCCAGGGACGCAAAGGGTATGATGCCCATGTTGGCGAACGTGGCGTGAAACTCTCGGGCGGACAACGCCAACGTATCGCCATTGCCCGCGTGATGTTAAAAGATGCGCCGATTTTGTTATTGGACGAGGCCACCAGTGCGCTAGATTCCGAGGTGGAAGCGGCGATTCAAGAAAGTTTGGATAAAATGATGGAAAACAAAACCGTTATCGCCATCGCTCACCGTTTATCCACGATTGCCGCGATGGATCGTCTGATTGTGTTGGATCACGGACAAATCGTGGAGCAAGGTACCCATGCTGAATTACTCGCACAAAACGGTCTGTATGCCAAATTATGGCAGCACCAAAGTGGTGGCTTCTTGAGTGGGCACACAGATTAAAAATACCTTCTAAAACGACCGCACTTTTGCTTGGCAAAGTGCGGTTTCTTTTTACGGTGTTTTTCAGCCTTATGTTCCTCGCATTTTTTTAGCGCAGAAGCAATAGATTTACTCAACGGATAGGGCTGATTATAATGCTTGGCATGATTTAAACGATTTTAAGGATACACATGCAATTTTCTAAAATGCACGGACTCGGCAATGATTTTATGGTGGTGGATGCGGTTACGCAGAACGTGTATTTCCCAACGGATACCATTAAACGTTTAGCGGATCGTCATCGTGGCATTGGGTTTGATCAGCTGTTGGTGGTGGAGCCGCCTTATGATCCCGAATTGGATTTTCATTATCGTATTTTTAATGCGGATGGCAGTGAAGTGGCGCAATGTGGTAATGGTGCCCGTTGTTTTGCCCGTTTCGTGACGCTCAAAGGCCTAACCAACAAAAAAGATATCGCCGTCAGTACACAAAACGGCAAAATGGTGTTGACCGTCAAAGAAGACGACAATGTGCGTGTGAACATGGGCGAACCCATTTGGGAGCCGAATAAAATTCCATTTACCGCCAATAAATTCGAGAAAAATTATATTCTGCGCACGGAAATTCAAACGGTACTCTGTGGCGTGGTATCCATGGGGAATCCCCATTGTGTGGTGCAGGTGGATGATATTCACACGGCCAATGTAGCGCAGCTCGGACCATTACTCGAAAACCATGAGCGTTTTCCGGAACGGGTGAATGCCGGTTTTATGCAGGTGGTGAACCGCAAACATATTAAATTACGCGTACATGAGCGTGGTGCGGGCGAAACACAAGCCTGCGGTAGTGGTGCTTGTGCGGCAGTCGCTGTGGGGATTATGCAAGGCGTATTGGACAATGAAGTGCAGGTGGATTTGCCCGGCGGCAGTTTGCTGATTGAATGGCAAGGCGAAGGGCATCCTCTGTATATGACCGGTAGCGCCACCCACGTCTATGACGGTATGATTTATCTCTAATTTTCGATCATCTGCGATGCAAAACGAACTGCAAAAATACCTGACTTATCTGCGCATTGAACGTCAAGTGAGTCCTTATACGCTGACCAACTATCAACATCAGTTGGTGCGCGTTATCGCCATTTTGCAGGACGCCGGAATTCAACAATGGCAACAAGTCACACCAAGTGTCGTGCGCTATGTGTTGGCACAAAGCAGTAAACAGGATGGCCTAAAAGAAAAAAGCTTAGCATTACGCCTTTCTGCGTTGCGTCGATTTTTGAGTTATTTGGTGTATCAAGGGCAGCTCAAGGTGAATCCGGCTGTGGGTGTTTCCGCGCCTAAGCAACCCAAACATTTACCCAAAAACATCGATACGGATCAAATTCAGCTATTACTTGCCAACGACAGCAAAGAACCCATTGATATCCGCGATCGCGCCATGATTGAATTATTTTACAGCTCCGGTTTGCGTTTGTCGGAATTGCAAGGATTGAACTTAAACAGCATTAATCTTCGCGTGCGTGAAGTACGGGTGATTGGTAAAGGGAACAAAGAGCGTATTGTGCCACTGGGACGTTATGCTTCCCATGCGATTCAACAATGGCTCAAAGTGCGGTTGTTATTTAACCCAAAAGACGATGCGTTATTTGTCAGTCAGTTGGGGAATCGCATGTCCACGCGCACGATTCAAATGCGCTTGGAACGCTGGGGCATTCGACAAGGGTTGAATAGCCATTTGAATCCGCACAAACTTCGCCACTCTTTTGCCACCCATATGTTGGAAGCAAGTTCGGATTTACGCGCTGTGCAAGAATTGCTCGGACATAGTCATTTATCGACAACGCAAATTTATACACACTTAAATTTTCAACATTTAGCAGACGTGTATGATGCGGCCCATCCACGAGCCAAACGGAAAAAATAAGAGAAACACCATGAAATTTTACCGCACTTTATATCCTTTTCAGGTGATCAGTTTTGATTTGGATGACACCTTATACGATAACTCACAGGTGATGATTAAAGCGGAAAGTGAATTTCTGGCATTTTTACGTCAATATGACGGCGTGCAAGACGTGACGCAGGCGGAATGGGTGTTTTGGAAAGAAACGATTGGGCGTGAAAATCCTCTCCTGCAGGAAAATGTTACCGCATGGCGAACGCAAAGTTTACAAGCGCTATTAGCAAAACGACAAAAAAGTGCGGTTGACATTTCCGCTATTTCTGAACAAGCGATGCCGTACTTTTTACACTGGCGCCATCAAATCGATGTGCCGGCGCAGAGTTTTGAGATTCTGCAACAACTCAAACCGCGCTACAAACTTGTGGCGATGACTAACGGCAATGTAGAACCGGCACGTATTGGCTTTCACCACTTTGATTTAGTATTACGCGGCGGTGAGCATGGCAGAGCTAAACCTCATGAGGATTTATTCCGGCAGACCGCGCGTCATTTCAATATTTTGCCACTCCAACTTTTGCATGTAGGCGACAATTTACAAACAGATGTACAAGGCGCCATCCAAGCAGGCTGCCAAGCAGTTTGGTTAAACTTAACTCCAAAGCATATTCACCAATTCAGCGATGCTCGTCTGTTGCCAACGATAGAAATGTCGGATTTATCGGCATTGTTGTCGTTGCATTATTAAAAGTGCGGTTATTTTTTACCGTGTTTTTATAAAGAAAAAGGCATAGTCAAGCTATGCCTTTTTTATTTTATGAATGAACATTCTCAATTATTTGACGATATCGCCTTTCTTATTGTCTTGCGATTGCTTTAGTTAGGGAGGGTAGGTAGAATTGGTGGAATTTTAATTTTGATATTTTAAATTTCATTAAGTGGGTTATTTTATGAAAAAACTCTTGTTATGTGTCGGTTTTGCTGTTTTTTCTTTGACAGCTTGTTCCTCTGGTGTTACTGATTTGAAACCTGTTAGCGCAGGTCAGAATATTAAACATGTTTGCTTAAAAGGGAGCGTTAAAGCCGCACCAGATCATTTTATTGATGCATTAACGCGTAGCTTAAAAAATAAAAATATTTCTGCTGAGTTAGTGAAAAATAAATCAACCTGTGCTCATGTCTTATTTTTCAACGTGCGAGGCAACAGTAATATTATTGCACGCGCAAAATTTGAATTAAAAACGATGGAAACAAAACAATCTTTGGGATCATTATCGTATAAACGTCGCGGTGATGAGAAAGAACGTGTTGATCAGGTTGGTTTACAAGGTCAAACGGATTTAATGATTAACCAACTCTTTCAATAAGCCATAATGACTAAGACCATTTGTCAGTTTTATTGCAATATTTCAGCGTGGAACATTGTTTGTAATAAGACATTATCCGACCATGATTGGGCGCTAGGATATGCGCATTGGCAACAAAATAATGAAAGTTTTCCTGATTTTGTTCCTAAACTTGCGTTTTTAGCGCCATTAAAACGTCGCCGTTTAAGCGATTCCGCCCGTTTAATTTTTGAGGCAGCTTGGAATCTGGTTGAGGAGAAAACCAATTTACCGGTGGTTTATGCGTCAGCAAATAGTGAAATTAATCGCAATTTTAGTTTATGGCATGCCTTATTAACGGAAGGAGATGTTTCCCCAACCTCTTTCAGTTTGTCAGTACACAATGCATTAATCGGACAATGGTCTGAATTGCGTAAAGTAAAAGCGGAAACGACAGCGTTAATGGCTAACAAAGATAATTTAGAAGTTGCTTTATTGGAAGCCTATCTCTTATTACAAGAGGGGGCCAATCAGGTGCTAGTGGTTGTAGCTGAGTCACCTCTTGCTCAAGAATACAATGTTGCTCCTGTTATTCGCCAGCCTTTTAGTTATGCACTAGCATTGGTGGTAGAGGCCGGAGAACAATACCAATTGAGCCTTTCTAACCATCCTTTTAATGCCGATCTTACCTTTGATTCGGCCTTAGAATGGGTTAAAAATCAGCATTTAAACTGCACACAATGGCAAACACCAAATAGTACGGGAGGCGTTTGGACATGGCAGAAAAACTAGACTGGTTTCGGCGATTTGTTGGGACGGCAATGGGTTTTTTCTTTTGGGGGATCGCAGGGGGCATGCTTCAATTAGTTTTATACCCTTATATGCTTACTAGTAAAAGCCATGCACTACAAAGCCAGCTAAAAACACGCCGTTTTGTTGGTCGGATTTGGAATTACTTTATTCGCTATTTATCTTTTGCTGGTTTGTTGCAAGTTAGTTATAAGGGGTTTGAAAAGCTTGGTCGTCCTGGACAATTAATACTGCCTAATCATCCTTCTTTATTGGATGTGGTATTAATTTTAGGCAAAGTTCCGACACTCAACTGTATTGTTAAAAAAGATTTATTAAATAACCCTACCATGCGAAATCAGATATTGGCTTGTGGTTTTTTACCCAATACGGAGTCTGTCGAATTATTAGAAAAAAGCGACGAAGTACTAAAAGAACAAGCCTTATTACTTTTTGCTGAAGGAACGCGAACCGGTTGGGACGGTGTGGTTAAACTTAATCGAGGTGCGGTATCTATCGGTTTACGTAGTGCTAAAGTGATTACACCAGTTGTGATTCGAATGCTTCCATTAAATTTGAAAAAAGGTCAACCGTGGTATCAAATTCCGAAAACACGCATTCAATATGAGCTTATCGTTGGTGAAGATATCGATCCTCAGGACTGGTTACAAACTCAATCTTTGCCAATGGCTTCTCGTCGATTGACTAAATATTTAGAAGATTATTTTAATTTACACACAAAGGACAACAAAAATGGAACTGGAACAGCAAATTAAACAATTAATTATTGATAGCTTGGCATTAGAAGATATCAGTGTTGAAGATATTGAAAATGACACCGCACTTTTTGGTGACGATGGTTTGGGTTTGGATTCTGTTGATGCTCTTGAATTGGGGTTAGCGGTACAAAAAACATTTCATTTACAATTGGATAGTGAACAAACCCAAGTACGTAATCACTTTGAAAGCGTAGCAACGTTGGCAAACTTTATTCGTAGTCAAAAAGGTGAGGCGTAATATGACCGAACAAGAAATTCGAGATTTATTGACTGAGGCGCTTGAGTCTTTATTTGAAATCGAACCGGAAAGAATTAAGCCGGAAACCAATCTGTATGAAGATTTAGAAATTGATAGCATTGATGCGATTGATTTGATTGATCACATTAAACGTAAAACAGGCCACAAATTGCAAGCGGAAGATTTTCGTAATGTTCGTACCGTAGATGATGTGGTTAAAGCCGTACTAAAAATCAGTCAGAGCGTTCAATAATGCGTAAATATGCCCCAACCGATCTCATTGCACACGATCCTATATGGCCGTATTCAGATTTTGAACAAAAAGCGTATCAAATGTCTGCAGAATTCCAACACCGCCACATTCAAGCTGTTGCAGTGTGGTTGGAAGACGGTGCCAAATTGGCGTGTACACTTTTAGCCGCTTGGCATGCCAAAGTGCGGGTGCTTTTCCCGCCGAATGTTACGCAGGAAAGTGTAGCGTGGGTCAGTGCCCATGCAGATTTGTGGCTAACCGATGTGGAGATTCACTCTTCCTTGGCAGCGTGTTTTGATGATTTTGGTGCACAACAGTCTTGTCAAAAATACGCTGAAAATCGACCGCTCTTTGATTATGACAACCAAACGGAAATCTGGCTGAAAACCTCCGGCAGTACCGGTGAGGCAAAAACAATCATTAAAACCGCAGAGCAAATGTGGCTTGGTGCGGAAGTCTTGGCGGAAGCCTTGCCGTTTAAAGCAGAAAATAATGTGACGGCTATTAGTACGGTCAGTATTCAACATATTTATGGTTTAACCGTACACATCATGATGTCCTTGGTCAATGGCTGGCAAATTGGGCGTAAGCAACAATTTTATCCGGAATGTATGCTTGCTGAAGCGCGGAATACCGAACAGACAGTGATCATCAGTAGTCCCGCTATGCTAACCCGTATTGACTGGTTTAATACTATAATGCCGAAAAATATTGTCGGTGTGATTTCTTCCGGTGGCGCATTACCGGAAGAAACTTCAGAACAAATGCGCCATTTATTGCAGCAGCCTGTCATTGAAATTTATGGCAGTACGGAAACCGGCCCGATTGCGATTCGTGATGATATTCATTTATGGCAAACCTTGCCGGATAGTCGTTTAGGCTGTAACGAAGAGGGAGCGCTATGGATCGAGGGATGTTGGCTTTCAACACGTGAGCAAACGGCAGATGTGGTAGAGTTTCTTGATGGTGGATTCCGTTTATTAGGGCGTAGTGATCGTATCGTCAAAATCGGTGATAAACGTACTTCATTAGCCGGTATTGAAGCCAAGTTAAACCGACATGCTTGGGTTGAGGATTGCTATATTGCACAACATCCTGAACAACCCAGATTGGCCGCTTGGGTTGGCTTAAATGCACAAGGGATTGACATTTTAAGAGAGAATGGTCGACGCCATTTGATTGACCAGCTTAAAGCGTATTTGGCTGAAACACAGGATAAGACGGCGATTCCGCGTTTTTGGCGTTTTACGGATAAATTGCCGCGCAATAGCCAATCTAAAATAAACAAACTGGAATTTAACCGCACTTGTATTGAGCCGCAGCGTGAACCGATTTGGTTAACCGAACAGCAAACTGAACGTCATTATCAGGCAACCGGCAAAGTGCCATTGGATTTGTTGTATCTTAAAGATCATTTTGCCAATTTCCCTTTAGTGCCGGGCGCAATTGAATTGCAATGGATTAGTGACAAGATTAAAGCGTTGGTGGCGCAGGATGTTGAATTTAGCCGTTTGGATAAATTGAAATTCCAAAAATTCTTACGTCCGAATGACTGTTTTTCTCTTGAATTAAACGTCGCCGAGAAACAGGATAAAGTCACTTTCCAAATGAAAGTTGAAAATGATATGTGCTGTAGCGGTGTCGCAGTGTTATCGTATCGTTAACCATGTTATCACTTGTTTGCCTCATAAATTGTGTTGCCTCTTGTGAATATGATTAAAATTATTATCAACCTTTTACTGACGTTAACCGGTATCGCTTATCCGATACTCTGGTTATTCGCCGATAATCAGCAAATGCTGTTTCATTTACCTTGGATTATGGCGCTGCTTTGGGTGTGTAAAGGGGCTGTTCAACAGCAGGGGCAACGTTATTTTGCCTGGTGTATGGCGTTTATTTTAGCCGTGGTGGCACTGACCCGCTCCATTGAAACCATGTTTTGGTATCCTATCGTCATTAATGTGTTAATGCTTTCGTTATTTGGTGGGAGTCTCTTGCGTGGGCAAACCGTCGTTGAGCGTTTAGCTCGTCTTCAAACACCGGATTTAAATGAGCATGGTGTTCGTTATACCCGAAAAGTTACTCAACTGTGGTGTGGTGTTTTTATTGTAAATATCTTGATTGCCGGCACAGCCATTGGATTGGAATATTATGATTTTTGGGCACTTTACACCGGTGTGATTTCCTATTGCATTATGGCGATTGTGATGGCCGGTGAATGGTTGGTCAGACAACAAGTAAAAAAACATTATGAATAATCTACGGGATCCTCATGCATTAATTGCCCGCCATCCTGACTGGCAATGGCAAGACTTTCTAATAAGAGCATGGCAAATTTCAGCACAATTAAAGCAAGAAAAGATTAAGTCGGTTGCTTTTTGGTTTGATGATGCAGCATTGTTTGCATGCGCTATGCTGGCGTGTTTTCATTCCGGTACGCGTATTTTACTTCCTCCGAATTTGCTTTCGGAAAATCAACAATGGATCAAAGAAAATGCGGATTTTCTGTTTGATGACACTCTATTTAATCATTACGGCATTGAACAAAAATCCCCTGAAAATCCACCGCACTTTAATTGTTATCATTCGACAGAAATTTGGTTAAAAACCTCAGGCAGTAGCGGACAGGCGAAAATACTGGTCAAAACAGCTCGGCAAATGTGGTTAGAGGCGGAAGCCATCCATCAATCTCTTCCTTTCCCGCAGGGGAATCATATTCATTTAGTCTCCAGTGTTTCTGTGCAACATCATTATGGTCTCTCATACCGCATTATGTTGCCGCTTATTATGGGGTGGACGATTGCACGTCAACAACAGCCTTATCCTGAAGGTTTGATTGAAGAAAGTTTTGCTGCACCGATAAGTATTTGGGTTAGCAGCCCAACGCTTTTGACCCGCTTAAACCTGGATGATGCGAAGTTACATCAATGCCCTTTGCTGGGAATGATTTCCTCCGGCGGTGTGTTACCGACAGATACCGGCAATGCTATTCGGCAACAATTGAAGGTTGATGTGATTGAGTGCTACGGAAGCACAGAAACCGGCGCGATTGCTTTTCGGGCTGATGATGGGTTATGGCAGCCGACCGCAATGACCAGAGTCGGACTGAATAGCGATGGTGCCTTATGGGTTGATTCTGCTTGGCTAAATCAGCGGGAACAAACGGCAGATGGTGCGGAATTATTTGAGGACAAATTTCATTTATTAGGGCGTATCGATCGCATTGTGAAATTTGGTGACAAGCGTATTTCATTAGTGAACATCGAACATAACTTATTGCGTCACCCTTGGGTGGTGGATTGTTATGTTGCGCAACATCCGATGCATTTTCGCCCGGCGGCTTGGGTTGCGTTAAATTCCGATGGCATGCAAGCCTATCAGAAACTTGGACGACATGCCTTGGTAAGTCAGTTACGTCACTTTCTAATGAAAACGCAAGAACATGCAGGAGTACCACGTTTTTGGCGTTTTGTAGAAACACTCCCTCGTAATAGTCAATCCAAAATTAGTAAGCCTGACTTTGAACAAGCCTTTTTAGCAGAAAAAGAGGAGGGGCTATGAACAAGGTCATTGTTATTATTCCTCACTATAATCATTCCAACACGATAGAACATGTTGTTCAGCAGGTGCTTAATCAAGATTTTCCGGTGTTGATTGTCGATGATGGCTCTGCTGAGACCCACGTGGCCGTCTTAAAAACATTGCAACATACACCTAACGTTTTTGTGCATTACTGCCCGACTAACGGAGGCAAAGGGGCGGCAATGAAAATCGGCTTCGTAAAAGCGGCTGAAATGGGGTTTACTCATGGCATTCAAGTGGATGCCGATGGGCAGCACCACCTTCCGGATATGGCAAAAATGTTGCTCGAAATGCAAAAAAATCCGACCGCACTTATTTGCGGTAAACCGATTTATGGTGAGGATGCACCGAAAGCGCGTTTATACGGACGTAAAATTACGGATTTTTGGAATGCTATTCATACGCTTTCTTTTGATATTCAAGATGGCATGTGCGGTTTTCGTCTTTATCCTTTAGCGCCGATTTTGGATTTAATGCAAGCGGAGTCGTTAGGAAATCGTATGGATTTCGATATCGATATTGTGGTGAAAGCCCATTGGCATCAAATCCCCTTAATTTGGGTTGATACACCGGTACGTTATCAACAGGGCGGCATATCTCATTTTCGTGGTTTTGCAGATAACTGGTGTATCAGTAAAATGCACAGCCGCTTGTTTTTCGGTATGTTGGCACGAGTATTGACGGGGCGTAAAGTATGAGCTCTCAGCATTGGGCAGAGCAGAATGAGCGTGGGAGTAAGCTCTCCTTAAACTTAACTCGCCTTATTGTGCAATACTGCCCGTTGTGGGTTATTAAACTGGTCACTTTTTTTGTAGTGGGCTATTTTTTTCTGACTTCTCGGAAGGCTCGACGTAATATTCGTCGCTATCAACAACGACTACAACAAACCTTTCCACAGGTTAATTTGCCCCGTTATCCTGTGTTTTGTCATTTTTTAGCCTTTGGTGAGGCGATCACCGATCGTTTTGCCGTCTGGCAGAAAAAAATTCGTTATTCTGATTTAATTGATGATGACACGGATAACGTCTATCAAGCCATTCGTTCAGAAGGTCGTGGACAAATTCTAGTTTGTTCTCATTTTGGCAATATTGAGATTTGTCGTGCGTTGGTCGATAACAAAAATCATAGCAATTTTAAGCTAAACATTTTGGTACATAACCGTCATGCCCAAGCCTTTAATGAATCCCTCGAAAAGGCGGGAGCCACCTCCTTACCATTAATTCAAGTAGAAGATTTGGATGCAGCAAAAATGTTGGAGCTACATGAACGGCTTGAACGTGGCGAGTGGATTGCGATTGCGGCCGATCGCGTACCGGTACGTGGCGATAAAACGCAAAAAGTGAATTTCTTAGGTGCACAAGCTTCCTTTCCGCAAGGTGTATGGCTGATGGCAGGTTTACTGAAAGCACCAATTAACACCGTCTTTTGCGTAAAAAAATGGGGCGATTATCATTTGAAATTGCGTCATTTCTCCGGTCCTATTGAGGGGCACGGAAAGCAACGTGCTGAGAATATTGAACAGGCAATGCAACGCTATGCGGATTTATTAGCGAAAGAATGTGCTGAAAACCCACTGTATTGGTTCAATTTTTACGATTTTTGGGAAGATGATTAAAATGTTAAGAAAGAAAAAACATGTCTATTGTCACCATGCCTCTGAATATGAAATCCAGTTTTTTGATGTGGATTCCATGAATATTATGTGGCATGGACATTATGTGAAATATTTGGAAATGGCGCGTTGTGCCTTTTTGGACGAAATTCATTACACCTACGATGTGATGAAAGAAAAAGGCTACGGTTGGCCTATCGTCCAGCTAAATTTGAAATATGTGAAACCGGCGTTGTTTCGCCAAAAAATTCGAGTGGAGCTTTCATTGGTGGAATATGAAACTTGCATTCGTATTGATTATATTATTCGTGATATTGCAACGAACGAGAAACTTACTGCAGGTAGCACAACGCAAGTCGCGGTAGAAATTAAAAGCGGAGAGATGCAGCTGCAGACACCATCTTGTTGGCGAAGCGCGGTGGAAAATCATCCGACTTTCCAACGGGAGACGGCATAATGCGTATTTTATTGGCTATTTGTTTATTGTGGTTGAGTCCGTTGACGTGGGCATTTTCTGAAAATGAACTGATTGCTTTGTTGCAAACCCCACAAAACGTGCAAGGTGATTTTACCCAACAGCGTTTTCTGAAATCTTTAAATAAGCCGATTACTACACAAGGTAAATTCATCTTATTGGCGCAGAAAGGGCTTTTATGGCAAATGGAAAAACCCTTTACTAATCAGCTCCGCGTAAAAAAAGACGGCATTATGCAATGGGATGGAAAGCAATGGGTGGCAAATGGAAAAATGGGACAAGCGGAACAAATCAGTTTGTTCCTCGGTTTGTTATCGGGGGATATTTCCGGGTTAAAAGCGCAATTTGATGCAACACTGGTTGGTGAAGCGAAAAATTGGACTTTAACGTTAACGCCAAGTTCGCTGTTGATGAAACAGATTTTTAATCATATTGAAATTCAAGGTGATAGCGTGGTGAAAACCATTGTGTTAGATGAAAAACAAGGGGATAAAACCCAAATTCATTTTGATAATGTCCAACAAAACCAACCGTTAACGGCGTTTGCGCAGGCAGCGTTGGAATAAAAAACGATGAAAAAGTCCACCGCACTTGCTTTTCTTTATGCCTCATTTTTACTGATCACCTTGTTGCTGTTTGGCTATGCGGTGAAGCAAGGTCATTGGTTACAAACAGATTTGCGAGCTTTATTGCCGCAAGAACAAGGCTGGTCCTCTTGGCAGGCGAAGGCGGATCAACATCAAGAAGAACAACTCAATCAACAGGTGATTTTGCTGGTCGGCCATTCGGATGCGCAAACCGCCTTTACATTAAATGCGTCTGTGGCGCAACAATGGCGGGAAAGTGGTTTGTTTGCTCAGGTGAATGAGCGAATGCAACCGGATATTGAGGTGTTACGCAATGAAATCAAACACCTACGTTTAGCCACCTTACCGAAAGAAATTCGTCAGCAGTTATTAATGGAGCCTCAAGTATATTTCCAACAATATGCCGAACAATTGATCAACCCTTTTACGCAAAGCAATTTATTGTCTTTAGAGCAAGATTGGCTAGGGTTGGGGCGTTTTGTTTTGCCACAGGCGCAAACACAAAGTCGTATTCAATGGAATGCGGCAAATGGCATGCTTTATGTGACGGAAAATGATCAAACATGGGTGTTGTTACGAGGCGTATTGCGACAGAGTAGTTTGATTAATCCATCTGTTAATTTGACCGCACTTTTGGCGCAAAATCGTCTTCAAATTGAAGAAAATAAAGGACAAATGCGTGCTGCCGGTGCAGCGTTATTTGCGGCTCATGCTAAAGTGAAAGCAGAACAAGAAAGCACTTTCATGAGTATCTTGGGCATTAGCCTGACCTTATTGTTGTTGCTATTTACGTTTCGAACCTTTCGTGTGCTTTGGTTGTTTTTGCCGATCTTAGCCGGTATGTTAAGTGGCGTGACGGCAACGGTGTACGCATTTGGACAAATTCACATTTTAACCCTTGTTATCGGCACCAGCTTAATTGGTGTGCTCATTGATTTCCCGCTTCATTGGCTTTCATCTTCACTTTCTCATATTACTTGGAACGCCGCGCAGACCATGCGGAAATTGCGTTTTACCTTTTTGATTAGCCTATTGGTGACTTTGCTCGGCTATGGTTTGTTAGGTTTTACGGTGCTTCCGGTATTAAAACAAACCGCACTTTTTTCTGCCGTAGCGCTGATTACTGCGATGTTAGCAACCTTGCTTTTTTTGCCGCCACTATTTCGTCATTATCAGGCAAAACCTTTGCTTTCCCGACCTAAAGTGCGGTCGATTTTTACGCTGTTTTTACACTATAAATTCGGCATTTTGGCGAAAACCATTATCTTGCTTTTGGTTACGGCAGGGGTGTTTCAATCAAGTTGGCGCGATGATATTCGCGAATGGGTTGCTATGCCGCAGGAAATGTTGATGGAGGCCAAACAAATTAGTGAGTTAACGGGCATTGACTTAGGGAATCGTTATTTCTTGGTGCTTGCAGAGAGTGATGATGAATTACTGGAAAAAGAGACTTCCTTAACTCAGCAACTAGAAGCGCAAAATATTCCGTACCGAGCCTTATCTCAATGGATTATGTCAACAAACCAACAGCAGCAATTCATTCAGCAATTCACTGCGGCGGTCCAACCGCAAGATTATGCTGTGTTGCAAGATATTGGGATTCCGCCGGAAACCATCCAAACCGCTTTAGTGGCGTTAGGTACAGAAACGCCTATATCCTTGTCTTCTGCCTTGCAACAACAAATCGGGCAAGCGTGGCAAACGTTATATTTGGGGTATTTGTTACCGGGAAAAGTTGCCGGTATTGTGCAGATTGTTGGTCAATCTGCCTTTCCATTTGAACATTTGGCCAATCAGCAAGATATCTTTTGGACGGATAAACGATCGCATTTGAATCAAGCATTTCAAGCCACCCGTGATCAGGCAGCCTGGCTTAAAGCAATGTCATTTTTGTTTGCCGGTTTATTGTTATGGCGTTTCTTTGGTGTGAAAAAGACGGTGACCATGTTATTGCCACCATTATGTGCCATTGTGTTGACGATAGCCATTTTCGGCTGGGTAGGCTGGCCAATCAGTTTATTTACGATGTTCGGCTTGTTATTAGTGTCTGCCATCGGGATTGATTATACCGCCTATATGCAAACGGCAAATGAACCTTTATACGGTAAGTACATTGCGGTATTATTGGCGGCGACCACAACGCTCATTTCCTTTGTTTTACTGGGCTTAAGCTCGACACCTGCTGTCGCCTCTTTTGGTTTAAGCGTCAGTCTTGGTGTGTTATTCAGTGTTATCATTACGTTTAAAATGTTGCGGTAAGGAAGTATGAAATATTGTTTAATGCTCTTTTTTGCCATGTTAACGGCGTGTAGCACATTGCCCACGGTAAAACAGTTGCCGGCGCATCAAGGCATTCGAGTCTTTAAAGTCGAACAAGTGACGGCTGAAAATCAATTACAGCAAGCCAGTTTGTTAACCTTACAAATGGATGCGCAACAATGGCGTTGGGTGCAAACGGATCCGCTTGGTGCACCGTTAGCGAGAGTAATTTTAACTAAACAAGGGTGGCAAAATGACGGTTTTGTTATGCCGAATCAACAGGCTCGTCAGCTTTTTTCCGCCCTTTCTACGGCGTTAAACCCGCAGCAACCTTTATTTGATTTTAGCGCTATTCAGCCTATTTCAAACGGCGCAGATTATTTTGTTAAACAGAAAAAAGTATGGCAAATCAGACAATTGCCATCCATGATTGAAATCGATTTGTCGGATCATAGCCATTGGCGAATCGAGGAACTAAATTAAGAGAAAAATGACCGCACTTTATTTAAGCAAACCGGCAATCCTAAGCAGTTTAGGTGAAGGTATCGAGAGACATGTTCAACATTTACTGAATGCCGAGGATTCACCACTAAAATTTTCCGAGCGTGCTTTTCATATTTATGGTCTAGACGGAAAACCACGCGTCTTTGGCGAAGTGAATGTTCCTTTACGTCCTTTTCCACAGGATTTACCGGAAATTCATGTGAGCCGTAATAATCAATTACTGTGGCATTGTTTGGCACAAATAGAAGATCAGATCGTGTCGGTCATTCAACGTTTTGGAAAACATCGTATTGCCGTAGTAATTGGCACATCGACGACCGGTGTTGATGAAAATATTCCAGTGTTTAAATATGCGGCACAACATCATGACTGGTCAGGTGAATCCTTTAAACAACAGCAACAATATTTTTCTGCACCGGCTGATTTTGTCGCCTATCAATATGGTTTGGAAGGGCTAACTTACGGTATTTCTACTGCTTGTACTTCCGGCGCAAAAGCATTAATCAGCGCCGCTCGTTTATTAAATGCCGGCTTGTGTGATGCGGTGATTTGCGGTGGGGTAGATGAACTTTCGCCTCTCACGATCAGCGGTTTTTCCTCTTTGTCTGTGTTGTCCGATAAACGTTCCAACCCGCTTTCGGTTAATCGTGATGGCATCAATCTTGGTGAAGGCTCAGCTGTTTTTATCATGACACGAGAAAAATTAGAGGAAAGCAACATTGCGTTGTTAGGCTACGGCGCAAGTAGCGATGCTTATCATATGTCGTCTCCGCATCCTGAAGGTGAGGGCGCGATTGCTGCGTTTCGTGCTGCACTGAACTCAGCCAAATTAGCCGCGGATGAAATCGGTTGGATTAATTTACACGGCACGGGCACAGTACATAACGACCAAATGGAAACCTTAGCGGTTCATCAGGTGTTTGGCGATAATACGCCATGCACCACGACCAAACCCTACACAGGGCATACTCTTGGCGCAGCTGGGGCTGTAGAGGCTGCTATTGTATGGGGCATTATCGATCGTACATTGAATCCGACAGGTAAGTTGCCAGCACAATTGTGGGATCATCAGACCGATGCCGCATTGCCGACAATAAATATCACCCATGAAAAAAGTCAGTGGGCTAAGTCACAACGGATTGGGGCGAGCAGTTCTTTTGCTTTTGGTGGAAATAATACCGTATTGATTTTAGGGGAACGACATGCCTGATTTAACCTGTCCGATAACAGACATTGCACCTTTGGTTCCGCACAGTGGCAAAATGATTATGCTGGACAAAATTCTTGATTTTGGTACAGATTTTTTGATTGCCGAGATGGAGGTTCGACCGGATAACCTTTTTCTCCAGGGGGCGATACTGCCTAGTTTTTTAGGGGCGGAAATTATGGCGCAAGGCGTTGCCGCCTGGGATGGCTGTAAATGTGCACAACTCGGAAAACCGATCGGATTAGGGTACTGGCTGGGTTCGCGTAAATTAAGTATTTATCAGCCCCATATTGCTATGGGCAGTAAATTACGTATTCAAATTAAGCTTTCCATTGAAGATGCCTCCGGTTTTGGCGTGTTCGATTGCCAATTAATCGATGCTAACAGTCAACAGATTATCGTGGAAGGCGCATTAAATGTCTTCAGACCACAAGCGTAAATTCATCGCTAAAAACCACCGCACTTTTTATCTAATCTAAGGAATTTATATGAGTGAAACAGTTTTAATCACAGGTTCTAGCCGAGGTATTGGCAAGGCAATTGCCTTACAGTTGGCACAGTCAGGCTTTGACATTGTGGTGCATTGCCGTAGTCGATTGGAAGAGGCGGAAGAGGTTGCACAGGCTGTTCGTGAATTGGGACAACGTGCTCGCGTATTGCAGTTTGATATCAGTCATCGTGCGGAGGTCGCAGAAAAGCTACTTGCTGATGTGGAAGAGAACGGTGCTTATTACGGCGTGGTGCTGAATGCAGGACTCACCCGTGATAATGCATTTCCAGCCTTAACCGAAGAGGACTGGGATCAAGTATTGCGTACGAATTTGGATGGTTTTTACAATGTATTACATCCGATTATGATGCCGATGATCCGTCGCCGCAAAGCAGGGCGTATTGTTTGTATTACATCGGTGTCGGGTTTAATCGGCAATCGTGGTCAAGTCAATTATAGTGCTTCCAAAGCCGGGATTATCGGTGCGGCGAAGGCGCTTGCAGTGGAATTAGCAAAACGTAAAATTACGGTAAACTGTGTGGCACCGGGATTAATTGATACGGATATTCTGGATGAAAATGTGCCTATTGATGAAATTCTAAAAATGATTCCGGCAGGGCGAATGGGCGAGCCGGAAGAAGTGGCACATGCGGTAGATTTTCTCATGGATGAAAAGGCGGCTTACATCACCCGCCAAGTGATCGCCGTGAATGGCGGTTTATGCTAACGCATCTAGAAACCATGAAAACGTCAAAGAGATAAATAAATGAAACGAGTTGTGATTACGGGAATCGGTGCCGTTACTGCCTTTGGTAAAGAATGGGCGTCTGTCAAAGCGGCTTTTCAACGCAAACAAAATGCAGTGCAGGCAAAAACAGAATGGGCAGAACGTTACCCTGAGTTGGGCGCTAATCTGGGGGCTGAAATTTTAGGGTATCAGCCACCGAAACATTGGAATCGCAAACAACTACGCAGTTTAGGACGCGTCTCTCAACTTGCTGTGGAAGCCGCTGAAAATGCGTTAGCAAATGCGGGATTATTGGATGAAAATGGCGAAATTCTGGCTTATTTAAAGGACGGCAGAATGGGCGTTGCTTGTGGTTCTTCGACAGGCTCTACCAATGATGTGCGTGATGCGGCAGAGCTGCTTATGACTGGGAAATCTGACGGTTTTAATGCAAATACTTATGTGCGCATGATGCCGCATACCGCCGCTGCCAATATCGGAATCTTCTTTGGTTTGACTGGACGAATTATTCCTACTTCTAGTGCGTGTTCTTCCGGTAGCCAAGGTATCGGCTACGCTTATGAATCTATAAAATACGGTTTAATTCCCATGATGTTGGCTGGCGGTGCGGAGGAGTTTTGCCCGTCGGAAGTCTATGTGTTTGATTCTTTATATGCGGCCAGCCGCAATAATGCCAATCCGGAGAAAACACCACGTCCCTATGATAAAGATCGTGATGGTTTGGTTATTGGTGAGGGGGCCGGGATTTTTGTCCTCGAGGAGCTGGAGCACGCCCTTGCCCGTAATGCTAATATTATTGCAGAAGTTGTAGGCTATGGGGCGAATAGCGATGGTGCGCATGTAACCCGACCGCAAAAAGACACAATGCAGCGTTGCATGGAATTGGCGTTAAAAGATGCCCGTTTATCTCCGGAAAATATTGGTTATGTGAATGGACATGGTACGGCAACAGAACAAGGTGATATTGCAGAAACGCTCGCGACGGAAGCCGTATTCGGTCACATCCCATTAAGTTCTCAAAAAAGTTATTTAGGCCACACACTTGGGGCTTGTGGCGCATTAGAATCTTGGTTTTCCATTGAAATGATGCGTGATGGCTGGTTTGCACCAACCATTAATCTAGATCATATTGATGAGCGTTGTGGCAAGTTAGATTATATTCAAGGTGATGGCCGTTATATTGACACGGATTATGTCATGAACAATAACTTTGCTTTTGGTGGTGTGAATACATCGTTAATTTTTAAACGCTGGCAGGGTTAATCTATAAGGTCGGGTTCTGCGCCCGACACTATTAAAGTGCTGCTTGTACTAGAGATAAAAAGTCCTTCTCTTTCATGTTATCCGTGCTAGGTAAAACCGCTAATTTTTTGACCGCACTTTTAGCGTCTTTCGATATTACCCAAAAACAGGAGCCTTCTTGTTGTTCGTTATCCGTTTCTAATACCCAACCGACGAGAGCAGATGGTATTGTGTCCTGTTCTAAATCCAATAATGCCAGTTGTAACGGTTGCCAAATAGTGTGTTGATTGATCGCTAAGAAGAGCGAATTTCCGTTAATTTGTAAGGTTTGCGCCAGTTGGAAGGTTGCCGCATTGTTAATGTTCGCCATAAAATCCAGCGGACTTGGTAGATTTTGTGCCGTCAGTTGGTGGAACATTTTGTCGAATTTACTTGGTGAATTAAATGGAGAGCCTAAGTAAATCCCACTTTTTTCTGCTAAATAAGCCTTGAGAGGAAGGGCGCCAAGTAAGGCAAGTTGCGTAAACCGGCTTAAACGACGAGCATCTACGCCGTAGGTTTTCAATTCTTGACGCAAGGACTTGTCATCTTTGTGATTACCACTGAAATGATGGATTTGCTGAATATAATACGTCATTGCCCCACCTTAAGTACCCAAGCAATATTGCTGCCGCCAAAGCCTAAGAAATAATTTAAAAAATAACCGCACTTTTGCTCATTGTTTGTAAATTGCTCGAATAAAAATGCGCTTTCTAATGCACCGCTAGCGCCCAGCGTGTGCCCCATTCGTGCTTTTAGTGAAAGCTGTTGCGCGTGCGGGAAGAGGTCTTGTAAAACGCGGAGCTCCATTTCATCGCCATTCCCGCCAACACCGTGCACCTTCACCCCATCAATGTGTGTGGGAGATAAATTGGCTTTGTTTAAGCAGGCGTGAATCAGGTGACGTAATGCGGATTCACTACTGTTCGTTAGGTTTTCGTTGTCCGTTAGCGTGACAACTCCCAATAGTTCACAAGAGCATTGCGGATTCGGTTGAACAGATAAGGCGACACAACCGATGCCTTCGCCTAGCACAATGCCTGTTGGCTGGATTAACGGCAAATATTGTGCGTCCTGCGATAATAAATTCATTGCTTGAAAATGCTCGAATGTCAGGCGATTAAATGTTTCAAACCCGATGACCAAAGCTTTTTCATACAGACCGTTTTGTAGCATTTTGTAAGCATATCCCATCGCTTGTGCAGAGGAGGTGCAAGAGGTTGCGAAGCTAAAGACCTCGGTTTGATAACGTCGTCGTAAATCATCGGCAATGACTGCCAGACTGTGTTGTTCCGGCAAAGGAAGATGATTAGCTAAACGGGCCTCGCAATCGCTAATCACATAGGCGGTTGAGCCGAGCAAAATGGGGATGTTTTTCAATTCACTTTTATCCCAGCCTGCCAGTTGTAAAGTGCGGTCGATTTCTACATCAAAATAAGCATAGAGTTGCTCAAGAGAGAGCAATTCCTCATCAAACGCGTTGAAATAAGGGAAATGAAACGGTTGTCCCAACATATGAGAGGTTCGTTGCCCAAGATGATGGGCAAATTTAGCAGAGGCCGCGGTGAGATAAACGTTCATTAGGCTTTTTGGTGTTGTTCACGAATAAAGGCGGCAAGATCACGTATGTTCATCATGTGTTTACGCACCATGCGATCGCCCTGCAAACGCACGCCAAAATGGGCTTGCAACGCCACAACGACCTGCAAAGCATCTAAAGAATCCAACTGAATGCGGCTTTGTTCACCGAAGAGCCATTCATCATCGCTGATTTCCGTCGGGTCAAATTCGTCTTTTTCTGTTTCTTGGATAATCAGTTTTTTGAGTTCTTGTTCTAATGCCGGGGATTCCAGCGTGAAAAGATAAGCCATTAGAATCTCGCTTGTTTGGTTAATTGTTGTTGATAAATCAGCGTGGCAAAAAGTAATGCAATCATGCCGAAACCACTTAATAAATAGAGCGGTTGTTGAATTTGGCTGAGGTGATATTGGTTTAACAATAAATTTTGGAAACCGCTTAATGCCCAACCCATAGGGGAAAATTGAGCAATAGTTTGCATGATTTCCGGCATCACATACACCGGTACCATAATACCGCCAATGGCCGCCATGATAATAATACCGCCCCCGCCCAACACGACGGCGTGTTCGGTCGTCCTTGCCAGCACACTGATTAATAAACCATAGCCTAGTGCGGCAAGGCTTATTGCAGTGGATAAGACAAAATAAGGCAACCAACTTCCGGAAAGCGTAAACGCAGGCATATCTAGCGCAGGCAACACAAAGTAACCTAGCGCCACCATGCCGACAAATTGTAATTGGTTGATGAGAAAATAAGGAATTAGCTTGGCAATAATCAAACTCAATGCAGAAGCTCGCGCCATACGCAACCGAGTCAGCGTGTTGGTTTGGCGTTCCATCGCCATCACATTGGAAAGCGGAATCATAATAAAGAACATGCCAAAAATCAGCCACGCAGGAACGCTGTGTTGCACAGAATTAGGTTTAGAAACTTCTTTTCCTTGTCGATTTACATAAATTTCTTGCCACAAATCTTTCGCAAGATAATCGTTAATTTGCGCAAATTTGCTGTCCAGTTCTTGATTGACTTTATTTTGAATCTCTGTGATTGGCTTACGTTTATTATTTTCTAACGTAATGTGATTGTCTGCTAAATAATCGTTTAAACGCAGTTGCGAATAATGCTTTTGCAACACACCTTTCACACCCAGTAGCCAACTGCGATCTACGCTGGGATTTAACCAAAGCTGTAAGGCGTGTTCTTCTGAAAGTGCGGTCTGTTTTTCATTCGGATTTAAAATCAATAAATCAAACTTACCCGCTTGTAGCTCGGCTTGATATTGCGTTAATTCTGACAGAGGCGCTTGTTTAACGGCGAGGTTTTCTTGTTTGAGTTTTGCTAAGAAATCATCATTAAGTTGATTTTTTTCACTTAACAACACAATTTCCGAGCGATTGCTTAACGCATTATTGTTACTCAAGGCCGCCGACATAATTAACATAAACAAAATAGGCATAATAAATAATACGGCAACGCCATGCAGATCGCGGCTTAATAGGCGCATTTCTTTGATAATCGATGCAATTAACATGTTTTTCCCGCCTTATTTAAAAAATCTAAATAAAAACGTTCCAGACTTTGCCCTTCTTCTAAAATGCCTTGCACCGAGCCTTGATAAATGAGATTGCCTTCATTTAACAACACTAATTTGTCACATAATTGCTCAATTTCTTGCAAATAATGAGAGGTATAAATTACCGTCACGCCTTGCTGTTTCAATGCCGCTACGCTATCTAAAATAAACTGACGGGATTGCGGATCAATCCCCACGGTGATTTCATCGAGAAAAATCACTTTTGGGCGATTAATTAAACCAATAGCAAAATTTAAACGGCGTTTTAATCCGCCGGATAAATGCTTCGCCAGCTTGTTTTTATGCGCCACTAAATCTACTTTGGTCAATAATTCCAACAAATAGCTTTTATCCCGAACATCATACAATGATGCAAAAAATGTCAGATTTTCCCAAACGGTCAGCAACGGATAAAAAGCAAAATCCTGTGGCACCAAGGAAATCTGATGGCGTTGTTTCTTGTTCAATTTCGCCAAAGATACGCCATCAAAATAAATTTCCCCTTGTTGTACCGATTGTAGCCCAGCAAGAAGAGACATTAATGTCGTTTTTCCCGCACCATTGGGGCCAAGCAGACCCACGGTAGAAGCCGATTCAATGTGAAAACTGACTGCACTTAATGCGTTCTTTTCCGCGTTGGGGTAGTGATGGCTGAGATGGTTTATTTGAATCATAAATTACGTAAGGTTTGCCAAATGAGTTGTTCTTTATCCGCAATCTCCCGCAAATGCTCCGCCACTGTTTTATGGCCTTCCATTGTTGGTTTTTTGCATTGCTTCACACACAAGCCCGCAAATTGGCGCCACATATCGCCGATTTCTGTCATTTGCTCTGATGCCTGTTTGTATTTTGGCTCTTGGCAGATATCAGCGGCTTGTTCAAGGAAATAGGCGTATAAATAACGGAAGCCTGCGCCACCAGTGCCAATTTCTTCTTGCATACGCACGATATGCCCTAAATATAAGCGTTTGTATTTGTCCGAAGGGTGGGTTGCCAGTTTTTCAATTTGTTTGGCAACGGTACGAATGCCTTTTACACCGACGAAAAAGAGCGGAGCCAACATTTGTTTGGCATTTTTGCGAATGGCTTTACGGATGAGGTTTGGTAAGTCAATTTGTGTTAAGTCAGGTTGATTTTCAAAATAATACATCAACCCTTTCGGCGCTAATACGCCCTTCGCAAAACGTGCCCGTTGCAAATCTTCTGCAGTACAACGTTGTACGCTTTCAAACACGGGATCGCTAATTAGGTAATCGTTTTGTTCTTTGCCATATACGATTAAATTGTGCGCATTAAAATGAAAACGCATTTCAGGCGGGAAATAAGGCAACCAGAAAACAGAGGTTTGTAAACCGACCAATTTTTCTTCATTAAGTGCTTGATCTAACGCTTGCTGTCCGGCTTGTGGCGAACGAAACTTTTGCATTTTCAACCGCACTTTCAACTGCTTTGATAGCCTTTTGATAATGGAACGAGGCGGCATTCGATAGGAAATCAGCGGCAATCCGTTAATTTTAACCAACGGAATATAAACAAAGGTCAACGCCGACGCCAAACCGAAAACCATGGCTTCGTTAAAATCCACGCCTTGCGCTTTTAGCATAGTGGACATGACTCCGCTTTCACAGTGAGCGGTGTGTTGGTGGTGGAAGTTGTTCATTATTATTCATATACAAGAGCTAAAATTACGGTTGCTGAGCTTGTCGAAGCATGAGTGATTTTAGCGGTTAATTTCTGGTTTTCGCCAATTTAGGGAGAAGATCATATTGCCCTTGGATTAGCGCTTCTTTTTTGCTCTGCTCCAACCTTTCATTTTTTATCTTGAGGAGAATTACTTATGCTTCGACAAGCTCAGCAACCGTAATTCTCTTTATTGGATTTTGACCTGTTGTAATTCTAAAATCGCCACCCCAAACACCTCCGCATATCTCTCCAACACCTTATCCGACAATTTAGCAAACACGCTTGGTTTAAAGTGTCGTTTGATTTGCCATTGCCAGAAGCCTGTGGCTTGAGCGAGGCTGGGGAGGTCAAAACGATAACGGTACATATAATAAAAGAGCGGTGACTTTTCGCCGCGTTTTACGGCGTTTAACGCTTCGTTAGTAAGTTGATTGAGTTCTTCCACCGCTTGTTCTGTCGCGAATTCTTCCGTTTCCCAGCCGTTCGACGTGGCGGTTTGGTAGTTGCCATCTTGGGTGGCATAGACCACTTTGCGTTGCCCGCGAAAGATTTTGCTGTTGTCTTGCGGGATATCGTTAATTTCCATTGACGACCTCAAGCAACATAAAACAGGATGAAAAACGTCCGCTTTCCGGAATATAACACAACACTTTTTGCCCGTTTTTTAGCGGATATTTCTCTAAAAATTCCTGAAGAATGATGTAGATGGAGGCTGAACCGGTATTCCCTTTGGTTTCCAAATTGGTAAACCACTTCTCTTGTGGAATAACGAAATTGATATTTTTCAGCCCGTCCAACAATTTGTCACGGAAAAAACCGGAAGAATAATGCGGCAGGAAATAATCAATATCTTCGGCTTTCAAACGATGTTTTTCGATTAAACGCAATAGGGCATTTTCTACCGTGCAACGCACAATATTTTCGTTGAGCAATTTGACATCCTGTTTGACCGACATGAGACTGCGCGCATCGCGCTCGTCCTTAGTGACATTTTTCCAACTGATAAATCGTGTATCTTGAATTTCTGCGCCGGCATACATGCAAACCGGCATTTCGTTAGCATAGGAAATCAGGTCAATCCAGTGTATTTTCAGGCTAATACCTTGCGCGTTCGGTTGATAGCTTAACTGCACCGCCCCAGCGCCATCAGACAACATCCAACGTAAGAAATCTTTTTCAAAACCGATTTCGGGTTTGGCGTCTTCCAATTGTTTTTGGTCGATTTCTGCTTGGAAATGTTCACCCCGCATAATGGCGGAAGCCGTTTCGGAGGCCACGGCAATGGCGCCTTGATGCTCACCTGTACGAATGGCGTTATAAGCATGTTTCATCGCTGCCATGCCGGCCACGCAAACTCCTGCTGTCGTGAGCACTTCGTACGCCGGTGCATTTGGGATTAAACCATGCACCATCACGCCTTGGCCGGGCATGACTTGATCAGGATAGGACGTGCCACAAGCAAGACAGCTGACGTCATTAACATCCATCCCTTGTGCAATTAACCCGTTGATTGCTTCAACCGCTAATTCCGTGCCGGTGTGTGTGGTTTCTCGTGTCGTTGGATCAATTGCGTAATGACGGGTTTTGATGGCATTGGAGCGCAAAATCATTTTGCGTACACGGGACGGCGTATCGCCTACCATGCCCAATACGTGTTCCATGTGATCGTTATCCACAGGCGCATTGGGTAAAAAAGCAGCGACTCGGTTAATGTAAACATCGGCTAGTGCAGTCAAGATTATTCCCCTGATGGTTCGGCAAAATAGCGTTTTTGACGCGCTAATTTTTCTTTTAATAATGGTTTAAGTAAGCGTTTGATGACCGCAGAGAGCGGCACGACCGTGAGGATCAGTATAATTAAAAAGAGAATATAAAAATAGAGCACAACACGGCGAAAACGCGGTGAAATTTGACCGCACTTTAACAGCAATTTGCCCCACAAATAGAAACTACGATGACCGACTTTCTCACTCATCATCAGTTTTTCATCAATTTTGACCGCACCCATGTGACGAAAGAGCGCGTTATTGAGCGGTTGGTCTTCATTCAGGGTTTCTGCCAATTTGATGCCAAAGCGTTGCATATCATGCAGTTCATCATCGCTAATGCCGGCACTGGGAAGCCATGAAAAATAACGTTTCTTTCCGCTTAACATCCAAGCGGGCATGGTGATAAAACTGGCCCACGAATTGGATTGGTCGGTTTTTACAATGTTTCCGATAAGAGGCGCATCAAGTGCGGTCAGCATTTGCTTTATTTTTTCTTGTGCTATCAGCCACATATTGCGACAGCCGATCAGTGTGATCACCGGTGTATTCTTCAAAATCTTGGCTTGCTCTGATTGCAAAAAGGCGGTGATGGGCTGTGAGGGTGACAAGAACCAAACCGTATAAGCAATGATGACTAAATCATAGTGTTTTTGTTGTAATTCGGGTGTTTCTATTGGTGCCGGCTTTAGGTGTACCGATTCCGGAAATTGATTAAAAAAGGGAATAAATTTCCAAGGAAAGGTATAAGGTTGAAGCGGACGAATTTTATATTCTTCGATCACGGTGTTTTCTTGTTGTTTTAATGGATGAAGAAAATGACTGGTCAGCGCATCAAGCTGTCCTGTTTGGGAGTAAGAAACCACTAAAATATGTTTTTGAGCGTCTGACATAGGTTAGAAATATTGGGCTAAATAAAAATATAAAGCTTAGATTTTATCCTATTTTTAATGAATTTTTAATTGCTCTTACAAAGAGGCGTTATAAGAAAATCTACAATAAAAAAGACCGCACTTGACGATTTAAGAGTTAAGAGCAAAGTGCGGTCTTTTTTAGAAGGGTTTTAACGCAAGAAATAGCGATATGATTTGCTATCGGTGACATCTTGGTAGACGTAGTCCAGTTTTTCTAATGCACTTTCAAGCTCGGCGACATCGCTTTGTTCCAACTGAAATCCTGCGAGGATATTGCCGTAGTCGGCACCGTGGGCACGATAGTGGAAAAGTGAGATATTCCAACGGTTTTGTAGCGTTTCAAGGAATTTCAACAACGCACCTTTTTGTTCCGGGAATTCAAAGGTGTAAAGGCGTTCGCCGTAATTCGCAACCCGTCCGCCCATTAAATAACGCACGTGGGTTTTGGCGATATCGTCATCGGACATATCTTCTACATCGAAACCATTTTGTGTGAGATCGGTGATGATGTCGGCTTTTTCTTGTTCATTTGCCGTGCGAACCCCCACGAAGACACAGGCACGTTTGTCATCAGCATAACGGTAGCTGAATTCTGTGACCGCACGATTGCCCAATACATGGACGAATTTTAAGAAGCTGCCCGGCTTTTCAGGCATGGTGACCGCAAGTAAGGCTTCGCGATTTTCACCGATTTCGCAACGTTCGGACACATAGCGAAGCGTATGGAAATTCAAGTTGGCACCGGACAAAATTGCTGCCATGTTTTTGCCTTGAATGTTGTGCTGTTTGACGTATTTTTTCAAACCGGCTAAGCCTAAGGCGCCTGAGGGTTCGGATACGGCACGGACATTTTCAAACAAATCTTTCATCGCGGCACAGACTTCGTCGCTGTCCACCAGCACCATGTCGTCGAGGTATTGTTGGCATAGGCGGAAGGTTTCATCACCAATCCGTTTTACCGCTACACCGTCGGCGAATAGGCCAACGTGTGCTAAATCCGTCGGTTCACCTTTTTCTAATGCGGCAGTTAGGCAGGCAGAATCTTTAGATTCTACGCCGATGACTTTAATTTCCGGCATAAATTGTTTGAGTAAAATTGCCACCCCGGCGGCTAAACCGCCACCGCCAACTTGCACGAAGACATAATCCAAATCCGCCACTTGTTGCAACATTTCCATCGCTAATGTGCCTTGGCCGGCAATGACTAACGGATGGTCGAAAGGCGGAATAAACGTCATGTTTTTTTCTTTTGAAAGGGCAATGGCTTTGGCCTTGGCTTCATCGAAATTGGCACCGTGCAATAACACTTCGCCGCCGAAACCACGTACCGCATCCACTTTAATGCTTGGGGTGTTTTGCGGCATCACGATAAGGGCTTTTAAACCAAGTTGTTTTGCCGATAATGCCACGCCTTGTGCATGGTTGCCTGCCGAAGCGGCAATCACACCGGCCTGTTTTTGTTCATCAGACAGGGTGGAGATCATGGCATAAGCGCCACGTAGCTTGAAGCTGTTAACCGGTTGGCGGTCTTCACGCTTAATCCAAATATGGTTATGCAGACGGTCGGATAATTTGCTCATTTTTTGTAATGGCGTGACTTGCGCTGCTTCATACACGCGTCCGCCAAGTTTCACGATAGCGTTGATGTAGTCGCTTTGGGGGGGGTGTGGGTTGGTGAGTAGGCTTTTCATAGTATTTCTTTTATTCGTTTATCTTCGACATGAATGACATTGAGTTCTTCGGCATCATAATTTCGGTTAGAGCGACCTTCAATACCTATTTTGAAATCTTCATCTAATCTATCTTGTTTTAAAACTAACGTAAAAATTCCGGGATGATGACATGAAACAGCATATCCTTTACCATTATCCAAATGGATAACATCAAAATCTGCTGACAGTGTAGCTACTTGAACTTTTCCCCATTTACGTAATAATTCTTTAGCTTGTTTTGCTAAATCTTCTTCGGGCTCAAGTAAAATAACGCAAGTTCCATTTTCAAACAGCACCCAAGACTTCTCATCTCCATTAATGCTATCCTTCCAAACATCAATTAACTTTTCGTTATAAGATGATGCGCCAATCCCAACTATTTCTTTTTTGTTAAAAAAATCGAGAGATGCCATTAGAATCTTCCTATATTTTTTCAAAACACTCAGAAAAATGACCGCACTTTATTGAATTTTGTTGTAGGGACAGGTTTTATACCTGTCCCTGTTCGATATTGATAAGGACAGGCATAACGCCTGTCCCGACAATTTTTTATTTTAATAGACTTTTATCACGCACAGCGCCTTTATCCGCCGAGGTGGCGAAGTGGCCAAACACTTTTAAGGCGAAAGACACTTCACGTTCACGGTGAGCCGGTTGCCAGCCTTTGGCATCTTGTTCGGCGCGGCGTTTGGCTAATTCTTCATCGCTGATGTTGAGGTTAATCGCACGATTCGGAATGTCGATTTCGATAATGTCGTCATCCTGTACTAAACCAATCGCACCACCAGAAGCGGCTTCAGGTGAGGCATGACCAATCGATAAGCCGGATGTGCCGCCGGAGAAACGTCCGTCTGTTAACAAGGCACATTTTTTGCCTAAGCCCATGGATTTTAAATAGCTGGTCGGATAGAGCATTTCTTGCATACCCGGGCCGCCTTTTGGACCTTCGTAACGGATGACTACGACATGACCCTCTTTGACTTTGCCGCCTAAAATCCCGGCAACAGCGTCTTCTTGGCTTTCAAACACGATGGCACGACCGGTGAATGTCCAGATGGATTCATCCACGCCCGCGGTTTTGACGATACATCCGTCTTCGGCTAGATTACCAAATAATACGGCCAATCCGCCCTCTTCGGAAATGGCATTTTCTTTATTGCGGATACAGCCGTTTACACGGTCATCGTCCACGCTGTCCCAACGGCAATCTTGTGAGAAAGCTTGGGTGGTACGGATGCCTGCCGGGCCGGCACGGAAGAATTTGTGCAATGCTTCGTCTTTATTGCGGATGATATCGTATTGATTTAATTGTTCTTCCAACCTCATGCCCAACACGGTTTTGGTGTGTCGGTGAATTAAACCAGCGCGATCCAATTCGCCCAATAAGCCCATAATCCCGCCTGCGCGATGTACGTCTTCCATGTGGTATTTGTTAGTGTTCGGGGCGATTTTACTTAAGCAAGGCACTTTGCGAGATAAACGGTCGATGTCTGCCATTTTAAAATCTACGCCGGCTTCTTGCGCTGCGGCAAGTAAGTGTAAAACGGTGTTACTGGAACCGCCCATGGCGATATCTAAGCTCATGGCGTTTTCAAAGGCGTCAAAAGTGCCGATGGAACGTGGCAATACGCTTTCGTCGTCTTGTTCGTAATAACGTTTGCACAGTTCGACAATTTGGCGACCGGCTTTTAAGAATAAGTCTTTACGGTCGGCGTGGGTGGCAAGCATAGAACCGTTGCCCGGTAAACTTAAACCAAGGGCTTCCGTTAAACAGTTCATAGAGTTGGCAGTAAACATCCCTGAGCAGGAGCCACAAGTCGGGCAAGCGCTGCGTTCAATGGCATCAATACGCTCATTACTGACATTCGGATCCGCTGCTTCAATCATCGCATCGACTAAATCTAAGCGGATGAGTTGATCGGAAAGTTTGGTTTTGCCGGCTTCCATTGGACCGCCTGAAACAAAGATGGTCGGAATATTCAAACGCATTGCCGCCATTAACATTCCCGGGGTGATTTTGTCACAGTTGGAAATGCACACCATGGCATCGGCGCAGTGGGCATTGACCATGTACTCCACGCTGTCTGCAATCAAATCACGGCTTGGTAAGGAGTAAAGCATCCCGCCGTGTCCCATGGCAATACCGTCATCCACCGCAATGGTGTTAAATTCTTTTGCCACGCCGCCGGCTTTTTCAATTTCCGCCGCGACCAGTTGTCCCATGTCTTTTAAATGCACATGTCCCGGCACGAATTGGGTGAAAGAGTTCACTACCGCAATAATGGGTTTGCCGAAGTCATTTTCTTTCATCCCTGTTGCACGCCATAAGGCACGTGCACCCGCCATATTACGACCCTGAGTGCTGGTCGCTGAGCGTAGTTTTGGCATAAATAAGTTCTCCGAGTAAATTTTTAGGGTTTGTTTTTATTTTCCAGATAAAGACTGAATTGCATAAAAAGGTAATGAGATAATTGCTAACGGTACAAAAATAATCATTGCCGCTGATGCTCGTCCAGCTACTGTAACGTTATCCTCTGTTGCTTCAGCACTGAATCTTTTTTCTTGACGATATTCTAAGTACTTAGTTTCTAAAGGTTTAATCAATTTGGCTTTTTTCAAAATCTCATTTTTATTTTTAATATCAACAATTTCACCATCTTTCATTATAAAAAATATATTATGTTCATGCATATAGTAATATTTTTGTCCATAGAGCTCATTAGATTGCTTTTGAGTAAGCTCTTTATCATTAAAATATAATGTTAATGTAGCTTTCACTTTGTTTTTTTCAACATCTTTGGCGATAGAATGAATTTTCACAGATGATATGTTTTTTACGTAAGGTGATCGTAAGATACGAATTAAATCTCCAGTTTCACTATATTCTGAACCGGCAAAGTGATAACTATTAAGTTGCCCTATAGCATAAATGTTGTCTTCTGCTATAAAGAAAGAGTGTATTACTTCTTTTTGAGAAGATAGTTCTTTATCTTGTAATGAAGTGCATCCAAATAGTACGAAAGTAATAAGTAACTCCAATAACAAACGTATATTTTTCATTATTTAATCTCCACCACATCATAAATTTTCTCCAACTGACTGACCAACAAATCTAAAGTGCGGTCGGATTTTACGGTGAATTTTAACCGCACTTTGTCGTCAATCAGTTGCATATCCATTTGGGTCACGGTGAAGCCACGGTGGCGGATGACGCGGAGAATGCGTTCCAGCACTTCGGGGCGGTGTTGGGCGGTGAGGTCGATTTGGTGTTCCATGTGATTACTCCATACTTTCCAACATATCTGCGTTGCACGCGCCCGGCGGCACTAACGGCCACACGTTTTCGTCGGAATGGATGCAAATATGCAATAAATAAGCCTCTTGGCTGTTGAATAAGCGTTCTAGCGCGGCATCCACTTGATGGGCGGAATCAATGCGTTCCCCTTTAATGCCGAACGCCGAGGCGAGCACCACGAAATCCGGGTTGTCGTCTAGAATCGTGCTGCTGTGACGGGCATTGAAGAAGAGAGATTGCCATTGGCGCACCATGCCGAGACGTTGGTTATCCAATAACACAATTTTAATTGGGGCTTTGCCACGACCAATGGAGCCAAGTTCTTGAATGTTCATCATGATGGAGCCATCACCGCTGACTAAAATGACTTCATCTTCCGGGCGGGCTTTTTTCGCACCGATGGCGGCTGGCAAGCCGAAACCCATGGTACCGAAACCGGCGGAGGTGATGAAGTTTTCCGGGGCGTGATGTTGCACGTGTAATGCCGACCACATTTGATGTTGTCCCACATCGGTGACAACGATGGTTTCCGGTGTTTTTTGGCGTGAAATGCTGTTGAGCAACCATAACGGGTTGATGAGTTGTTCGCCGTCATGTTCACCGTAGCTGAACGCAAATTGTTGTTTATATTGTGCGACGGTTTGTTGCCAAGGGGCGATATCAAGCGGCACGCTTAGACTTTCTAGCGTGGCGATTAGATGGCCACGTAACGCCACATCTGGTCGGCGTAATTTGCCTAATTCGGCGCCATCGATGTCCACATGAATCACTTTCGCGTGTGGCGCGAAGGTGTCGAGTTTGCCCGTCACGCGGTCATCAAAACGCGCACCGAACACGAGCAATAAATCAGCTTCCTGGGTGGCGTAGTTAGCGGCTTTGGTGCCGTGCATACCGATCATGCCGAGATAATAAGGATCGTCAGGCGATACCGCGCCAAGCCCTTTTAAGGTCACGATACTTGGCATTTGGGTGGTGTGTAAGAAATAACGCAATGCCGGCACGGCGCCTGCCATACCCACACCACCACCGATATACGCCATCGGGCGTTTAGCGTGTTTTAATAACTCAAGTGCCTGGGTTAGTTGTTTGTCGCAAAGTGCGGTCGTTTTGGGCAGCGAATTCACGATAGGTTTTGCCGTGGTTGGCGCAACTTGTACGTCTTTCGGCACATCGATCAATACTGGCCCCGGTCTGCCACTTTTGGCGATTTCAAAGGCTTTGGCGATAATTTCCGGTAATTCGTCAATATTCTGTACGATAAAACTATGTTTGGTGCAGGCAAGAGAAAGTCCTAATACATCCGCTTCCTGAAAGGCATCAGTGCCGATAAGTGGCGAAGCTACTTGACCTGTGATCGCTACAATCGGAATAGAATCCATTAAGGCATCGCCCAGTCCGGTGATGAGGTTAGTTGCGCCGGGGCCGGAAGTGGCAATACATACGCCAACTTTGCCTGAGGCACGCGCATAGCCAATAGCCGCCATGGCAGCACCTTGTTCGTTACGGCAAAGTAAATGGTCTAAGCCGGAATCATAAATTGCATCATAGGTCGGCATGATGGCACCGCCGGGATAGCCGAAAATGGTATCCACGTGATGTGCTTTTAAGCACTCGATGATTAAATTTGCACCGTTCATATTCGTAGCTGTGTTCAATTGTTAGGGAAGCGATTTTTTCGTGTGAAAGGTTTAATCTTTTATTACATTTCCTGAAAAAATTCAAGAAAACCGCCAATATTTTTATGCAAAATTTGCTACCATTAGCCATTATGTCATTTAAGGTGAAAAATTATGCAAAAACGTCCCTATCGCGCCATCGTGTCGGACATGGATGGAACCTTACTGAACGAACATCATGTTATCGGTGATTTTACTGCGCAAACCTTGGAACATCTGTATGACAACAAAGTCGATATTATCCTTGCCACGGGGCGTAATTACTTTGATGTATCCAGTATTTTAAAGAAAACCAAAGTGAAAGAGGCGGTGTTGATTACGTCAAATGGCGCACAAGCGCATAATCTACAAGGCGAATTATTGTTGAATAATGCCTTGCCGGAAGAAATTGCGTATCAAGTCATGAATTTGCCCTTTGACAACAACCGCGTCTGTGTCAACAGTTATCAGGCTGATGGCTGGTTTATCAACAAAGACATTCCTGAGCTTTACAAATATCACAAAGATTCCGGCTTTTTGTACGAGGTGGTGGATTTTAAGCAACATCACGGACGAGATACCGAAAAAGTGTTTTTCATTGCCCGCACGCCGGCAGATTTGGTGGAATTGGAACAACGTCTTCGTCAGGACTTCGGCGAGAAAATCAGCCTGACGTATTCCACGCCGATTTGCTTGGAAGTGATGAATAAAAATGTGTCAAAAGCCACCGCACTTGCACAGGTAATTGAGCAACGGGAATACGGTTTGCAAGATTGTATTGCCTTTGGTGATGGCATGAATGACGTCGAAATGCTGGCAGAAGTGGGCAAGGGATGCATTATGGGAAATGCCGATCCGCGCTTAGTGCAGGCGTGTCCACAACTAGAAGTGATCGGTCGCCATGGACATGAAGCCGTCGCCTCTTACCTTCGCGCGATTTTTGGAATTTATTGATGCCAATATTATCTTCTTTACTCTGGATTAGTGGCGGTGCGGTGCTGGGTGCTTGCTTGCGTTGGGGCTTGGGATTGTTGCTCAATCCGTGGTTTAGCGCTTTTTCTTTTGGCACCTTGAGCGCCAATTATTTAGGCAGTTTTATTATCGGTGCGCTATTTGCCTTATTTTGGTTCATTCCTCAACTTTCGGAGGCTTGGAAGTTGTTTTTGGTGACTGGCTTTCTTGGTAGCTTAACCACGTTTTCCTCATTTTCCATTGAAGTGGTCAACAATTTCCTAAACGGCAAACTCGGCATCGCCTTGGGATTAATTGCCGCCCACGTCATCGGCAGTTTATTGTTTACCCTATTGGGCTTATTGTTGGTTCGCTATGCGCTGAAGTAAAAAACGCATAAATATGTTGTAAGGTTGGCGTACGAATCGCATCGGTTTCAAACAGAATTTCATGTTTTGCTCCGGTGATTTTTTTCAGACTGCCACACATGAAAAGTGCGGTGAGTTTTTCCAACGTTTTATTATTGACGATTTGTTCTTGTTCCGCCTCTAACACCAATACCGGCGTTTCAATGCGTGGCAATATTTTCGGCAAATGTTTAATGGCTATTAGACACAAATATGCCCACCGGAAAGTCGGTCCGCCCAAGCGAATAGAAGGGTTTGCCAAATTAATTTCATTCATTCTTTGCATTCGCGCGCTATCATGGCTTAACAAATTTTCCTGCACATCCACCGGTTTATACGGCCCTTTGCCGAACACATAACGCTTTCCTTGCCCAAATAACATCATCAGACTTAACAGCATTTCATCACGCACAGGGTGCTTTAAAGGCATACCAAAAAACGGCGCGGAAAAAACAGCACGTTTAATCTGGTGATCAAAATTCGCTAAATAGTAGGTTGAAATCAACGCCCCTAAAGAATGGGCGAGCAAATATTGTTGCTCGTAGGAGTAAAGTGCGGTCACATTTTCGATGATTTTTGCCATGTCTTGTGCATAAAACCGAAATTCATCCAAATGGCCTTTTTCGCTGTCCGACAACAATCGTTGTGAATAGCCTTGACCGCGATGATCAAAAATCAGCACATCATATCCCTGCGCATAGAAATCTTGTGCAATTTCTGTCCATTTCAGGATATTTTCTACCCGTCCATTGACCAAAATGACCAAATTATCGGCAACCGGCTGGTGAACGCAATGTCGATAAGCCAATCGGCAGCCGCGTTGTCCCTCAATGTATTGCAAGGGAAATTGTTCGGCGAAGAGGTGTAATGGGGCGTTCTCTATGTTGTGCATGGTAAATGAGTCGTTGAGGCAAAAGGGGGCAAAATAAAAAGAGGAAAAAATAACCGCACTTTAAAGTACATCTCAAAAAGTGCATCTAAAGTGCGGTCGGTTTTCAGCGCGTTTTTAAACTATAAAACATCAACGCAGTTTAAGTCTTCGAAAGATTGTTCTAAGCGTTTAGACATCGATTCTTCCATTTTGCGTAACCAAACGCGTGGGTCGTAGTATTTTTTGTTCGGTGCATCAGGGCCTTCCGGGTTGCCTAATTGACCTTGCAAATATGCTTCGTTCGCTTTGTAGAAGTTTAAAATACCGTTCCAAGATGCCCATTGGGTGTCGGTGTCGATATTCATTTTAATTGCGCCATAGCTAATCGCTTCACGAATTTCTTCACGAGAAGAGCCGGAACCACCGTGGAACACGAAATTGATTGGTTTTGCCGGAAGGTTGCGTTCTTTGGCAACGAATTCTTGGCTTGCACCTAAGATCGATGGTTTTAATTTTACGTTACCCGGTTTGTACACGCCGTGTACGTTACCGAATGCGGCTGCAACGGTAAAGTTCGGGCTAACCGGATGTAATTGGTCGTAAACATAAAGCACATCAGATGGTTGGGTGTAAAGACGAGATTCATCGACGCCGGAGTTGTCCACGCCATCTTCTTCACCACCGGTGATACCGATTTCGATTTCAAGGGTCATGCCCATTTTGCTCATACGAGCAAGGTATTCACGGCAGATTGCCATGTTTTCTTCCATCGGCTCTTCGGAAAGGTCAAGCATGTGGGAAGAGAATAATGGACGACCGGTTTCAGCGAAGTGTTTTTCACCGGCTTCAAGTAAGCCGTCGATCCATGGCAGTAATTTTTTCGCTGCGTGGTCGGTGTGTAAAATTACCGGTACGCCGTATTCCTTGGCTAAAGTATGAACGTGTTTTGCACCTGCAATCGCACCTAAAACGTCAGGACGTGCACCGCTGGTCGGTTTGATGCCTTTGCCGGCATAGAAGGCCGCACCACCGTTAGAGAATTGAATAATGACCGGCGCTTTCACGCGGGCAGCCGTTTCTAAAACGGTATTCACAGAGTCGGAGCCGACGCAGTTGACGGCAGGCAGTGCGAAACCGTGTTCTTTTGCGTATGCGAATACTTTTTGAACATCTTCACCGGTAAGCACGCCCGGTTTGACGATATCTAATAATTTAGCCATTTTCGTTTTTTCCTTTTGTGTTGGGTGGGTTGATTCCACCGTTTAAAGAATGTGTTTTACGTTGATTGATAGCACGCGTCAGCAGACGCGCGCTATGACGATCTTACGCAGAAAAAGTGCGGTTAGTTTTTCGCACGTTTTTCGAGGATTTCGACTGCCGGTAACACTTTGCCTTCTACGAATTCTAAGAACGCACCGCCACCGGTAGAAATGTAGGAAATTTTATCTGCGATACCGAATAAATCGATGGCGGCAAGCGTATCACCACCGCCCGCAATGGAGAACGCATCGCTGTTAGCAATGGCGTGAGAAATGATTTCTGTTCCTTTGCGGAAGTTTGGGAATTCAAATACGCCCACTGGGCCGTTCCATAATACGGTTTTTGCATTTTTAATGATTTCGGCAAGTTGTGCCGCAGATTTATCGCCAATGTCAAAAATGGATTCATCATCTTTCACTTCGGTCACGGATTTTTCTGTTGCCGGTGCAGTTTCGGAGAACTCGGTACCCACACGAACATCCACCGGTACAGGAATATCGGTGCTTGCTGCTAATTCTTTAGCCACCGGGATTAAATCGGCTTCGTATAAGGATTTGCCTACGTTATGACCGACTGCGGCAATAAAGGTGTTGGCGATACCGCCACCCACGATAATTTGGTCGGCAATTTTGGAAAGTGAGTTTAATACTTCTAATTTAGTGGAGACTTTAGAACCACCCACGATCGCCACCATTGGACGTGCAGGTTCTTTTAATGCTTTACCCAGCGCATCAAGTTCTGCAGCAAGCAATGGACCTGCGCAGGCAATCGGTGCAAATTCTGCAACGCCGTAGGTAGAGGCTTGCGCACGGTGTGCTGTACCAAAGGCATCCATCACGAAAACATCACAAAGTGAGGCGTATTTTTTACCTAATTCCGGATCGTTTTTCTTTTCGCCTTTGTTGATGCGCACGTTTTCTAACACCACGATTTCACCGGCGTTCACATCAACACCGTTAAGGTAATCGCGTACTAAGCGTACCGGGACATCAAGATGTTCGTTTAAATAATCAACAACAGGTTGGAGGGAATCTTCAGGGGTGAATTCACCTTCGGTCGGACGACCTAAGTGAGAGGTAACCATCACTTTTGCGCCTTTTTCTAAGGCTAATTTTAAGGTTGGGATGGTGGCACGGATACGCGCATCGGATGTGACTTTACCGTCTTTTACCGGCACGTTTAAGTCGGCACGGATAAATACGCGTTTACCCTTTAAGTCTAAATCGGTCATTTTAATTACTGACATAATTTACCTCTCTTTAGTGGTTAAAATTAAAAATAAGAACTGTTGGCATTATACCTGTAACTGAGTAGCTTGTAACCTGAATTCAAGGGTTCAACTTTAGGATTACACATTTCATTGATCCGTGTCGAATTATTGAATTAATAGCCGGTTCGACTACTTGGGCAATCCATAATTTGCCAGTCTAAATCGTAACAAATAAAGAGTTCATTACGTGCGGCGCCCAAGTAAACATTCTTTAATTGCGGGTTATTTTTTCGCATCCATTTAAACAGTTCGGTACGGCTTAATTCATAGTTCGGTAGCTTCAAAGTGCGGTATAAATTTTTGATCTTTTCAAAATAATCTTGCGCATTGTTAAACATACACGCACCGTGTTTTTCCCACTCGCCTTGTAATAAGGCGGCACTTGGCACTTCAGGCAAATAGCGTTCAATCAGATCTTGCGGTAATTGCGGCAAATCGCCTTGACAAAAACGGGGGTGATCGGAGACTCTTCGAGCTTGTTTGTTTTGTGACCACAATCCATGCACAATCCAGCCGAATTGTTGGGTTAAGCCGCA
Source organism: Aggregatibacter sp. (assembly GCF_057314075.1). NCBI lineage: Bacteria > Pseudomonadati > Pseudomonadota > Gammaproteobacteria > Pasteurellales > Pasteurellaceae > Aggregatibacter > Aggregatibacter sp. The sequence continues at coordinate 153,809 of NZ_DBHLAR010000008.1, read as the reverse complement.
TTGATATTGCAAAGAGGTCGGCAAATGATCGCCGTATTGTTGACGTTGTCGTTCACAGAATGCCGGTGACCAAGACAACACAAGGGTGTAATAATCGGTTTGCGCCTGTTTATTTTGCCCGATAGGATCATTTTTCATAACATAATCGTAATTACGATCAACCACCACATCAACGGCTTGTTTCTGTTGAGAAAAATAATACCAGCCGGCAAGTGAAAACATTAAAAATGCCACTACAAAAAAAGACAGTAGCAACAGACGTTTTTCGTTCATAAAATTCCTTTCACTTTGTTAGTGTATTGATTATAATCCGACCCTTTCATTTTCCCTGAGGATGTTATGGCGCTACTCATCACTGACAAATGCACGAATTGCGATATGTGCTTGCCGGAATGCCCGAATGAAGCAATTTCAATCGGCGATGAGATCTATGTCATTGATCCCGAACTGTGCACCGAATGTGTCGGTCACTACGACACGCCCACCTGCCAGAAAGTTTGTCCTATCAGCAAATGTATTATCACCGACCCGGATCACGTGGAAAGCGAAGAACAGCTATGGGAGCGCTTTGTGTTAATTCACCACGGGGACAAACTGTAACGTATTTGAAAGTGCGGTGAAAAAAGAGGGCGTTTTTATGCGCCCTAACTTTTCTCGTTTTATCTAAAATACCATTTTGCCAGTAAAATGCCGGCATTGACCGATACGTTTAACCCATTTTTCACTGGGCTGGCAAACGCCAAACGAACCTGCTCATCGTTTTTCTCTGATAAAGCCTCTGTCGTGCCTTCACTCAGCACAAAAACCGTTTTATTTTTTAACCGCACTTTATCCAATGCGGTTGCATTTTCATCGCTGCTCACATGAATAATTTGATAACCGGTTTGGCGTAATTGGGCAAGTGCATTGCGTGTGTCATTGGTTTCCAATACACGCACATATTCCGCACCGCCTTCTGCAACGCGTAAGGTCACGGCAGAATTAAGGCTTTCAGCGTTCTCTACCACAATATTTTTTACCCCGAAAAAAGCGCAAGTGCGTAAAATACCGCCAATGTTTTGTGCGTTGTTCACATTATCTAACAATACCAAGCAATCTTCTTGATGTGGCACATCGAGATAGCCTTGCAACGTAAACGGATGCGCTTTTTTCACCAACATACAAATGCCACCGTGGTGTTCTGTGCCGCTGACTTTGATCATCTCGTCGTTGTCCACAATGTGATACACCTTTTTATTGGTGGCTAAATAACTGCAAATATCCCCAATTTTATGAGCCATTTGTACGGTTGCCCACAAGCGTACAATGCTTCCCGGACGTTGTTGAAATAAGGCTAAACACGCGTTTTCACCATACACTTTCATTTCTTCTGCGCGATTCTTTTTAATTTTTTCCGGTGCGCGTGGTGACAATGGGCCGGTCTTTTTCTCTCTCGGCTTATCATCGAAACGACTGCTTTTGACGGTGACTTTCACGTTGCCTTCCGCACCACCGGCTTTTTTCATGGTGCTTTCGGCAATATGTAAGGTTTTTTCTTGGCTTTCAGCGCGTTTAAATTTCGGCTTAGTATTTCTGTCGTTCTCTCTTTCTCGGCGAAATTCTTGGCGAGAATCGCTTTTTGAGGAGGAAAAGTGCGGTCGATTTTTATCGCGTTTTTGACGGTCATCACCGACACTGCGTTCGGAAAAAGTACGGTTGTTTGATTTGAAAGTCGGTTTGTTTGAATTTTGGTTCATAGTTGTGTTGCCGATAGGGTGGATGAATGGAATAAATTTGCGCTGTTGGCAATAAATTTGTGAGCATTATAACGAAAACCAGCCTTTTTTCTACCAAGGGGGGCGATAAATATTGTAAACTATCGCCCCAATTAGGTTCCGACTCATTGAGTACAACAGAGAACAAATTTTATGTTTAGAGATAAGACAATACGGGCTCAAAAGCGTCTTGAAAGCTTGCCATGTTTAGCTTTACAGGCGGAACAAGTTGAATTTATTTACAGCCCAATGGCATTTAAAAATGAAATTATTCAACTGATCAGACAGGCGAAAACGCGTATTTTTGTGACCGCACTTTACTGGCAAAATGACGAAGCCGGGCAAGAAATTCTCGATGAAATTTACCGTGCGAAACAAGATAAGCCTGAACTTGAAGTGAAAATTTTAATTGATTGGCATCGTGCGCAACGCAATTTATTAGGCGCGGAAAAGAGTGCAACGAATGCTGATTGGTATTGCGAACAACGTCAAAAATATCAACTTGCCGATGATCCGAATCTATTTTTCGGCGTGCCGATCAATACGCGCGAAGTGTTCGGTGTGTTGCATATTAAAGGCTTTGTTTTTGATGATACCGTGCTTTACAGCGGCGCCAGTATCAATAACGTGTATTTACAACAAAATGAAAAATACCGTTATGACCGTTATCAAAAAATCACCCATCCGCAATTAGCTGATAGCATGGTGGCGTTTATTCGTGACTTTTTGTTAAATAGCGATGTGGTGTTGCCGTTGGATAGCGTTAATCGCCCGAAAACCAAAGAAATTCGACAAAATATCCGCCATTTCAGAAAAAATCTTGCGCTAAATGGGCAATATACTTTCACAAGTGCGGTCGATTTTGGCAACGAATTAACGGTAACGCCGTTATTTGGTCTCGGTGGGGCGGGCAATGTATTAAATCGGACGATCGAAGATTTATTCCAGTTGGTGGAAGAAAAGCTCACTATTTGTACGCCGTATTTTAATTTCCCGCGGACATTGCAACACAAAATCCGCCAGTTGCTACATAAAGGCAAAAAAATCGAAATTATTGTGGGCGATAAAGTGGCGAATGATTTCTATATTCCGCCGGAACAACCGTTCAAAATGGCCGGGGCGTTGCCGTATTTGTATGAAAACAATCTTCGCCGCTTTAGCAAAAAGTTCCAACATGAAATGGAACAAGGTCAGCTGATTATTCGCACATGGAAAGATGGTACAAACACCTATCATCTGAAAGGCGTTTGGGTTGACGATAATTATATTTTGTTGACCGGCAATAATTTGAATCCACGTGCGTGGCGCTTGGATGCGGAAAATGGTTTATTTATCCATGATCCGAAACAACAACTTTTACCTCAAGTGGTTCAGGAATTAGATTGTATCCGCCAACATACGACAGTGCTTCAACATTACACTGAGTTGGAGGAAATGAAGCAATATCCGGCGCCGGTGCAGAAATTATTGAAAAAATTTGCCCGCATTAAAGCGGATAAGTTAGTGAAGATGATTTTGTAATCACATTGTAAGTGCATTTATACTCAATATAAAAAAGGATTGTCCGTTGATTACAATCCTTTTTTTTGTGATAAACGTCGTGAAAAGAGACCGCACTTTGGGCTGTTTAAGTGCGGTGGAAAAATAAAACGTTTTTAACCTTTCGCCAAAATCCCTTTCAGGAAGCGCGCGGTATGCGAACCTTCGACTTTAGCGACCTGCTCCGGCGTACCGGTGGCGATAATTTGTCCGCCGCCGCTACCGCCTTCCGGGCCGAGATCCACAATCCAGTCGGCAGTTTTAATCACGTCTAAATTGTGCTCAATGACCACGATGGTATTGCCTTGATCGCGCAAGCGGTGTAACACGGAAAGCAGTTGTTTGATGTCGGCAAAGTGTAGCCCGGTAGTGGGTTCATCCAGAATATATAGCGTTTTTCCCGTATCCCGTTTGGAGAGTTCCGTCGCCAATTTTACCCGTTGCGCTTCACCGCCGGAAAGGGTGGTGGAGGATTGACCCAAGCGAATGTAAGACAATCCCACATCCATTAGCGTTTGCAGTTTGCGCGCAATCATTGGAACCGCATCGAAAAATTCGCGCGCTTCTTCCACGGTCATATCTAACACTTGATGAATGGTTTTGCCTTTGTAGCGAATTTCCAAGGTTTCGCGGTTGTAGCGTTTACCTTTACATTGGTCGCAAGGCACGTACACATCCGGCAGGAAGTGCATTTCCACTTTGATTACACCGTCGCCCTGACAGGCTTCGCAACGTCCACCGCGTACGTTAAAACTGAAACGTCCCGGGTTGTAGCCACGTGCTCGGGCTTCCGGTACGCCGGCGAACAGCTCACGAATTGGGGTAAACACGCCCGTGTAGGTTGCCGGGTTAGAACGCGGTGTACGGCCAATCGGGCTTTGGTCAATATCGATAACTTTGTCGAAAAACTCCAAACCTTCGATAGATTTATATGGCGCTGCTTCCGCATTTTCCGCACGGTTTAACGCGTTTTGGGCAATCGGGAACAAGGTGTCGTTAATCAACGTGGATTTGCCTGAACCGGAGACACCGGTGATACAGGTAAACAAGCCGACCGGAATCTCTAAGTTGACGTTTTTCAGGTTATTACCTGATGCACCGAACAGCTTGAGTGTTTTTTTCTTATCAAGTGCGGTGCGTTTTTTCGGTATTTCGATTTTTTCTGCACCGGATAAGAATTTACCTGTAAGCGAGTTTGGATTTTGCATGATTTGTTGTGCTGTGCCTTCGGCAATGACATTACCACCATGCACGCCCGCGCCCGGGCCGATGTCGATAATGTGGTCGGCGCTTAAAATCGCATCTTCATCGTGTTCTACTACAATTACAGTATTGCCGAGATTTCGTAAGTGAATCAAGGTATTGAGCAAGCGTTCATTATCCCGTTGATGCAAGCCGATGGACGGTTCATCCAATACGTACATCACACCGACTAAACCCGCACCAATTTGGCTGGCAAGGCGAATGCGTTGTGCTTCACCGCCTGAAAGGGTTTCGGCGGAACGGGAAAGGGAAAGATAATTCAAGCCCACATTCACCAAAAATTGTAACCGCTCTTTGATTTCTTTCAGAATCTTCTCGGCGATTTGTGCTTTTTGTCCGCTCAGCTGTAGCTCTCCAAAAAAGCTCAAGGCTTCCCCGATGCTTTTCTCCGAGACATCAGGCAGATTGGTTTGCTCAATATAAACGTTGCGCGCCTCGGGACGCAGACGCGAACCGCCACAATCGGCGCAAGGGCGATTGCTGATGTGTTTGGCAAGTTCTTCGCGCACTGACATGGATTCCGTTTCTTTATAACGGCGCGCCATGTTGTTCAAAATGCCTTCAAAGACATGGTGGCGCAACACCACATCGCCGCGATCGTTCATGTATTGGAATTCGATTTCTTCCTTGCCGGAACCGTGCAAAATAATCTGTTGAATTTTTTTCGGCAGTTCCTCAAAAGGCGTTTCAATATCGAAATGGTAGTGTTTCGCTAGGGACGTGAGCATTTGGTAATAATAGAAATTGCGACGATCCCAACCTTTAATGGCGCCATTGGCAAGGGAAATGCTCGGATTTTGTACTACGCGTTTTTCATCGAAATATTGTTGTACGCCCAAACCATCACAAGTCGGGCACGCACCGGCAGGGTTATTAAAGGAGAAGAGACGAGGTTCCAGTTCCGGTACGGAATAGCCACAGTGCGGACAGGCAAAGTTGGCAGAGAACACCAGTTCTTCCGCTTTCGGATCGTCCATATAAGCGACGACCGCCGTGCCGCCGGAAAGCTCGAGCGTGGTTTCAAAGGATTCCGCCAATCTTGTGGATAAATCCGACCGCACTTTAAAGCGATCCACCACCACTTCAATGGTATGTTTTTTCTGTAATTCCAGTTTCGGCGGATCGGATAAATCACAAATCTCACCATCAATACGGGCGCGAATGTAGCCTTGTGCGGCAATTTGTTGCAATAATTTAACGTGCTCACCTTTGCGCTCTTTTACCACCGGCGCCAACAACATCATTTTGCTTTCTTCAGGCAGGGAAAGCACTTTATCCACCATTTGGCTGATGGTTTGTGCCGTGAGAGGCACATTATGATGAGGGCAACGCGGCTCGCCCACACGGGCAAACAACAAACGCAGGTAATCGTGAATTTCGGTAATGGTACCCACTGTTGAACGGGGGTTGTGCGAGGTAGATTTTTGCTCAATAGAAATGGCCGGTGAAAGCCCTTCAATATGGTCCACATCGGGTTTTTCCATTAATGACAAAAATTGACGCGCATAGGCGGACAAGGATTCCACATAACGGCGTTGCCCTTCGGCATACAGCGTGTCAAAAGCCAAAGAAGATTTACCTGAGCCGGATAAGCCGGTAATGACGATTAATTTATCACGGGGAATGGTTAAGTTAATATTTTTCAGATTGTGGGTTCTTGCACCACGAATATCGATGGTATCCATAATAGATTTTATAAATGAAAGAAGTGTAAATTTGCGGCAATTATCGCATATTCCTAAATAACTGTGCAAATATCCAGTTAATTTTATTGAAGGCGTGGATTTATTCCAAATTTTCAGGCAGAATAGAGCAAATTTTTTTACAGCAAAATTGAATAAAGAAGAGGATATTATGGCAGGAGTAAATAAAGTCATTATTGTTGGTAATTTAGGTAACGATCCTGAAATTCGCACCATGCCGAATGGCGAAGCGGTTGCCAACATTACCGTTGCCACCAGTGAAAGTTGGAATGATAAAAACACCGGTGAACGTCGTGAAGTGACCGAATGGCACCGCATTGTGTTCTATCGTCGTCAGGCGGAAGTGGCAGGCGAATACCTGCGCAAAGGCTCTAAAGTTTATGTCGAAGGGCGTTTAAAAACCCGTAAATGGCAAGATCAAAACGGCCAAGATCGCTACACCACAGAAATTCAAGGCGATGTTTTACAAATGCTAGACAGCCGCTCTGATCGTCAATCCGGCGGCTACGCACCGGCAGCACAGCCAAGCTACCCAAGCCAATCACAAAGCGCGCCACGTGCAACCCCGGCAAGCAAACCGGCAGCCGAAGCACCGATGGATAACTTTGATGATGATATTCCGTTCTAACGAATAAAGCACAAAAATGATAAAGGGTCTGATGTTATGTCAGACCCTTTCTTTTTTTGTCGTAGAGAATGAGGGTATTTTCTTGCGCAAAAGTGCGGTCATTTTTCAGCGTGTTTTTTCAACTTAAATATCGCAAGTTTTGACCGCACTTTTTATCGTAATAAGAAAATAGCGCATTTTAGGACGCAATTACGCAATCACCGGATACTGCGACATTTCCAACATAAGAGGGTTTTGTAAGGCGTTTGCTCATTGATTAATCCTTAGAAAAATTGGCACAAGCGTGGACGCTTGCGCCATCGGTGGCAAAGAATAGTAGTACACAGTCTGTAGGATTTGACTTAAAAGATTGAGAAAAATTATTCTGCCATTTGGAAAAACTAAAGAATAGTATCCCAAGTAGAAATTTCGTTGACAATATTATAAGTTAACTTATAATAAGTGAATCTATAATCAAAGGAGAAATTACAATGGAATTTAGTTTTAGTTTGAAAATCAAAGCTGCAAAAGAAGATGCATGGGAGTACTATGCAAATATTGAAAAATGGTATGATTGGGAAGAAGATTTAAAAAACATTACATTGAACGGTAAATTTGAGACTGGCTCATACGGAACTATGGAGCTTGAAGGAATGCCTCCTATGGAATATCAGCTTACTCTTGTAAAACCTTTTGAGGAATTTTGGGATAAAACAGAAACTCCGTTCGGAGATATTCTTTTCGGGCATCAAATAATTGATAATAATGACGGAAGCGTGAATATAAAACACACTGTGATTTTAGATAGTGAGGATGAGCAACATTTGGAATTTTTAAAACAAGTTTTTTCAGATGTTCCTCAGTCTATATTTATTCTAAAAAATCGTTTGGAAAAATAAGGTGATTGCTGTTTGTTTACATCAAAATATAAAGACAATTCAGAAAAATCAACAGGATTGTTGTTCATGAGGGTGTACAATAAATGGCATCTTATGATAAAAAAAGAGTTAAAGAAAATAAATTTGACACACCCTCAATTTGTTGTTTTAGCTTCTCTTGCGTATCTATCGCAAAATGACAATGAAGTTACACAAGTTATGATTTCAAAACTCTCAGAGATAGATGTCATGACGGTATCTCAAATATTGAGTTTATTGGAAAAACATGATTTTGTGAAAAGAAAAGAACATTCAAGAGATACAAGAGCAAAAGTTGTTATTTTAAACAAAAAAGGAGAAGAAATATTACAAACAGCTGTTCCGTTAATTGAGCAAATTGATGAGTTTTTTTTCGGAAAGTTGGATAACGATGAAGAACTATTTAAACACTTTATTGTTAGATTAAACAAAGAATAATATTATCCATATTACATGTAAAACTCAAAAAATAGAACATAGATATAAAACAGAAATTTACTCAAGAGGACTATTTACGCAAAAGTATAGAAGTCCTCTTTTTTATTCTCAAAAAGCAAAACAGAGAACATAAATGGTTGACTCTTGAACGCAATGTGTAAAAATTTTACGTTTATATTGTAAAATATAATGACATAATTGCCGTGTTATCGGGGTTATTTTTACGTATTTTTAAGGCAAGTATCAATATTTGATTGCAACAAGTTGAAATAATTAGAGTTTTATTTTTGCATTCTTTCGTTATATAGAAACAACCGTTCTAACGAATAAAGCACAAAAATGATAAAGGGTCTGATGTTATGTCAGACCCTTTCTTTTTTTGTCGTAGAGAATGAGGGTATTTTCTTGCGCAAAAGTGCGGTCATTTTTCAGCGTGTTTTTTCAACTTAAATATCGCAAGTTTTGACCGCACTTTTTATCGTAATAAGAAAATAGCGCATTTTAGGACGCAATTACGCAATCACCGGATACTACGACATTTCCAACGTAAGAGGGTTTTGTAAGGCGTTTGCTCATTGATTAATCCTTAGGAAAATTGGCACAAGCGTGGACGCTTGCCCCATTGGGGGATGTAAAGTACTTAATGCTTATTTATATTATTTAATAAACTCCACCACTTGCTCAAAACGTTGACGCGTTTTGGGGCGAGGTTCTTAATTCTTTGGTATCAAATAAACCTTTTTCCGCCAATAACGCTTCTATTTTGGCATAAGGGAAACCTTCAATCGGGGTTCTTTTAATGCCGATCATTGCTGACGAGGTCAGCATATTCCCCAGCGCAATATAACTTTGCTTACATACCCAATCGTAAAAAGAGCTCGGATTATCTGCAAATGCGCCTTCAAATTGACTGTATTGGTGGAAGAATTTCAAGCGCATGATAACGGCATCTTCAGGTAGCTGCTGAACGGTGCGCATAAAATGAGGCAAATAATCGTCGTTCAGGTCAAGGATGGTTGCTGGCGCAAAGCGATTGAGCGTTTGATTACTCACTTAGATAACCTCAAGCGCTTTGAACCGCCCCTTAAAATTCAAGGCTTTACCAAAACACTGATTTGGCACGAACGGATCCATAAAGATTCTGCGTATCGCTGGGTAAGGGAGTTGATTGAAAAGGCTTGTTTAGTTGATGGGAAATAGTGAATGTTGATGTTACCGATTAGCCGTAATTGATGGCGTATGAGAAATTTCCCTTATGGTCTGGAAATAGCGTGGCAAGTAACTGCACTTTTAAAATATAGAGTAAGAAGGCATAATTGCGGCTCTAGTTTTTCGAATTATTTATTTTAGGAGCAAAGAGATGAATATTTTATTATTGGATGGTGGCAAAGATTTCGGACATTCACATGGCGAGTTGAACCATACACTTCATAAAAAAGCAAAAGAAATTTTGACCGCACTTGGACACAATGTAAAAGAAACCGTGATTGATGCCGGCTATGACGTTGAAGCAGAAATCGAGAAATTTGTTTGGATGGATGCCGTGATTTGGCAGATGCCGGGTTGGTGGATGCACGAGCCTTGGACAGTGAAAAAATACATAGACGAAGTATTAACCAGCGGACACGGCAAGCTTTATCACAGTGACGGCCGTCATCGCGTCAATCCGACAGAAGGCTACGGCACAGGTGGCTTGTTGCAAGGCAAAAAGCACATGCTTTCACTTACTTGGAATGCCCCGATTGAGGCGTTCACCCGCGAAGGCGACTTCTTTGAAGGCAAAGGCGTGGATGCTTTATATATGCATTTCCACAAACTCAATGAGTTCATCGGCTTGACCCGTCTGCCAACATTCTTATGTAACGACGTGATTAAAAATCCACAAGTAGAACAATACTTAGCAGACTACCAAGCACACTTGGAAAAAGTGTTCGGTTAATTGATAATTGAGAAATATTCGTTTAGAAGGTGAGCATTTTGGCTCACCTTTGTTTTTTGTCGTAGAGAATGAGGGTATTTTCTTGTGCAAAAGTGCGGTCATTTTTCTGTGTGTTTTTCTACTTTAAATATTGCGATCAGCTCCCGTACTTTAATCCGCTTATGTGACGCTTGGCTGATAGAGCGTTGTACTTTTAAACGGCGGATTTTAGCACCTTGGTAGATTTCTCGGGTGAATGGCGTGTCGTGGTTGGAAATCACTACTTGGACATTGCGTTGTTTCACGGTGTCTTTGGCTAGATTGGCAAGATCACACTGGTGGGCGATGGAAAATTCATTGCCGGAATAATTGGTGAAATTGCTGTCTTGTGAAAGAGGGGCGTAGGGTGGGTCGCAGTAAATTACGCAGTCCTCATTTGCCATTTGAAAGGTTTGTTGAAAATCGGCGCAAATAAAGACCGCACTTTGTGCTTTAGCGGCAAAAAAACGGAGTTCTTCTTCCGGGAAATAATGGGTTTTGTAAGCGCCGAAAGGCACATTAAATTCGTTTTTGGCGTTGTAGCGACACAAGCCGTTAAAGCCAAAACGATTTAAATACAGAAATAACACCGCGCGTTGGAATACGTCGGTACTTTGATTAAATTCTTTACGCTTGGTGTAATAGTAAGTTTCGGTGTTGGCGTCGGGGTGAAAGAAAACCAGTTTGCACGCTTGGATGTAGCCTTCAACGTCCTGTTTGACGATGTTGAATAAGTGGATTAAATCAGGGTTGATGTCTGCCAGAATGTAGCGTTCGAAATGGCTGTTGAGAAATACCGCACCGGCGCCGACAAACGGTTCGACCAAACATTGTTTGCGTTTGGGCAATAAGCGGTTGATTTCGTCTGTCAGACGATATTTACCGCCCGCCCATTTGAGAAAGGGGCGGCTTTTGGTTTTTGTGGTGGGTTTAGCGGGTTTAGGCATGGGGTTAGTCAATTTGCGTACAACGATTGATGGCTTCAATCACCTGTTCTTGAGGGACATCCGTCGCCACATAAGCTTGTCCAAGCGCTTTGAGGAGCACCAAACGCAATTTGCCATTGAGCACTTTTTTATCACGCATCATTAGTGGCAAGTAATCTTGTGCGGTCATGCCATCCGGTGAAACGGTTGGTAAATTGGCGCGGGTTAAAAGTTTTTCTAACCGTGCGACATCATGTGGTGTTAAATCGCCTAATTTTTCTGATAACGCAGCAGCCATCATACAGCCGGCGGATACCGCTTCGCCGTGTAACCAGTTGCCGTAACCTAAATGGGCCTCGATGGCGTGACCGAAGGTGTGGCCAAGATTTAATAGCGCACGATCGCCTTTTTCCGTTTCATCGCGCGCTACAATATCGGCTTTTAATTGGCAACAACGGGCGATACATTGTTGTAATGCGTTTTGGTCAAGGGCGACTAAGTCATCGATATGTTGTTCTAACCATTGGAAAAAGGGGAAATCTAAAATCGCCCCATATTTGATGACTTCGGCTAGGCCGGCGTTGACTTCGCGTTTTGGTAAGGTATTTAAGGTGAGTGTATCGACAATCACGGCGGTGGGTTGATAAAACGCGCCAATCATGTTTTTGCCTAATTCGTGGTTTACCGCCGTTTTGCCACCCACGGATGAATCCACTTGGGCTAATAACGTCGTTGGAATTTGAATAAAACGTACGCCACGTTGATAGCTTGCTGCGGCATAGCCGGCAACATCACCGATGACACCGCCGCCTAATGCCACGATCGTGGTATCGCGTCCGTGGTTGGCTTTTAAAAGTGCGGTGAAAATTAGGTTCAAAGAATCCAGGGTTTTGTATTGTTCGCCGTCTGGCAATAACACGTGCTCAACAAGACAACCGATTTTTTCTAAGGTGTCCGTCACGGTAGAAAGATAATGTTGTGCAACAGTTGGATTGGTCACGATCATGACTTTATTGCCGGATTTCAGCGGATAGCAATCGGTATTCGTGAGTAATCCGGCTCCGATATGAATCGGGTAGCTTCTTTCTTTCAATTCAACATTTACACACAACATTTACTTTACCTTTGAGGTGTTTAACCGTTTGTATTAACCGTTATAGTTGTCAATCAGGTCGATAATTTGTGTCGCCATGACTTTGGCACTTTGTTCGTCAGTTGGTAGGGTGATGTCCGCCACTTCTTCATAAAGTGGATTGCGAACTTTAGCTAGGTCTTCCAACACTTGGCGCGGATCGTCAACATCTTGCAATAGTGGACGTTTTTTATCTCGTTGGGTGCGCTGATATTGTTTCTCTACGGTTGTTTCCAAATAAACTACGATACCGCGTGCGGAAAGATGATTGCGGTTGTCTTTTGATAACACTGCGCCGCCACCGGTAGATAACACGATGCCTTGACGTTGTGTTAATTCATTAATAAGGCGTTCTTCTCTTTTGCGGAATCCCTCTTCGCCCTCAACATCAAAAATCCAACCGATGTCGGCACCGGCGCGTTCTTCAATTTCCGCATCGGTATCGACAAAATCCATGTTAAGTAGTTGTGCAAGTTGGCGACCGATGGTGCTTTTACCTGCCCCCATAGGCCCCACGAGGAAAATATTACGTTTTTCTGCCATTGTTATTCATCTTAAATTTATGTCATCGGAAAAAATGTGATCTTTTAGAAAATAAGAAACGACCGCAAGTGATGATTCATGTGGCCGTGTGAAAGTTTTGAATAAAATTGAAAAGATCACCCCAAAATTGCACGAGATTATCTCAATAAATCGCCATTCTTTTCAACCTAAACAGACGATTTATTTCGTGTATACCGTGTTAAAACAAAATAAACTATGGCCTTATCCTCTTTTTAGATATGTTTTGTGTTCTTGTTCTTTCTCTCTGTTGACTGTTTGCCTTTCAAGTTTTCCAATGTCTCGCCGGGGCGCAAAATATGTGGTGTGACGAAGATCACCAATTCCCGCTTTTGGTGGCGATCACTTTCTTTGCTGAATAAATGCTTAATGCCGGGAATGTCTCCTAATAATGGCACTTTGTCTAAGCTTTTAGTAATGGTGTCATGAAAGACGCCGCCAAGCACGATGGTTTCGCCGTCCTTGGTAAAAACTTGCGTATTTATTTCTTGTTTATCAATCGAAACCACCTCGCCTAAACCGTATGCCACGCGGCTACCCGGGGCGTTTTGACTGACAATTAAATCCAACAGAATTTGCTTATCCAAGGAAATGTGCGGTGTGACTTCCAACCCTAATACGGCTTCGCGAAACTCTACGCTTTGCGTACCACTTTTTTCATTCACCATGATATAAGGCAATTCCGTCCCTTGCTTAATGCTGGCGCTTTTCTTGTTGGTGGTAAGCAAACGTGGGCTAGCGATAATTTCCACATTGTTTTCTCGCTCAAGTGCGGTCAATTCTAAGTCTAAAAGTCGTCCGTTGATTTTAGCCACTTGTAACGCGAGAGACCCCGCCGGTGTCGTGGCGGTGGGCAGGTTCACGTTTAATTGATTCGCAATATTGTCAAATTCATTTGCTGCCAGGCTTCCCCCGATTCTGTGGGCGTTTTCCGTTGGGTTGAAAATCCCCCAACGCACGCCCAAATCTTTCAAACTTTCGGCGTTGATGGTGACGATACGTGCTTCTATGGCAATTTGTTCAATGGGCTTATCCAATTCCTTGATCAATTTCTTCAAGTTAGCGATAGATTTCGGTTCATCTTGAATCAGTAAGAGATTGCTGCGGTCATCAAAGGTAATGCTACCGTTCGGCGATAACATCGACCCACTGCCACCGGTGAGTGATTTCATCACTTCAGAGGCTTTGGCAAAGTGCAGTTTAATGGTGGCCGTCGCGAGCGAGGTTTCTTCCTCCGAAGGCAGTGCCGCAATGGCTTGAGGTTCTGTCATATTGCCGGCAAATTTGGCGGCAGTATCCTGCTTGCTTAAATAATAAATGCCGTCTTCTTGCCATAAATCCAATTGTTTAATTTTGGCAACGGAACGAAAGAGCTGATCTAAATCTACGTTATCTAACTTTAATGTCAGTGTGCCTTGCAATTCATCGTCGATCAGTAAGTTGACATTTTGCGCCAGCGCAAGTTGTTGTAAGGTTGGCACTAAAGGCGCCTGTTTGAGTTGAATGGAAAAGGTTTGATGTTGTTCGGCATGCACGGTGAACGTGAAAAAACATCCGAAAAACAGACCGCACTTTAAGATCTTGAGAAAAAGCGATTGCATGATATTTCCTTAAAATGATTTAAAACTGAACATTGAACGGGAGCGTCTGTTCACAATGTTGATTGTTTTCTCTGCGTAGAAACGTAATTTGCTGTTTGGTGATATGGTCTATTTTGATTGCCTCTGCGGCGATGACATCACCGACGTTCGCCAAATGAACTTGCTGGTCGACCTGTAAAATAAGTTGCCAATCTTTTTGTTGATGAATAATGCCGACAATCTGAATTTGAGCAAAAGGCGTGTTTGGGAAAAGCCCTGTTGGGCATGAATGCTCAAGCGCTTGACCTTGTTTTGGGACATGTTCTGGTTTGGTACGATGGCGTTGTGTTTTATCAAATGGATCATTCGCTGCAGCGGGTAAGCTGAGCAAAATGCCCAATATTAAGTATAAAAGTGGTTCTCGCATTCGTTTTTCCTTAGTTTCCTTTGCTATTTAATTGAAATAAAAGTGCTGTTTGAATGGATGAGATTTCATTGGTCTCATCGCTTTGCAACACTTGCCATTCCACGAGTTCCAATTCTGTGTTCGCGTTTAAAAGTGCGGTTAAAAATGAATGTAAATCTTTGAAATGGCCTTGAAGTTGTAGCCTGAGTAAGGGCTTTTGATGAAAATCCCACTGGCTTTGTACGATTTGCAAATGTTGAGCAAATTGTTGGATTTGTTGATTTATCGGCGGCAGTTTGGCAGCCAACGCCGGTGTGAGTAATTGTGTTGCCGCTTTCTCTTTTAGCGCGGCTAACAGTTTTTGTTGATGTGCTAAGTTTTCCCGTTGCGTTTGTAATTGTTGCTCCATATGTGTCATGTGAACACGTTGTTGCCAATAATGTTGCAAGGGGAAAGAGAGGGTAAATACGCCGAGGAAAAGTAACGTGGAGTGTTGTTTCCAGGGATGTAAACGATGCCAATGGGCCAATGTCTCGGTAAGTTTTTGTCTGAAATTCATGGTGTTGTTTTTATCTTTACATCAAATTGGAAACGCAGTTCTTGTGCTTGTGGTTTAAATTCCACCAGAGTAACTTCGCGAAATAACGGTTGTGCGGAGAGATATCCATTGAGGCGAGAAAACTCTTCTTGGTTTTCAGCATATCCCTTGAGCATAAGATGTTCGGTATTGAGGTGTAATTCCGTTAATTCACCTTGTGTAAGTGGAAACTCAGCTAATTGATTTAACAAAGAAAAAAGTGTTTCTTTTGGAATTTCTTGAAGGGTTTCCAATTGTGCATGACTGTGGCGAAATTGTTCAATCTGTTGCTGTGTTGCCTGTAATTCTTGTTGGTGAGTGGTGTATTGCAACTGTGCTTTGCCCGCATTGTCGGAATAGCCTTCCGCAAAATGGGTGAGCAATAATGTGCTGATCGTACATAACGTTGCCCCTATAAATAGGGTAACCAACAAACGCCGATTTTTCTGTCGAAGCTGTTTAATGCGCCAGGGCAACAAATTCATGTCTTTTTTCATGTCATTTTCTCTAAAGATGGCGCTTTAACACCAAAAAGTGCGGTGGATTTTTGTAACGTTTCTTGTTGCCACAAGGCATTACCAAGGGCGATAAAAGGAAGGGAGGTGTTTATTTCCACCCAGTCTGATGCAATGTGTGGTGTAGATTCAGTGCTGTAATAGAACACTTTTTCCGGTTTTTCATCATAACGCTGGCAATATTGCTCAAAAAGTGCGGTCAAATTTCCGTCCGTTTGAAACAGTGTTTGGGTCTGTTGTCGTTTTTGGTGAATCGCTAATGCGCCGCTTTCGTCTTGGTATAACACTAAGGCGTCGATCGGTAATGGTTGCTCTAAAATATATTCGCTGGCGCGTAAAACAGCTTTGGCAACGCTATCTAACACATCAATTTGCAAGGGAATAAATTGATTTAAATAGTTTTTCGCAATTTGTTGTCTAATGGCGAAAATATCTAAACGAAATCCTTGTTTTAGCGGCATCGCCGTATAGTCATACCAAACTTCCTCAAGCGGAATTGGCAATTCGTGTGTAAGGGTAAAATGACACTGCTGTTCGCATTCTTGGGTATTCAGGTTTTGCGGCAGAATAAGGCTTTTTTGCCAAATATGCTGCGGCATAATAGCGGTGATGTATTTATAGTTTGCTCTTCTCGGTGATTGATTTAATTTCTGATTTAACGTGGAAGAGAGCGTCAGTAAATCCAGTTCGCTACATTGTAAGAACTGGGCTTGGTTTTGTGAATCGAACCAAAGAACATCAATATGTTGTGGGTGATAGCAAAGGCCAACTTGAATGGCGGGGTGATGTCTGATGAACATGAAGTATCCTTGTTTGCAATATTTACTGTCGTTTTTGTTGCGTAGTCTTTATACTTAGCCACTATATTTTTAATTCCTTTTATTGCATTTAACTAAGTGAGAATTTTTCGATGCGGATCGCAAAATTAATATTAAGTTCCTTATTAACGCTGTTCATTTTGGGCTGTATCGCCGTGGGCGTTGTCTATGTGCAGCTAAAATCCGATTTGCCGGACGTGGAAACGCTAAAAACCGTTGAGCTGCAACAACCCATGCAAATTTATACTTCTGACGGTAAGTTGATTGGTGAAGTAGGTGAACAGCGCCGTATTCCGGTGAAATTAAATGATGTGCCGCAAAAATTAATTGATGCGGTATTGGCGACGGAAGACAGCCGTTTTTATGAACACCATGGGCTAGACCCGATCGGGATCGGCCGTGCCGTGATGGTGGCGATCAGTAAAGGTGGCGCTTCCCAAGGGGCAAGTACCATCACGCAACAGTTGGCGCGTAACTTCTTCTTAACGCCGGAAAAAAGTTTGATTCGTAAAGCCAAAGAGGCGATTTTAGCTATAGAGATCGAAAATGCGCTGGATAAAAATGAAATTCTTGAGCTTTACCTAAATAAAATTTATTTGGGATACCGCTCTTATGGTGTGGCAGCCGCGGCAAAAACCTATTTTGGTAAAGAATTAAATCAACTGACTTTGTCCGAAATGGCGGTGATTGCAGGTTTGCCGAAAGCACCTTCCACGATGAATCCGCTTTTTTCCCCGAAACGTGCGTTAGAGCGCCGTAATGTAGTATTGGGGCGTATGTTGGATCAAAAATATATTTCTCAAGAAGAGTATGATGCTGCGTTGAAAGAACCGATTGTCGCCAGCTATCACGGTGCGCAATTGGATTTTCGTGCTGATTACGTCACAGAAATGGTGCGTCAGGAAATGGTAAAACGTTTCGGTGAAGAAGACGCATATACCAAAGGATATAAAGTGTACACCACGGTGCTTTCCAAAGATCAAGAAACGGCACAAAAAGCGGTGCGCGATAATTTAATCGCTTACGATATGCGTCATGGTTATCGTGGTGGTGAACCCTTATGGAAAAAAGGCGAAGCCTCTTGGGATAATGACACTATTATTGGTTTTCTGAGAAAGTTACCAAATTCTGAGCCTTTTATTCCGGCTGCCGTCATGAATGTGTCTAAAGCCGGTGCAGAGCTTTTATTGGCATCCGGTGAGAAAATAACGTTGCCAAGCAGTGCAATGCGCTGGACGGGGCAGTCTGCTCCGGTGAAAACAGGTGAGCAAATTTGGCTGCGTAAAAACGACAAAGGCGAATGGGTCTTGGGACAAATTCCACGTGCCAATTCGGCGTTGGTTTCTTTAAATAGTGACAATGGCGCCATTGAAGCGATTGTGGGTGGTTTCAGTTTTGAACAAAGTAAGTTTAACCGTGCAACACAATCATTAGTGCAGGTGGGTTCTTCAATTAAACCATTCATTTATGCGGCAGCATTGGAAAAAGGGTTGACCTTATCTAGTGTGTTACAAGATACGCCGCTTGTGTTGAAAAAGCCTGGTCAAAAGGAATGGCGTCCAAAAAACTCACCGGATCGTTATGATGGTCCTTTACGTTTACGTGTGGGACTAGGCCAATCTAAAAACATGATTGCCATTCGCTCCATGCAAATGGCCGGTGTCGAGTTTGTTGCGGATTTCTTGCAACGTTTTGGCTTTAAACGAGATCAGTATTTTGCCAGTGAAGCACTTGCATTAGGTGCAGCTTCCTTTACGCCGCTTGAAATGGCGCGTGGTTACGCAGTATTCGATAACGGTGGTTATTTGGTTGATCCTTATATTATCAATAAAATCTTAGATAATACCGGCAAGGAAATTTTTGTGGCCAACCCTAAAGTCGCCTGCCCAACTTGCGACAGTATTCCCGTCATTTACGGCGAAACGGAAAAATTAGATGGTTTCAAAAATACCGATTTGACCATGGCTGACGATTTGAAACGCAGCGATGATTCCACGAACGGTGAAGAAGTGGATCAAGGTGAAACTGTGCCGGATATTCCGGAATTGCAGCCACGCATTGATTCTGTGAAAGAAGAAAATTTAAATTTCATGGCGCAAGCAAAAACCAACAGCTCGCAAGTCGAGTATGCACCACGTGTCATTAGTGGTGAATTGGCGTTCTTAATTCGTAGCGCATTAAATACGGCGATTTATGGTGAACAAGGATTGGATTGGAAAGGCACCAGTTGGCGCATGGCAAATGAGATCAAGCGTAAGGATATTGGTGGCAAAACTGGGACGACCAATAACTCCAAAGTGGCGTGGTATGCTGGATTTGGTGCAAACTTAACGACGGCTGTGTATATTGGTTTTGATGACAATAAATTCGATTTAGGTCGCGGAGAGGCCGGTGCGAAAAGTGCGATGCCGGCATGGATTAGTTACATGAAGGCCATTTTGAAAGAGGTGCCTGAACGTACCTTGCCAACCCCAGCGAATATTGTCGAGAAAAACATTGATCCGCGTTCCGGATTATTATCTGGTGGTGGACGTGTCGAATACTTTATTAAAGGCACCGAGCCGACCCGAGCTTATGTGGAAGAACGTGGTTATTATGTGCCTAGCGATCTTCAGGAAGGCGGCGGTGCATCGGGTGGACAACGGGAAGAATTATTCTAGACCGAGACTTGTTTTTGAAGCCCGGCAGCTGTCGGGCTTTCTTTTTTGGGAAAAGTGCGGTCATTTTATTTAACGTTTTATAAGTAGGAATTATGCTCAGTTATCGTCATAGTTTTCATGCGGGCAACCATGCGGATGTGTTGAAACATATCGTGTTAATGCTGATTATCGAAAGCCTACAGCAAAAAGAAAAAGGTTTTTATTATTTAGATACCCATGCAGGCGCAGGGCGTTATCGTTTATTTAGTGCAGAAGCGGAGAAAACGGCTGAATATGTGGACGGTATTGGGCGTTTGTGGGAGCGAGAGGATTTACCGCCGGAAGTGGCCCAGTATGTGGCACTGATTAAAAAACTCAACTATGGCGGCAAGGAATTGCGCTATTACGCCGGTTCCCCTTTGTTGGCAGCGAATTTATTACGCCCACAGGATCGTGCGCTACTGATGGAATTGCACCCAAGCGAGTTTCCTTTGTTACGCAATAATTTCAAAGAATTTGAAAATGTGACGGTGAAAATCGGCGATGGCTTTCAGCAAGTCAAAGCCACATTGCCGCCCAAAGAGCGTCGTGGCTTGGTGCTAATTGACCCACCTTATGAACTGAAAGAAGACTATGATTTGGTGGTGAAAGCCATTGAAGAAGGTTATAAACGTTTTGCGACCGGTGTGTATGCGATTTGGTATCCGGTGGTGTTACGTCAGCAAACCAAACGTATTGTAAAAGGCTTAGAAGCCACGGGGATTCGTAAAATTTTGCAAATTGAATTGGCGGTGCGTCCGGATTCTGATCAACGTGGCATGACAGCCAGCGGTATGATTGTGGTGAATCCACCTTGGATGTTGGAACAACAGATGAAATCCATTTTGCCATATTTAACCACCGCACTTGTGCCGGAAGGCACCGGCAGTTGGTCGGTAAACTGGATTACACCTGAATAAGATGACGCCAGCATAAGATAATACCGATTAGACCGATTTATCCTATTTGTTTGATTTGTGAACATCCTTTGGGCAGAATAGCGCCCAATTTATTAATAAGGAAAAGAGTATGACCAGACATTATGATTACATTGCCATCGGTGGCGGCAGCGGTGGAATTGCTTCCATTAACCGTGCAGCAAGTTATGGCAAAAAATGTGCCATTATTGAAGCAAAACATTTAGGTGGAACCTGTGTTAACGTGGGTTGCGTGCCGAAAAAAGTGATGTTCTACGGCGCACAAATTGCGGAAGCCATCCATCATTATGCGCCGGATTACGGTTTTGATGTGGACGTCAAAAAATTTGATTTCGCTAAGTTGGTGGAAAGCCGTCAAGCCTATATTTCCCGCATTCATACCTCATACGATAACGTATTGGCAAAAAATAACGTGGAGGTGATTCGCGGTTTTGCCAAATTTGTCAATAAAAATACCCTTGAAGTGACTTTCGCCGATGGTTCCACCGAACAAGTGACAGCAGATCATATCTTGATTGCTACCGGCGGACGTCCAAGTATTCCTGCAATAAAAGGCGCGGAATACGGTATTGATTCTGATGGTGTTTTTGCGTTAACCGAGCTGCCTAAACGTGTCGCCGTTGTTGGTGCCGGTTATATTGCTGTGGAGTTGGCAGGCGTCTTGAACAGCCTTGGTGTGGAAACCCATTTATTTGTGCGTAAACACGCGCCGTTGCGTAATTTTGATCCAATGATGGTGGAAACCTTAGTGGAATCTATGCAACAAGACGGCATTACGTTACACACCCATGCCATTCCAAAAGAGGTGGTGAAAAATGCAGACGGTTCAGTAACGCTTCACCTTGAAGACGGTCGTGAGCAAACCATCGATTGCCTGATTTGGGCGATTGGACGTGAGCCGACAACCGATAAAATTAATTTACACGCCGCCGGCGTAGAAGCGAATGCGCGTGGTTTCATCAAGGTAGATAAATACCAAAACACCAATGTGCCGGGCATTTATGCGGTAGGTGATATTATTGAAGGCGGCATTGAACTCACGCCGGTGGCAGTCGCAGCAGGACGTCGTTTATCCGAACGCCTGTTTAACCATAAACCGAACGAACATTTAGACTACAATTTAGTGCCGTCCGTGGTGTTCAGTCATCCGCCAATTGGTACTGTCGGATTAACCGAACCACAAGCCATTGAACAATATGGTGCGGACAATGTGAAAGTGTATAAATCTTCTTTTACTTCCATGTACACGGCTGTCACCCAACACCGACAAGCTTGCCGCATGAAATTGGTGTGCGTTGGTAAAGAGGAAAAAATCGTGGGCTTACATGGTATCGGTTTTGGCGTGGACGAAATGATCCAAGGTTTTGCTGTTGCTATTAAAATGGGCGCGACAAAAGCGGATTTTGACAATACAGTGGCTATTCACCCAACAGGCTCGGAAGAGTTTGTCACAATGCGTTAATTAACGCTTATTAAATAAAAAAGGTCTGAGTTTTCAGACCTTTTTTGTGTTCTTTATTCAGTATGTTAGATGCAAACTTTGGCACTTTAACTAAAGTGCGGTCTTATTTTATTGTGTTTTTAACGGGTCCCATAAACAACGATGGTCTTGCCATGGGCTGAAATGAGATGTTGATCTTCTAGCATTTTTAAAATGCGTCCAACGGTTTCTCGTGAACAGCCTACCATTTGACCGATTTCCTGGCGCGTAATTTTAATTTGCATCCCGTCAGGATGGGTCATGGCTTCCGGCATTTTGGCTAGATTTAACAAGGTTTGAGCAATGCGTCCGGTAACATCCAAGAAAGCCAAGTTACTGACTTGGCGTGAGGTGTTTTGTAAACGACGTGCCAACTGTGCGGTAAGGAGCATCAGAATTTCAGGGTTAACTTGAATTAATTGGCGGAATTTACGGTAGGAGATTTCGGCAACTTCACAAGCCGCTTTGGCTTTGATCCAGGCGGAACGACGTTGCTCTTCTTCAAATAAACCGGCTTCTCCGAAGAAATCGCCTTGGCTTAGATAAGTCAGGATCATTTCTTTGCCATCTTCATCTTTCACTAAAACGGAAACGGAACCTTGAATTAAATAGTATAAGGTTTCAGCCTTTTCACCTGCATTGATTAATGTGCTTTTAGAAGGATATTTATGAATATGGCAATGAGATAAAAACCAATCAAGGGTTGGATCCGTTGATGGTGTTGTAATTTGTGCGCTTTGTTCCTGCACGACGAAAACCTCCAACTAACAATGAAAAACTAAAAAGTTTATCTAAAAAATTCCGTTTTATCTTTTATATCGATAGATTCATGTAATTCAGACCAAACGATCACCGCACTTCCTTGGCGGATTTTGTTTAGTAGCGCTTTCTTTTTCTGTTTGAAAGTCTGTTCATGTGAACCATAATCGGTTCCCTCACGTAAAATGACGCTTTCCACGATATTAATTAAAGTATCTTCCGCCAGTTCTTGCCAAGGAATAATCACGACATATTACCTAAATAAATAAATTATGCAAATAAGCTTTCAATGAGCTGCCATTGCTGGTTAAACCCTTGATTGGGTGTGTGTCGGAAGTTGGAACGCACATAGCGCATAAACTGTCCTTCACAGAGGGTGACGAGGTGTGCAGCGATAATGCGTTCGTCCATGTTAAATCCGTGCCCTTCGCGCAATTTTCGCATTTGCAGAATATTCACAAACTGTAATTCCAGCCTGTCAAAAAAGGTGGCAACGCGGGCTTGTAGTTTGGCATCTTCAAACATCAACGCATGACCCGTTAACACCCGAGTTAAACCGGGATTTTTACGGGCAAAATCCAAGATCATCTGCAGAATGTCTTTTACCCGTTGCATGGTGTTGGTTTCATTTTTGATCGATTGTGAAATGCGATTCAGCAATGTGCTTTCGATATTCTCAATTAAGGCTTCAAAAATCTTGGTTTTGCTCGGGTAATAACGGTACAACGCCGCTTCTGACACACCCACTTCCGCGGCTAAACGCGCCGTTGTCATACGCTCCATGCCACGTTCGGAATGCAACATATGCGTGAGTACCGTCAACACTTGTTGGCGGCGTTCTTTAATGCTACGTTTATTGGTTTGTTCCATTAGTGTTTACCTGAATGGCCGAAACCGCCTTCGCCGCGTTCTGTGGCATTAAATTCGTTGACGATATTAAATTCCGCTTGCACAACGGGCACGAAGACTAATTGCGCGATGCGATCGCCTACTTCAATTTTGAACGGCTCATTGCCACGGTTCCACACGGAAACCATGAGCGGCCCTTGATAATCAGAATCGATTAAACCGACTAAATTGCCCAACACAATGCCGTGTTTATGGCCTAAACCGGAGCGCGGTAAAATGACGGCGGCTAAATTCGGATCGGCAATATAAATAGAAAGTCCGGTTGGAATTAATTTGGTTTCACCCGGTTGAATTTCAATGCCATTGTCTAGGAGCGCACGTAAATCCAATCCTGCGGAGCCTTCGGTGGCATACGTTGGCAGGGGAAATTCGTTGCCAAGACGGCTATCTAAAATTTTAACGTCAATTTTTTTCATTGTGATCTTTTCCTTTAACGAAATCTTTTGTGTTTTTGATAAAGTGCGGTTGGTTTTTGCTGTGTTTTTTATTGACGGTAGCGCACCATAATTTCACTAACTAATGCTTCTGCCAATGTATTTTTATCCGCCTGCGGCAAGGCTTTTTCGCCATGCTTCCAAAAGAGGTGTAGCGTATTGTGATCTTGTCCGAACACTTGCCCACCGGAAACATCATTGGCACAAATCATATCCAAATTTTTGCGCGTCAATTTATCTTTTGCGTAATCGGCCACATTCTGCGTTTCCGCCGCAAACCCCACAGTAAACGGGCGCTTTTCCGTAAGATGCGCCACATCAGCGATGATGTCCGGATTTTTAACGAGCTTTAACGTCATTTCTTCAGCCGATTTTTTGATTTTTTGATCAGCGATATCCGCAATACGGTAATCCGCCACCGCGGCACAACCGATAAAAATGTGATTTTTGACCGCACTTTCTAAGGCAGCTTGCCACATTTCTTGCGCGGAAGTGACATTAATACGATGAATATTGGAAGAGGCGGTGAGATTCACCGGACCGGCAATTAACGTCACCTTTGCGCCACGTTTGGCAAAAGCCTCTGCAATGGCAAAGCCCATTTTGCCGGAACTGTGATTGGAAAGGTAACGCACCGGGTCAATGGCTTCGCGCGTTGGGCCGGCCGTAATAGCAACGTGGATGCCAACTAAATCTTGCTGCACGGAAAAATGATGGCAAAGTGCGGTGAAAATTTCAGAAGGTTCGGACATTCGCCCGGCACCCACATCGCCACATGCCTGTTCGCCACTGTTCGGGCCGATAAGTTGTATGCCACGGCTTAAAAGTGCGGTCAGATTTTGCTGTGTTATTGCTTGGCGATACATTTGCTGATTCATCGCCGGCGCAAGAAAAATCGGTGCACTGGTGGCAAGGCAAATCGTGGAAAGTAAATCGTTCGCCATACCAACAGTTAAGCGCGCAATAAAATCGGCACTGGCAGGGGCGATTAATACGGCATCCGCCCATTTCGCCAATTCAATATGTCCCATTGCCAGTTCTGCTTGCGGATCCAATAACGATTGTGCCACGGCATTGCCGGAAATCGCTTGCAAGGTGAGTGGTGTCACAAATTCTGCGGCGGCAGGCGTGAGCACCACGCGAACCTGCGCATTGGCTTTGCGTAATAAACGAATTAATTCGATGGTTTTATACGCGGCAATGCCGCCGGTAATGCCTACAACAATGCGTTTATTTTCTAGATTAATCATGCTTGAATCCCATGAATTGACCGACTCGGAGACGAATCCGCTTATTCTACTTGAATTATGATTTAATCAAAAATCTTATTTTGCGATCCCAATCCCATCTTTTAAATGTACTTTTTGGATTTTACGATGAGCTGTGAATGAATAGCGCCTCTGTTATTTTTTGCGAGGTTGAAAAAATGGATGAAGCCTTAATGCCAAGGGAAAAACTCTTAAAATATGGTGTCGCTACACTGACGGATGCTGAACTTTTGGCCATTTTCTTGCGTACGGGTATTAAAGGTTGCCCAGTGATGGAATTATCGAAAAATGTGTTGCAACATTTTGGCTCGTTGCGAGGGCTCATTAGTGCCGATCAAAAGCAGTTTTGTGCGATGAAAGGCATTGGCATTACGCAGTTTATTCAGTTGCAAGCTTGCACGGAAATGACACGTCGTTATTTATTGGCGGAACTTAAAGAAGGCTATTGTTTCAGTTCATCAGATGCCGTAAAAATGTATCTACAGACGGAGTTGGAAAATACGGAACGAGAAATTTTTTTAGTGCTTTTCTTAGATAATCAACATCGGCTGATTAAGCAGGAGCGCTTGTTTCTCGGCACAATTAATAAGGCGATGGTGTATCCGCGCGAAGTCATCAAGGAAGCCTTGGCGTGCAATGCGGCGGCGATTATTTTGGCACATAATCATCCTTCCGGTGTGGCAGAACCCAGTTTTTCCGACCGACAAATTACACAGGCGATCAAGCAGGCAGCAGAGTTGATGGAAATCCGTGTGCTGGATCATTTTGTGATTGGCAAAGGCGATTATTTTTCCTTTGCGGAACAAAATCTTCTCTAAAACGCACCGCACTTTGAGATAAATTTTCGTTTTAATGTCAGCAAATTCAGGATTTAGGCTTGAGAATGCAAGATAAAGTGAGTATAATGCACGACCTTTAATATAGTATGCGGGTCGGGTTATACGACCTGACGAGGTCATTCAAAAAGTTATTTTTGAAATATTCCGAACCGTAAGCTCGAGCTTAAATTTCATTATTGGAGATTAATATGTCTAGAGTCTGTCAAGTAACAGGCAAGCGTCCGGCAGTGGGTAACAACCGCTCTCACGCAATGAACGCGACTCGTCGTCGTTTTCTTCCTAACCTTCACACACACCGTTTCTGGGTTGAAAGTGAAAACCGTTTCGTAACATTACGCTTAACTGCAAAAGGTATGCGTATTATTGATAAAAAAGGCATTGATGCAGTTTTAGCTGAAATCCGTGCTCGTGGCGAGAAAATCTAAGGAGCTAACAAATGGCAGCAAAAGGTGCTCGTGAGAAAATCCGTTTAGTTTCTACCGCAGAAACCGGTCATTTCTACACAACTGACAAAAACAAACGTAATATGCCTGAAAAAATGGAAATCAAAAAATTTGATCCAGTTGTGCGTAAACACGTTATTTATAAAGAAGCAAAAATCAAATAATTTTGCGCGAATTGAAAAACCCGACATTGTTCGGGTTTTTTTTATATCCAGTGGCTATCGGAGAAAGAGAATGCCTGAACTACCTGAAGTCGAAACTGCAGTGCGTGGTGTAAGCCCTTATTTGAAAGATTACGTGATTGAAAAAATCGAGGTACGTCAGCCGAAACTCCGTTGGGCAGTCTCGCCGGAATTAGCGACATTGCATCAAGTAAAAATTCTGGATCTGAGCCGCCGCGCCAAATACCTTATCATTCATACCGAAAAAGGTTATATCATCGGGCACTTAGGAATGTCAGGAACCGTAAGAATCGTACCGCATGACTGCCCGGTTGATAAACACGATCACTTGGATATTGTGCTAAACAATGATCGATTATTGCGTTATAACGATCCGCGCCGCTTTGGTGCTTGGTTGTGGACAGAAAAATTAGACGAGTTTCATTTGTTTTTGAAACTGGGGCCGGAACCGCTATCAGAGGAATTCAACGCAGACTATCTTTTTAAAAAATCCCGCAAAAAAACGACCGCACTTAAAACCTTTTTAATGGATAACGCTGTGGTGGTGGGCGTCGGCAACATTTATGCAAATGAAAGTTTGTTCTTGTGCGGATTACACCCATTAAAACTTGCCGCGAATCTCACCCGAAAACAGTGTGAACGTTTGGTTGAAACTATTAAATCGGTTCTTGCCAAAGCCATTGAACAAGGCGGAACGACACTCAAAGATTTCCTACAACCTGACGGCCGTCCAGGTTATTTTGCGCAAGAATTGTTGGTTTACGGGAATAAAGGCAAACCTTGTCCAACATGCGGTACAAAAATTGAAAGTTTAATTATCGGACAACGAAACAGCTTTTATTGCCCGATGTGTCAGAAGAAAGGATAGGTATTATCTGATAACTTCCAATACGTCCTCTGGAGATATCTCATTAACATTCTCAACAAAGTTAATAATGTGAGTTTTGTTTTTACAGTTCGGATTCCAGTGGGCAAAATTCTCTTTATCAGCTAATTTATAGAAAGCAATGATTTGTTTATTTAAGCCTGAGGCAATATGAACAATAGAAGTATCAGGTGAAATAACCAGACTAGAATGATGAAGTAATGCGATGGTATCAAAAATATTTTCGGTTTTTTCATAAACAAATGCGTTAGCGTATTTTTCTGAAATGCTTTTTAATAAAGGTGTGACTTCAGGATAAGTTAACAGCAAAACTCTTTTATTCTCTGATTGAAGTTTTTCAATAAATAAACAAATATTTTGTTCTTTGAATTTTCTAGAACTAGCGGCACCAAAGAAATTGATAGCAATACAGTTAGCAAGATGATTTTCTTTAATGAAATGTGCGATATCTTCTTTTTTATCACTGTGATTTGGAATGTCGTAACTAATATCAATATTCTCTACACCACACAATTTTATTGCTTCTGCGTACACTTCAGAAAAATGTAATTGCTCCTGATTAATACTAAAGTTAAATAGTTTGTAATTTTGTTTTTTATAACCAATATAATTTTTAGCATTGATTAATCTTAACAAAAGTAAATCACGGTTTCTTATTAATAATGTTGGATCGATAACAACATCATATCTTTCTTTTGCAAGAGATAAGCCACATTTAATATAGTCAAAAATACTTCTTTTCTTCACAAAGTAAAGTTGGTCAATATGAGGATTTTGTTTGAATAAATAGGCGCCTTTTGTCGTACAAACTACACCAATCTTAATCTCCGGATTAAATTTTTTAATTTCTCTGAAAACGAAAGAACTCACAATGTAATCGCCAATCTTCCCATCTTGCCGTAAGAAAAGAATTTTCTTAGGTGAAAGTGCGGTAGCATTTTTAGGTGTTTTTTTATCTAAGATAAGTTTCCCTATCCATAGACGTATCGTTTGGAGCATTGCTTTGATGTTCATTTGTTATGTCTATCTGCAATTTGATCAATTTCTGAATCGGTATCAAGCCCTCTAAAAACGCATGGAGGCTCAACTCCATAAGCATTTACTTTAGTTTTTTGTATAAGACCGGTTAGATAATCTGCAGGCATTCTTATTGGGTAGGCATAATTCAATAATTTTTGAGCACCTGAAAGTGTGATTAAGTAAGCTGCTGCACATATGATGCATCGTTTGGAGTTTTTAGAAGGGCTACGGTAATGCGCTAATCGATATCCTTCGATTAATTTCTTTTTAAAAGGATATGATTTGACTTTTCCATGATCTAAGAAAACCAATTCATAGCTGTGATGAATTTTAGAGAGAATATCTTCAATAATTTCCTTAAAGAATTGAGAAACAATTGCATCATCTTCAAGAATAATAGCGGATGGTATATTATTTTCTAGCATATGCTCATAAATCTTGATATGGCTAGTTGCACATCCGATTTCTCCAAGGGTCAGTGGAAGAGGGTTATATGCTTTATAAAAATGATAATCTACTTTAGCAAGTTCTTCTTCACTTAGCTCTTTTCCATAAACGGCATCAAAGAACTCAAATTGCAGTCCAAGTCCTTTTAGGCGTTTTGCGATAAATTCTCGGCGGGAAGAATTTTTCAAACTGATAATAAAAATTGGCGGGACATTGTAAGCATTATCCATAAACATATCACCTTAAATCATATAGAAATAACCCCCGCAATTGCGAGGGTTAAGATTCAGATTACTTCGTACCTGGAATTTTGAAACGGCTGTTAAAGCGTTCAACACGACCGCCGGTATCAACAACACGTTGTTTACCTGTGTAGAATGGGTGGCATTTACCGCACACATCAAGGTTGATGTCTTTACCTAAGGTAGAACGAGTTTTGATCACGTTACCGCAAGAACAAGTCGCAGTAATTTCTTTATATTCAGGATGAATACCTTGTTTCATAGAAAACCTCAAATTTGAAGCCATGCCGCTATCAAGCCAATCGCAAAAGCAATCCCTGACACCGCATGAGATTAATATTACGCCATTATAAAATGGCACGCTTGTGTGTAAGGGTGCGAATTTTACAGAAAAAAATCATGTAGTTCAAGCTGTGAACAGGCTCACAGCTTTGTTTTTTATATATATTAAGATTCATTTTATTGAATCAAAATAGTAAGATAGCTTGCAATCTACGACTAACCCAATATTTCTGTATGCATTTTATTGAAAATAAAAACTTTGTTATCAGCATTTCTACTGCGGATAAACGTCGAAATCATATCATCCAACAATTCGGTCAACAGAACATCCCATTTGAATTTTTTGATGCGTTTACACCTTCTGAGCGTCTTAATGATCATTTACAGCGTTATCTTCCCAATGTTGCAGCCACTCCTAAGTTAACCATGGGAGAAAAGGGCTGCTTGATGAGTCATTTCATGTTGTGGAAAAAATGTGTTAATGAGAATTTAGATTACATTACGCTTTTTGAGGACGATATTTTGCTTGGTGAGAGTGCAGAACGGTTTCTTGCAGAAGATGAGTGGTTAAAAGTGCGGTTCAATTTTCAAGAGATTTTTGTCCTACGTTTAGAAACATTTTTGATGCCCGTTAAGGTTGAAAAACAGCAAGGAATTTTACCTTTCCAACAGAGAGAAATTGATATTTTAAAATCCAAACATTTTGGTACGGCGGGATATGTGATTTCTCATGGTGCAGCTAAGTATCTAATGGAAGTGTTTGAAAAATTTTCCTCAGAAGAGATTAAACCTATTGATGAAATTATATTTAATCAGCTGATTGATGTTCCTAGATATCGGGTATATCAACTAAATCCGGCAATTTGCGTGCAAGAATTGCAACTACATCAAGATGGAAGCCTACTCCTTAGCCACTTAGAACAAGAAAGAAAAAATAAGCCTAAATTACGACAAAAGAAAACGCTGAAACAACGTTTTGTCCGAATAAAAGACAATGTCATACGGGCAATAAATAAAGAAAAATGGGAAAAGAAACAATATCTTAATGAAATACAAGGTAAAGAAATCGTTCGTTTTATGTAGATAATCTTATGAAAGAAAAATATTCCTCACTCTCAAATTTATTTTCAACTAACTCAACATTTTTTAATCTCATCAATACTGTGAGTAATAAGCCTTATAAAATATTTTATACAGGTTTAATTCCTAAGCCTATTCGTAAATGGCTTGCAAGAAAAGCAGATTTATCTCAGCAAAATCATGTTGCTAATTGTTGGAAGAAAATCATTTCTCTTTATATTAATGATGAATTGGATGAAATAATTATTACGCCTAAAAAGGACTTAAAGGATAAAAAGATTATTTGGCAATATTGGGGACAAGGTTGGAATAGTGAGTCGCTGCCCGAGGTTGTTAAAATCTGTAGCCGTTCGGTTCAGATGAATAAAGGTAATTATGAGGTTATTTATTTAGATGATCAGAATATAAGTGAGTATATTGAATTTCCTGATTTTATTTATGAAAAAAGGAAAAATACTCATTTTCGCCATGTTTTTTTCTCTGATTTACTAAGATTAGCTTTACTAAAAGTTTATGGCGGGGTGTGGGTTGATGCTACATTTTTATTTACGGATCCTATTTCTGCTCATTTTAGCACAATGGAGTTTTTTGTATTCCAACGTTCTATACAAACTAAATATAAAGAAAAATGGCAGAAGTTAAATGGCAATTATTCTTTCTTGGAAAGAAAATCATAGAGTAAATTTCTTAAGTAGCATTATGTTTTCAAAAAGAGAAAACAATACCGTAAATAAATTACTCCAATTAATGTTATTCTTTTGGAAAACCCAAGAATGCATCCCACACTATTTCTTCTTTCAAATTTTATTTGATGAATTAAAGAGAGAAGGGTTAATTGATGAATTTGAGATCATCGATGACACCTTACCGCATTTGCTATTTTCCGAGTTAAATAGTCCTTTTGATAAAGGTAAGTTAGGCGAAATTTTAGCACAGTGTAACCAGCATAAGTTAACCTATGTTAAAGATTACTTGCCAAATAGTTTCTATGATTACTTCAAAGAAAAATATCGTTAGTATATCTTAGATAAAAAACTCTTTTATTTTTTCTTTCAATGAGATTTTACTGGTTTTATCAAATTTTTTAAATAGATGAAACCACTTATCCTTGCCAAGATAATTAAATTTGAATTTATCTTTTTCTCTGATGGTGGTCATTAAAAACACACCTTGATCATCATCAACAATATTGTTATTCAATAGGAATTTTTGATTGGATAAATTTTCTTTAAAGAATGAACCCCAATTCTTTTTATGACTGACAATAGCACCACCTATTACAAAAACAATATTGTTAAATATTGCCCTGTGAACATCAGATAGTTTATTTAGAGGATAATTCTTGCGAATTGTAAAAAAATGAATTTTATCATTAGAAAAATGATATTCCCATTTTTTAATATTATTTAAGGTCTCCAAACTCCTTACATATCCAAAATCAATCCAAGAAACTAAATCTGTCTGAACAAGCCCATCTTTAATCGTCTTATTAACAAAATAGGATTTCAGATTCGTTACTAACACATATTTATTGTTCCAATATTCAATGTTTTTTAACAGGTCGGGCCTTACTTTAGAAATGAACTCTTCACTATTTTGAATTTCTTGGATTCGTTTTAATGTTTTCTCAAATTTTTTAATACTAAACGGAATAACCGTAGTGGGTTTATTTCCCCTAATATTCTTTATTCTTTCAATATGTTCATTATCCGAAAAAATAACCATTGGGTTATCTAGTGTTGCTAAATTAGAGAAATACTCAAAATAGGTGTCATTTGTTCTCGTCATATAGTCAGGTAACTTCTCTTTTGATTGAAGATTTCCTCTGCCTATATCGAAAAATGCAGTTACGATGGTAATGAGATCATTGTTATTAGATGTAGTCATAAGAGATTTCTCAGGCTAATAAATAGCCGTGATTATAAGGTTTTTTCCGTTTGATCGTAATACAAAATAGTAATTTTATTCTCTAGACCAATCAATAATGATTTGTGTCTCAGCTACATATATAATGAACGTCGATAATTTTCATCCTAGCAATATCTTATGCCATTTGCCCGAATCGCACTTCCCGTGCCGTTACATCGCTATTTTGACTATGTTCTCCCTACGTCGATGAAGGTTGTCGTTGGGGCGCGGGTGCTTGTGCCCTTTGGAACGCAGCAGCGGGTTGGCGTTGTCGTTGACGTTGTGGAACAGACGGACGTTCCTAAAGAACAGGTGAAGCCTGTGCTAGCCTGTCTTGATGATACTTCACTGTTTTCTCC
Source organism: Aggregatibacter sp. (assembly GCF_057314075.1). Taxonomy (NCBI): domain Bacteria; kingdom Pseudomonadati; phylum Pseudomonadota; class Gammaproteobacteria; order Pasteurellales; family Pasteurellaceae; genus Aggregatibacter; species Aggregatibacter sp. The sequence goes on along the minus strand of NZ_DBHLAR010000008.1, from coordinate 120,962 downwards.
GGAAAGTTGGCAGTTCTTAAATTGGGCGGCAAATTATTATCATGCCCCGTTGGGCGAAGTGTTGTCACAAGCCTTGCCGGTGAAGCTGCGCCAAAGGGAAAGTGCGGTGGAAAAACAAAAAGTTTTTTGGACACTGACCGCACTTGGCGAGCAAGCGTTGGCGCAAGGTTTACTAAAACGCTCGAAAAAACAGCTTGAAGCATTGCAGGCGGCAAAGGATGGGCTGGAAAAAGGCAACAATCCATTTGGTAGCGGCATTTGGTCGGCGTTGAAAGCCAAAGAATACATTACCGAAATCGCTCAAGAACCGGAAATTCAAACCTGGCAACAACAATTAGCCGATAAACCAATCACCAATAAAGCCGATCGATTAACGCTCAACAAGCAACAAGCGTTGGTATTCAGCCAATTGAAATTTACCCAAGGGTTTGTCGCTTGGTTGTTGGACGGCGTGACAGGTTCCGGCAAAACAGAAATCTATCTGCAATTTATTGAAGAGATTTTAAATCAAGGTAAACAAGTGTTGGTCTTGGTGCCGGAAATCGGGCTAACGCCACAAACGGTAAGCCGTTTCCAAGCCCGTTTTAACGTGGTGATTGATGTGTTGCATTCCAATTTAAATGACACACAACGATTACACGTGTGGCAACGTGCGTGCAGCGGGCAAAGTGCGGTCATTATTGGCACGCGATCGGCGTTGTTTACGCAATTTGCCGATTTAGGCGCGATTATTATCGATGAAGAACATGACGCGTCTTTTAAGCAGCAAGACGGTTGGCGTTATCATGCTCGGGATTTGGCGGTGGTGTATGCAAAACAACTGAATATCCCCGTTTTAATGGGGTCGGCAACGCCTTGTTTGGAAAGTCTGAATAATGCGCAGCAGGGAAAATATCAGCGTTTATGTCTGTCAGAAAAAGCCAATCAGTCCACCGCACTTCAACAACACGTCATTGATTTAAAACATCAGTCAATGCGTAACGGTTTATCGGAAATCCTGATAAAACGTATGCAGGCGCATTTAGAAAAAGGCAATCAGGTGTTGTTGTTTCTGAATCGACGCGGTTTTGCACCGGTGTTGCTGTGTCATGAATGCGGTTGGATGGCGGAATGTCGCCATTGTGATAAACCTTACACATATCATCAACAACACAATGTCTTGCGTTGTCATCATTGCAGTGCACAAAAGGCGATTCCGCGCCAATGCGGCAATTGCGGTTCTACACAATTAATTACCACGGGATTAGGTACGGAACAGCTAGAGGATACCTTAAAAGCAATTTTCCCAAATTATGGCATTGCCCGAATTGATCGTGACACAACGGCGCGCAAAGGCAAGTTAGAAGGTTATTTAGCGGATATTCAACAGGGCAAAAGCCAAATTCTCATCGGGACACAAATGTTGGCGAAAGGGCACCATTTCCCGAATGTTACCTTAGTCGCGTTAGTCAACGTGGATAGTGCATTATTTTCATTAGATTTCCGTGCGGAAGAACGACTGGCTCAACTTTATATGCAGGTGGCAGGGCGTGCTGGGCGCGGTGCGCAACAAGGCGAAGTGCTTTTACAAACCCATTATCCGGAACATCCTTTGTTACAAAGCCTGTTGCAACAAGGCTACAACCAATTTGCTCTCAATGCCTTGGCGTTGCGTAAAGCGATGGGATTGCCGCCTTTCAGCTCACAAGCGTTGTTCAAAGCGCAAAGTCGCCATAGTGAAGATGCAGAGAATTTGTTGGCGAAGTTTTCGGAATATTTACAGCAGGTGAAACGAGATATTGCACCGGAATTACAAATCCTCGGACCGATGCCGGCGCCATTCAGTAAAAAAGCAGGGCAATATCGTTGGCAGTTATTGTTGCAACATCCTTCGCGAGCAGCCTTGCATCAAGTCTTGACGGCATTTGGACGCGATCAAGGCGATCAAACAACAAAAGTGCGGTGGATTTTAGATGTGGATCCGTTAGATTTAAGCTAGTTTTGGCTTTTTTGTGGTCAATAAAGTAATTTTTCAGTAGAATTAGCGGAATTTTTTATTGTCATATAGTTATTGATTATTTTAGTTAGATTAAACAGGTTTTATCGTGGCTCAACGTGATTACGCCGCCCGTAGCGGCGCAAAGAAAAAGAAGAAGCAGCGCAAAAGTAATAAGTCGGTGTTGTTAATGCTTGCCATCATGATTGTGGCGGCATTTGCATTCGGATTGTATTTGTTGAAGGAAAAAGCGCCGGAAAATGTAGTACAACCGCAAGAAACAGTCGAAAAAACACAGCCGAAAAGTGTTTTACCGAATCGCCCGGAAGAAGTGTGGAGTTATATCAAGGCACTGGAAACACGTACTGTGCCGATTAATGATAATCCAAAATCGTTGGATAAAAATATGCGTTTAACAGAAGAGCAACGCAAGATTTTAGCTGCGATGGAAGAAGAGCAAAAACAAGCTGAATTGGCTAAAACGAAAGCAGCAGAAGCGCAAGAAACTGTACAAGCCGCTACGCAACAACCGGTTCAAGCGGCTATTACACAAGCAACGCAGCAGCCTCAAGCACAATCGAAGCCGCAACCTCAGGTTGTAGAGGCGAAGAAAGCTACAATGCCAAAAGAAGAGAAAAAAACTGAGCCAACAGTTAAGGCCGAGCCTCAGAAAAAAACGGAGCCGGCGCAACAAACAGCGACAAGTAATAGTGCTGAGCGAAAATATGGCTTGCAGTGTGGCGCCTTTAAAAATAAAGCACAGGCAGAAGGTTTACAGGCGCGTTTAAGCTTGCTCGGATTGCCGGCGAGAGTGAAAGAAAGCGCGGATTGGAATCGTGTTGTGGTTGGTCCGGCAGGGGATCGCAATGCCGCAGTGAAGATGCAGGAAAAAGCGAAGAGTGTTATTAACTGTGTTGTGATTGCCATGTAATGAATGAAACAACAAAAAAGTGCGGTGATTTTTCACCGCACTTTTTTATTTTTAACTTGCCAAAAAACAAAAAATCAATAAAATGAACGAACGTTCATTCAGTGATGATGTATTGACTGTGTGTAACCTACCCAATGTGCGAGGTGAAAATATTTTTCACCGCACTTCTTAACGATTTACTCAATGTTTACGAATGACTATGAATCAATCTGAAATGGATATGATTGAGCGGATTTTTTCTGCAACGGACAACTTGATGGCAGAGGAAGGCTTGCCGAATTTGTCGATGCATAAAATCGCAAAGGCTGCAAAAATTTCGCCGGGGACCATTTATATTTATTTTAAAAATAAAGAAGAATTGTTGGCCCAATTCGCTCGTCATATTTTCCTCTCGTTTCAACGTGCGATGGAAAAAGATCACGATGAAACACAATCTTTTGCCGAGCAGTATCGGACAATGTGGTGGAATATTTGGACGTTTTTGCAAAGCGATCCGACGATCATGAGTAATATGCACCAATATGAATCCTTACCGGGATTTATTGATATTTGTCGGGAATGGGAGCAAGATAGCCTATGGCATAAGTTTTGTAATAAAGCAAAAGAGGCCGGTGAAGTGGCAGATTTGCCAACCCATATTTTATTTGCCATCTCGTTGGAAAGTGCGATTAATATCGCCTTCAAATGCCAACATTTTATCAAAGAAGTTTCAACAGAAATGCTGGAGTCTGTGATTGAACGGACTTGGCGTGCTGTAAAAAATCAATAATCACTCAAGAGATATTTACGGAGTTTGTATGACCGAAACCATCAAGCCAAAGCATTCACATGCTTTTTTGCTAAAAATGACTTTGGGTATTTTTGTCCTTATTTTCATCGCAATGATTGTGATGAATTATATGAAATCAAAAGGCATTGCCGAGTATCTTGCTAATCAAGGTGAAAGGGCTGTTCCGGTAACGGCAATGACCATTTCTGCTCAACAATGGACACCGGTGATTGAGACAACCGGTTTGGTTCGTCCAAATCAAGGTGCGATGCTGAGTGCGCAAAGTGCGGGGGCGATTTCAAAAGTGTTAGTCACTAACGGACAAAGCGTGAAAAAAGGCGATTTGTTGGTGGAATTAGACAGTTCGGTGGAGCGTGCAAGCTTACAAGCGGCTGAAGCGCAAGTGATTTCTTTGCGTCAAACTTACCAACGTTATGCGAATTTGGCGAAGAGCGGTGGTGTTTCCCGTCAAGAATTGGATAATGCAAAAGCTGCGTATGATGCGCAAGTGGCTAACGTGGAATCTTTAAAAGCGACTATCGAGCGTCGCCAAGTTGTTGCCCCGTTTGATGGCAAAGCCGGTATCGTGAAAGTCAATGTGGGTCAGTATGTATCGAACGGCACAGAAATCGTGCGTGTGGAAGATCGCAGTTCCATGAAAGTAGATTTCGCGATTGCACAGAATTTATTGGAAAAATTGCATATCGGTCAAAAAGTCACCGCTACGGCAGACGCCCGTTTAGGCGAAACCTTCTCGGCAACGATCTCTGCGATTGAACCGGCGATTAATTCCTCCACCGGATTAATTGACGTGCAAGCCACGTTTGATCCGGAAGATGGCGAAAAACTGTTATCCGGTATGTTCACCCGTTTAAACGTGGCATTGGCAACGGAGTATGACCAAATTGTCGTGCCACAAGTCGCCGTGAGCTACAACATGTATGGTGAATCTCTTTATATTTTGACCGCACTTTCTGATGAGGAAAAAGAGAAATTTGCTAGCCAAGGCGATGTAAACAAAATGTATCGTGCGAAGCAAATCACGGTGTTTACCAAAGATCGCCAAGGTATTTATTCTCAGCTAAAAGGCGATGAAGTGAAAATCGGCGATAAAATCGTGACCGGTGGTCAGCAAAATTTAAGTAATGGCGCATTAGTGCTTGTCGCAGATAAAGAAGGTGTCGGCACCACACAACCGGCAACGAAAACCAATCTCTAATTAGGAACAGCGAATGAAATTTACCGATATATTTATTCGACGTCCTGTTCTCGCAGTTTCGATTAGCTTGTTAATCATTATCTTAGGATTGCAAGCAATTTCAAAACTGGCAGTGCGTGAATATCCTAAAATGACCACGACCGTCATTCAGGTTTCAACCGTCTATCCTGGTGCCGATGCAAACTTGATTCAGGCGTTCGTGACCTCCAAAATTGAGGAGGCGGTGGCTCAAGCGGATAACGTGGATTATATGTCTTCCAGCAGTAGCCCAAGCAGCTCGGTGATTACGGTAAAAATGAAATTAAATACCGATCCGAATGCGGCGCTTGCCGATGTGTTGGCGAAGGTAAACTCCGTGCGTTCAGAATTGCCAAGTGGCATTGAAGACCCGACCGTAACCTCTTCTACCGGTGGTTCGGGGATTATGTACATTAGTTTCCGTTCTACTAAATTAGATGCCAGCCAAGTGACCGACTATATTCAACGTGTCGTGAAACCGCAGTTCTTTACCGTTGAAGGGGTGGCAAGCGTGGATATTTTCGGTGCATCCGAATATGCCCTACGTATTTGGTTAGATCCGCAAAAAATGGCTGCGCAAAATCTTTCTGCGACGCAAGTGATGTCTGCCTTATCCTCAAACAACGTACAAACCGCAGCGGGTAACGACAACGGTTTTTATGTGGTGTACAAAAACAAAGTGGATACCACGACTAAATCCGTGGAGGAACTGGGTAATCTGATAGTCTCTTCCAATGGCGATAAACTGGTGCGTTTACGGGATATTGCGGATATTGAATTAAATAAATCCAGTGATGCGGCGCGTGCAGTAGCCAACGGTGCTGATTCCGTTGTTTTAGCGGTGAACCCGACCTCTTCCGCAAACCCGTTAACGGTGGCGGAAAAAATCCTGCCGTTGTATGAAAGTATTAAAAATAATTTGCCGGATGCGATTCAAACAGACATTTTATATGACCGTACTGTTGCCATTAATAACTCCATTGAAGAAGTGGTAAAAACTATCATTGAAGCGACAATTATCGTATTGGTGGTGATTACCATGTTTATCGGGTCCTTCCGTGCGATTTTAATTCCGGTCATTACCATTCCGATTTCCCTTATCGGGGTGATCATGATGTTGCAAACGTTGGATTTCTCCATCAACCTGATGACATTGCTGGCTTTAATTTTAGCAATCGGTTTGGTGGTGGATGATGCCATTGTGGTGTTGGAAAACGTTGACCGCCATATTAAGCTCGGTGAAACGCCATTCCGTGCTGCAATTATCGGTACACGCGAAATTGCAGTGCCGGTCATTTCCATGACGATTGCGTTGATTGCGGTATATTCGCCAATGGCGTTAATGGGCGGCATTACCGGAACATTATTTAAAGAGTTCGCCTTAACCCTTGCCGGTGCGGTATTTATTTCCGGTATCGTGGCATTGACGCTTTCTCCGATGATGACCAGTAAATTACTGAAAGATCATTCAGCCCCCAGCAAATTGGAAGAGCGTGTTAACCGCACTTTAACCAAAGTGAACAACGCTTATGCTTACGTCTTGGATTTGGTGATGGCAAATCGTAAATGCATGGTGTTTTTCGCTGCGATTATTTTTGCGACCTTGCCGATTATGTTCAAATCCCTTTCCAGTGAATTGACGCCGACGGAGGATAAAGGCGCATTCTTGGCGATTGGTTCTGCACCGTCTAACGTGAACGTCGATTATGTACAAGCGGCGATGGCGCCGTATCAAAAAATGTTAACGGATACGGACGAAGTGCAATTTGCGATGAGCATTTCCGGTGTGCCAAGCACCAACCAATCTTTGAACGTAGTGACCTTAAAAGACTGGAAAGATCGTTCCAGAAGTCAAGCAGAAGTGTTGCAAGAGTTAAACAATAAAGCCAAGACCATTCCGGAAGTATCTGTCAGTGGTTTTGCTTTCCCTGAAATTGAAACCGGGGAACAAGGACCACCAATCGGTTTCGTGATCAGCACTTCTCAAGACTATGCAGATTTGGCGAATGTGGCAGGCAAATTCTTGGAAGCGATGCAGAAATCCGGCAAGTTCGTTTACTCGAGCTTAGATTTGAAATTCGATACGGCACAAATGCACATCAAAATTGACCGTGAAAAAGCCGGTACTTACGGTATTACGATGAAACAAATCAGTGCAACATTAGGCAGCTTCTTATCTGCCGCAACGGTTGAACGTGTGGATATTGACGGTCGTGCGTATAAAATTATTTCACAGGTGAAACGCGAAAACCGTTTATCCCCACAAAGCTGGAATAACTATTATGTGTCGGCTGCGAATGGCGAATCAGTTCCGTTAAGCAGTTTGATCAGCGTGTCATTAGAACCGCAACCAAGCTCTTTGCCACGTTTCAGCCAGCTTAACTCAGCGGTGATCAGCGCGGTGCCGATGCCGGGTTCTTCCATTGGGGATGCGATTCAATGGCTTGAAGACAGTTCAAAAGAATTGTTACCACAAGGCTACAACTACGACTTCAAAGGCGAAGCCCGTCAGTTAGTACAAGAAGGTAATGCGTTAGCGGTCACATTCGTGTTGGCGGTCATTATTATTTTCTTGGTATTGGCGATTCAGTTTGAGTCCATTCGTGACCCAATGGTGATCATGATTTCTGTACCGTTGGCGATCAGTGGTGCATTGCTTGCCTTGAACTTCTTTGGCTTTATTGGCACGGCAGGGGCAACGCTGAATATTTACTCCCAAGTCGGCTTAATTACGCTGGTTGGTTTGATCACCAAGCACGGTATCTTAATGTGTGAAGTAGCAAAAGAAGAGCAGTTGAACCACGGACGTTCCCGTATTGATGCAATTACGCATGCGGCAAAAGTGCGTTTACGCCCAATTCTGATGACCACGGCGGCGATGATTGCCGGCTTGGTTCCATTGCTTTATGCGACCGGTGCCGGCGCAGTCTCCCGTTTCAGTATGGGGATCGTGATTGTTTCAGGCTTAGCGGTTGGTACGTTGTTTACCCTGTTCGTATTGCCGGTGATTTATTCTTACGTGGCAAGTGAACATAAACCGCTTCCGGAATTTGATGAAAACGTCAAACCGATTGAAGGTGAGATAAATCACTAATTCAAATCATCCTTAAAACAGACCGCACTGTTGAGCAATCAAAGTGCGGTTTATTTTTGCGGTAAATCTTGTATTCGTTATATTTTAAAGCATATAGCAATGCGGTAAAATCTATCGCCAAAATCCACCGCACTTTAGGAAAATACAATGACTTTCTACGATATTGATTTTAACGCCCTCTACAAACAGCATCTTGTTGCTTGTAACCATTACAATTTGCCACCTGAAAAATGGGACAAAAAAGCCGTCAAAATGGCGGAAAATTTGGTGGGAAAAACCAGCCGTTATAATCAACAATTACTGGAAACCATGCAGGTGCAACCGGAAGAAAGTGTTCTCGATATTGGTTGTGGTCCGGGTACCTTTGCCATTCCTTTGGCACAGCAAGGCAGTCAGGTGTACGCCTTGGATTACAGTACAGGAATGTTGGATGTGTTGGCGGAATATAAGCAAAACTTGCAACTGACAACGTTAAACCTGATTCGTCGTTCTTGGTCGGAGAATTGGGACGATGTACCGCAAGTGGATGTGATTTTGGCATCACGTTCTACGTTAGTGGATGACTTAGATGACATGATCGAGAAACTTTGCGCTAAAGCGAAAAAACGGGTGTATCTCACTTCTGTAACACAGCGCCACTTCTTAGATGAAGGGGTATTTTCTGCTATTGGGCGTGATGATATTGGCTTCCCGACTTATATTTACCTGCTCAATCGACTTTATCAAAAAGGCATTCAAGCCAACCTCAGTTTCATTGAAACGGAATCCGGCCGTTTTATGGGCGAAACCTATGAAGATTTGCTGAATTCCGTGGAATTCTCACTTGGTCCATTGAACGACAAAGAAAAACAAGGCTTATCCACATTTTATCGCCAAAAACAACAGAACAATGAAGCCATTGAACATGGACAACGCAAATGGGCGTTAATTTGGTGGAATGTGGCTTAAATATGGCTTAAAAGTGCGGTGTAATTTTGAGGTGTTTTTTCACTCTTGAACGTGATTCGGCGAAGGGGATTTTTTCGTCTTCGCCTTGACGAATCAGGCTTTCAGGCGTAACATTGCGCGCGATTTAGTAACATGAGGACACACACTTTGGACAGTCACAGTCGATACCGAACGGAGTTTTCACTGTAACTATCGCTTTTCTTACTTATCGGCGATGGTTTCGTTGGTAAGTTTCTTTTACCTTTCTCTTTTTCGGCATCTTTTCGCCAAACGAAATTTGCAACATATTCTTTCATTACAGCTTTCTTTATTTATCGTTAAAAAACGCGTCTAAAAACGACCGCACTTTGATCGTGATTGCTTGTAATATTCCTTTCGTTTGCCACCGTTCACTGCCATGTGCATAGTCCAATACGGGAGTATGACAAAATGATAAACGCCTTTGCCCTTGAAGATGCTCGCTTAGTTCGTATTGATGAAACCACCGAGCCGTTAAATACCGCGATTTGGCTTGATTTAATTGAACCGACTATTGAAGAACGTGAGACCTTGCAAGAAAATCTAGGCCAGAGTTTAGCCTCTTTCCTAGAATTGGAAGACATCGAAGCATCCGCACGTTTTTTTGAAGACGAAGACGGTTTGCACTTGCACTCCTTCTTTTATTGTGAAGATGAAAATGACTATGCAGATTTAGCCAGCGTGGCGTTCACTATTCGTGACGGGCGCTTGTTTACTTTGCGTGACCGCGAATTACCGGCGTTCCGTTTATATCGTATGCGTTCTCGTAATCAGCGTTTAATCGAATGTAACTCCTATGAATTATTATTGGATTTATTTGAGACAAAAATTGAGCAACTGGCTGATGTCATTGAAAACGTGTATGCGGATTTAGAGAAATTAAGTCGCGTGGTGTTAAACGGAACTCAAGGGGAGGCTTTTGATGAGGCCTTGGCAACTTTAACAGAACAAGAAGATACCAGTTCCAAAGTGCGTTTGTGTTTGATGGATACGCAACGCGCGCTCAGTTTCTTGGTACGTAAAACCCGTTTGCCGGCTAATCAGTTAGAACAGGCACGTGAAATTTTACGAGACATTGAGTCTTTGCAACCGCATAATGAATCCCTGTTCCAAAAAGTGAACTTCTTGCTTCAAGCTGCAATGGGTTTCATTAATATTGAGCAGAACCGTATTATTAAAATCTTCTCCGTTGTATCGGTCATTTTCCTCCCGCCAACGTTGGTAGCGTCTAACTACGGTATGAACTTCAACGATATGCCGGAACTTGGGTTTAAATTTGGCTATCCGATGGCGTTGGGGTTAATGGCATTGGCGGCGTTTGCACCATATTGGTATTTCAAACGCAAAGGCTGGTTATAATTTTAAGGAAACAGCATGAATTCAATTCAATTTTTGATTGCGACTGTGATCAGTGTTTATAGCTTTATTTTAATCTTACGTGTTTGGTTCCAGCTGGCGCGTGTGGATTTTTACAATCCTTTATCACAAGCCTTAGTGAAAGCAACGCAACCTGTTGTCGCGCCACTCAGTCAGTTCGCGCCAACAGTGAAAGGTGTGAATGTTGCCGCGTTATTGGCATGTTTAATTTTGGGATGGGTAAAATTTCCTTTATTAAACTTTTTTGGCACTATCGCAGGTGCTTCCTTATTTGAATATGCCGTGATTGGTGTATTAAGTGTGGTGCACAGCATTGGTGAGGCTATTTTCTACGTATTGTTAGTGGGGGCTATTTTAAGCTGGTTTAATCGTGCTGCCGGTCAAACACAATATTTGTTGTACCAATTAAGCGAGCCTGTGCTTCGTCCGATCCGTAAAATTCTACCTAATACCGGCATGATTGATTTTTCACCAATGGTGGTAGTTTTTATCTTGTATTTACTCAATCGTGTACTCTACGACGTCTTCGGTGGTCTTTGGGCTGTGGCGGCGTTTTAAGCGAACGATATTTTAGGAATCTCAGTATGGCGGCAGTAGAACGAAGCGGCGATGATTTGCGCCTTAGAATCTTTTTACAACCCAAAGCCGCCAAAGATCAGATTGTCGGTTTGCATGATGATGAATTAAAAATCAGCATTACCGCACCTCCTGTGGATGGGCAAGCCAACGCCCATTTACTCAAATTCCTCAGTAAACTTTTCAAAGTGCCCAAAAGTAGCATTGTGCTGGAAAAAGGGGAGCTTAATCGACATAAACAAGTTCTCATCCCTTGCCCTAAAGCGATTCCGCCACAAATTGAAGCGTATTTAACAGTGTAAAAGTGCGGTCAAAAATCCACATGTTTTTTACTGGACAAATATCAAAATAAGCGGAAAATGAGCAAGCAAGTTGCAACTTATTCTTATTTCTCATTGTGTTATTGTAAAGGAGACGTTTATGAGCATCACTAAACAACAAGTATTAGATGCCTTCCATTTTCGCTGCGCAACGCGTTATTACGATCCTACCCGTAAAATCAGCCAAGAAGATTTTGATTATATTTTGGAGCTTGGGCGTTTGTCGCCGAGTTCTGTCGGTTCTGAACCGTGGCAATTTTTAGTGATTCAGAACCCTGAGTTACGCCAAGCGTTAAAACCGGTGAGCTGGGGGATGGCAACACAGTTAGATGATGCCAGCCATGTGGTCGTCATTTTGGCAAATAAAAAAGCCCGTTACGATTCGGACGATTTTCGCCAGAATTTGTTGCGTCGTGGCCTAAATAAAGAACAACTACAACAAGCTGTCGCAAAATACGAAACATTCCAAAAAAACGACATAAAAGTGTTGGAAAATGACCGCACTTTATTCGATTGGGCGAGCAAACAAACCTATATCGCTTTAGCTAATATGATGACGGGGGCTGCTTTAATCGGTATCGACAGTTGTCCGATTGAAGGGTTTAACTATGCGGAGGTCAACCGTATTTTGGCGCAAACCGGTGCTTATGACGCAGAAAAATATGCGGTATCTGTGGCAGTGACTTTCGGCTATCGTGCTAAAGACATTCGTCCGAAATCCCGCAAACCATTCAATGAGATTGTTCATTGGATCGAATAATTTTTTCTCAAATCCGCTCTTTGCTTTAACAGCTTAAAAGAGCGGATTTTTTATGTTTTGGAGACTGACATGTCACGATATTTATTTACAAAAGGCAGACCACGTTCGCTGCTATTTCCGATTTTTTTCTTCTCTTTGATTAATCTCATCGTATTTACGCTGTCCCGCCTCGGCTTATCTTTATGGCAACAGGAACGGGTCAGCGCAGTCAACGGTTGGGGCGAATTGTTCTTGCAAGGCTTACGCATGGACGTGGTATCTTTGTGTTATTTATTCGGCGTGCCGGCATTATTGACCGTGTTGCTGTATCATCAAAACGCCTTGGGGCGCATTTGGCAGCGTATTTTGCGTTTTTGGTTGACGGCCGGCAGTGTATTTATCGTGTTTATGGAACTGGCGACACCGGCATTTATTGAGACCTATGATTATCGCCCGAATCGCCTGTTCATCGAATATTTGATTTACCCGAAAGAAGTGTTCTCCATGCTGATGGAAGGGCATTTAAGTGCGGTCATTTTTAGCCTCGTTTTTACGTTGATTGCCGTGGTGGTGTATTGGAAACTGGCCGGTTGGGCGGTGCGCAATATCACGCCAATGCGTTGGACGTGGCGCCCTGTGGTCGCGTTGTTGGTGATTGCCTTGAGTTTTCTTGGTGCGCGTTCCAGTTTTCAACACCGCGGAATCAACCCGGCCATGGTGGCGTTTTCCTCTGATGCCATGGTGAATTCCTTGGTGCTGAATTCAGGTTATTCTGTGATTTATGCGGCGCAACAATTTAAAGACGAAGGTACCTCTTCCGAAGCCTACGGCAAAATGGATGTGGAAGAAATGCTCTCCATTGTGAAAAACAGCGGAAGCCGTCCGGCAGAGGCTTATCTTTCCAAGGAAATTCCAACCTTGACCCGTAACCAAGCCACTTACCAAGGCAAACCGAAAAATATCGTGATTATTTTGGAAGAAAGCTTTGGCGCGCAATTTATCGGTACGCTAGGCGGTTTACCATTGTCGCCGGAATTTGACAAGTTGGCACAGCAAGGCTGGTTATTTGATAATTTATACGCCACCGGCACCCGTTCCGTACGTGGCATAGAAGCGGTTACCGCGGGTTTCACACCAACACCGGCACGTGCTGTGGTGAAACTCAACAACAGCCAACGTGGTTTCTTTACCTTGGCACAACTATTAAGCCAACGGGGGTATGACACATCCTTCATTTACGGTGGGGAAAAGCATTTCGATAACATGGCGGGCTTTTTCTACGGCAATGGCTTTAAACGTATTATCGACCAAATGGATTATCAAAATCCAAGTTTCACCGGCACGTGGGGCGTGAGCGATGAAGACTTGTTCACTAAAGCCAATGAGACGTTTACCCAATTACACAACGAAGGCAAACCGTTCTTTAGCCTTGTGTTCAGCTCCAGCAACCACGATCCATTTGAATTTCCGGATGGCAAAATCGAGCTGTACGAACAACCGAAAGCCATGCGCAACAATGCGGCAAAATATGCGGATTATGCGATCGGGCATTTTTTCAAACTCGCAAAAGCCTCCAATTATTGGCAAGACACGATTTTCTTAGTGATTGCTGACCACGACTCTCGTGTGGCTGGTGCCAGCTTGATGCCAATTAAGCATTTCCATATTCCGGCATTGATTTTAGGCGAAGGTATCGAACCGCGCCGTGATAATCGTTTGGTTAGCCAATTCGATATGCCGACTACCTTGCTTTCTCTGGCAGGCATTAGTGGCGATTATCCGATGATCGGTTATGACCTGACTCAACCAAATGATCCAAACCGCGCCATTATGCAATACGACCAAGTGCAGGCATTGATGCGCGGCAACGATGTGGTGATTCAATTCCCGAAAGTGGGTGCGAAAACTTACCGTTACGACAAAGCTACAGAAACCTTGACGGAAGCAGACGTACCACAAAGTATGGTCAAAGAAGCCTTGGCGCACGCGCTGTTAGGTAGTTATTTGTATAAACATCGTTTATACACCACACCGGAAATTAAACAGGCAGAAAGTAAGCACTGATTTTAAGAGGAAAAGTGCGGTAAAAATTCACGATAGAAATTCACGGTGGATTTTGACCGCACTTTTTTCGTTTTTTCTATCCTCGTAGGTATTGATTTTCCTACCTCCTCTTTTTTCATAAAAATTTTTGTAAGAAATCAGCAGGTGATATCGTCTAATCCACAGGTAAGAACAGATTTATTTTCTTACTGTTTTTCTTTATGAAAAAAATTCAACATATCTCAATAGGATTAAAGGAGTTTCTTATGAAAAAAATGACATCATTCGTCGCATTAGCCGGTGTGCTTGGCATGGCAATGGCCTTTCAAGTGTCTGCTGAAATGAAAAGCACGCAACCGATGGAACAGCAAATGGAACATAAAATGGAGGACATGAAAGATGCCAAGCCGATGATGGATAATAAAATGGATAAGATGAAAGAGGGAAAAGCGATGAAGAATGATATGAAGAAAAAGATGAAATCAGATAAAAAAATGATGGAAAATAACATGGAACAGGGCATGAAAGAGAATGAACCTATGAAACCGAAAATGTAACTTGTTTTAAATAAGGTTCATCTTCTTTTTGAATGAAAAGGCTTGTGATAAACAAGCCTTTTCACAAAGTACATCATTCATATCCATGAATTCTTTGGTATGGCTTTCTTTGTGAAAGAGATGGGATTATGATGAATACTTGTGAGTACAGATAAAACGGATTTTCTTATGTCTTCAACGATGCCGTTGGCGTTTCAATCGATTTCATCTCAGCAAATACAAGCTATTCGGGAGCAAATGTTAAAATTTGCACTGCTGCAGTTGCGCGACAAGGATTTGGCGGAAGATGTGGTGCAGGAAGCTCTGGCAAAGGCGTATCAGCATGCGGCGTCATTTAAAGGGGCAGCTGCGTTAAAAACGTGGTTTTTTGCCATTTTGAAAAATCAGATTATTGATTTATTGAAGTATCGGCAGCGTGTGGTGACGGTTTCAGAGGTGAGCGATGACGATGATCCCAATGTGTTTTTTGATCAAGAAGGACACTGGGATCGTAGTCGATTTTTACCTTCTACGTGGGAAGAACCTCAAGAACAGGTATATAAAAAAGAGTTTTGGATTATTTTTGAAGCGTGCTTGGATCATCTGCCGGCACAGCAAGCGCGTGTTTTTATGATGCGAGAATATTTTGATATGCAAAGTGAACAAATTTGCCAAGAATGTGATTTATCCACCTCTAATTTGCACGTGTTGCTATACCGCGCCCGCTTACAATTACAAGCGTGTTTGTCCCACCATTGGTTTGATCAAACGGATAATGCCGGAGAGAAATGATGAAATGTAATCAAGTCACCAAATTCATTTCAATGCACCAAGAAAAACCCCTGTCCTTATTAACACAAGGTCGGGTGTATCTGCATTTGGCTATTTGTCCGTACTGTCGTGCATTTGCTAAAAATTGTAAAAAAATGCATAAGTTAATGCGTGATTTTTCTGAACAATAAGCATCGATTATTTCTTATTCTGGGGTATTTTGATGCTTTTTGAGGGACAAATTAAGTGCGTCGGTATAACCCATTTTCACTGTAAATCAGTTCTTGAAGTTCTAATTCCAAAAGCTGAATAAGAAGTTGCTCCACCGACAAATTGAGTGTGCTAGAGAGGGAATCAATATTGATTGGCGTATATCCAATCGCTTGATAAAGTTCTGGATAAGTAGGCGATACCTTTTCCTCTTGTTGCGGAGAAATGGCCGTTGGGGAAGAAAAGTGCGGTCTATTTTTCAGGTGTTTTTTCCATACCATTTGTGGTGCAAGGTTTTCTAAAATATCTTCTACATTTTCTACTAGCATCGCGCCTTGTTTGATCAGTTTATGACAGCCTTGGCTAAATTGACTTTGAATATTGCCGGGTAGAGCAAAAATTTCTCGGTTTTGTTCTAGTGCATAACGAGCGGTGATTAAAGATCCGCTGCGTTCCGTGGCTTCGATAATTAACGTCGCGAGAGATAATCCGCTAATAATACGATTACGGCGGGGAAAATTTTCTGCGATAGGAGGTTGCAACGGGAAAAACTCAGAAACTAACGCACCACCTTGTTCAATGATATGTTGTGCCAATTTACGGTGTTTCGCCGGATAAACCTCTTCCAAACCACTTCCTAATACCGCGATAGTCGGCTGTTTTAAATCTACAGCGGCTTGATGACAGAATCCGTCAATGCCCAAGGCGAGCCCACTGGTAATGATGAAACCATTGGTTGTTAGTTCTGAGGCAAAATACTTTGCCCAATATTCCCCATAACTTGAGCATTGACGACTGCCAACGATAGCAATCTGTGGGTGAGATAAGGTGGATGTTTCACCTTTGACGAATAACACCGGTGGCGCGCTGTCAATTTGTTTTAATTGCGCAGGATAATCCGGATGATAATAATCAAGAATATGATTACCCTCTTTTTCTCCCCATAAAAGTGCCGGTTCAATATAGCGTTTTTTAGGATTGAACCAGGCTTGGATTTGTTGGGCATTCCAACCTATATGTTTGAATGCGGTAACATCGTAATCTTGCAAATCAGATAAATTTACTTGATCAAGTATTTTTTGAATTGAGGTTGGGCCTAGTTTAGGAATTTGTAATAGGCGAAGGAAAAGGGGTAAATGGGTGTTCATGTTCTTCTTTGCTCTTTTTTAAGCAAAATTATACGGAGAGCAGAAATGAGGAGGATAAAAGAGGTGTTATTTTGCGATCAGGATCGTAATTTAAAAAGAAAGAGGATAAAAATTAGGAGAGGTGGGGAAAAATATTTTTTTATTACCGCACTTTTTAGTGTCAAATAAAAAAACCCGGCGGGATAGCCGGGTTTTTCTTTTCGTTTTGAATTATTCAGCAACGATAATCACGTTTAAGTGAGAGAAAACTTCGCCATGGAATTGGAAAGTTACTTCATGTTCACCAAGAGTACGGATTAAACCATTTGGTAAACGAACTTCACTTTTCGCCACTTCAACGCCTTTTGCAGTGATTGCATCAGCAATGTCACGGGTACCGATAGAACCGAATAAACGACCTTCGTCACCTGCTTTAGACGCGATGGTTACAGAACCTAATGCTTCTAAGCGTGCTGCGCGGTCAACAGCAGCGGCTAATGCTTGTGCTGCTTTTTCTTCTAATTCTGCACGACGTGCTTCAAAGTGTTCAATGTTAGCTGCGGTTGCCATAACTGCTTTACCTTGTGGGATTAAGAAGTTACGTGCATAGCCGGATTTAACATTTACTTGAT
Source organism: Aggregatibacter sp. (assembly GCF_057314075.1). NCBI lineage: Bacteria > Pseudomonadati > Pseudomonadota > Gammaproteobacteria > Pasteurellales > Pasteurellaceae > Aggregatibacter > Aggregatibacter sp. The sequence continues at coordinate 103,659 of NZ_DBHLAR010000008.1, read as the reverse complement.
CGCCCACTTTACCTAAGTGTGCAATTTTATCTAAAAGAATTACTTGCATTTGACCTTCCCCTTCTTAGTGATGATGCGTGTCAGAGTAAGGTAATAACGCTAAATAACGAGCGCGTTTGATTGCGCGAGCTAATTGGCGTTGGTACTTCGCACGAGTACCGGTAATGCGGCTTGGTACAATTTTGCCGCTTTCAGAAATGTAGTTCTTTAATGTAGCGATATCTTTGTAATCGATTTCAACAACATTTTCCGCTGTGAAACGGCAGAACTTACGACGACGGAAATAACGTGCCATTTGGCTGGTCTCCTAATCTATAAATTCGATTTGCTCGGCATGTAAGACTAATTGCGTTGACCCATTATTTAACTGATGGGTGGTTAAAAAACCTTGAATTAATACTTTATTGCCGACCGTAATGCCTTGAGTTTTTTCTATTAATTGATTGCCGCTCACCTGAACCGGAATTTTACACCAAGCTTGTCTTGTTAAATTAGCTTCCACTTGGTTTGAACGATGTTCCAATAAAAATTGGCAATGTTCGATCCCGTTTGGGCTTTTGCGCCGTTTAAGATTACCGGTAACGATACCAATAATGGATAAACGGTTTTCAATGTTCAAATTACTCTTCAGCATCCTCAAAATCGTTGGATTCAACTTCAGTTAAAGCTTTACGATCATCTTTTGCTTTAACCATTGGGGACGCTTCGGTTACGGCGTGCTTAGTGTGAATAACAAGGCTGCGCAATACAGCATCGTTATAACGGAAAGTCGTTTCTAGCTCGTCGATTACTTGTTGAGGCGCTTCTACATTCATAAGCACGTAGTGTGCTTTATGTAATTTATTAATTGGGTATGCTAATTGACGGCGACCCCAATCTTCTAGGCGATGAATTTGACCGCCGGCTTCTTTTACAGAACCGGTGTAACGTTCAATCATGCCCGGTACTTGCTCGCTTTGGTCCGGATGAACCATAAACACGATTTCGTAGTGACGCATTACTGCTCCTTACGGGTTAATCAGCCTCCAACGTAAGACCAGTCACCAATCTTGTGGAAGCAAGGAACTAATTCGGATGTGACTGAGGGCGCAAATTATACACGGAAAGCCGGTTTTTGCAAGAAAAGTGCGGTTGATTTTTCCGGTGTTTTTACATCCAAGCATTATTACGAATAATGCCGACAGCGATACCCTCAATTTCGAATTGCGTCGGTTGAGTCAAATCCACGACAATCGGGGCAAATTCCTCGTTTTCGGCATGTAAATAAACCGTCGAACCTTTGCGCTCTAAACGTTTTACTGTGACTTCGTCTTCAATGCGGGCAACGACAACTTGTCCATTGCGTACATCCTTGGTGCTGTGGACGGCTAATAAGTCACCGTCCAAAATACCGATATCTTTCATGGATTGACCATAAACTTTGAGTAGAAAATCCGCTTGTGGTTTGAACATGGCCGGATCAACATGATATGTGCCTTCAATATGCTGTTCCGCTAAAATCGGTTCACCTGCGGCTACACGCCCGATTAACGGTAATCCCGGTTCTTCTTGCCCATTATCTTCAAGCAATAAACGAATACCACGGGATGTGCCGGAGACAATTTCAATCACGCCTTTCTTCGCCAAGGCTTTTAAATGTTCTTCAGCCGCATTTGGAGAGCGAAATCCTAGTTCTTTAGAGATCTCCGCCCGCGTTGGTGGCATGCCGGTTGTTTCAAGATAGTGTTTCAGAAAATCATAAACTTCCTGTTGCCGAGCTGTAAGTGGTTTCATAAAATCACCCTGTTATTTTATACATAAGTAACTGGTATTATATACAGAAAAGATCAAGGTGCAACCTTTCTTTTGTTGAAATATAAATCGAATCAGAGGCTTATCCCAGAATTGTGTTGTTCGTCACTAATTCTACGAAGTTTTTATGCTAAACTAGCGCCAATTTTGCACCAAGTATGTGAAATAACGTTAATTATACAAGGACATTTATTATGGCTAGTTTTCTGAATGCTTACCGAAAATTACTTGAATTGCCATTGTCGATTTTAGTAAAAAATAATCCAATTCCCCATCATCCAATTGAAGAACTAGAGCTAAATATTTCCCAGCCAATTGTTTATGTTTTGCCTTATACATCACAAACCGATTTTGTGATTTTCCGCAAAAATTGCCTGAGTGTAGGTTTACCGGATCCTTTGGAACAAAATGAAATTAATGGCAATTTATTGCCACGCTTTGTCTTTTTAGATGAAGGTCGCCGCTTTTTTAAATCGAAAGGGGCTAAAAAAGAAACGATCACTGTTTTCAATAAATATTTGGAATTGCACCGCACTTCACCGGATTTAGACGTGCAGTTAATTCCGGTTTCAGTTTTATGGGGAAGAGCACCGGGGCGTGAAGATCAAACTGGCTTGCCAAACTTACGTTTGTTAAACGGGCTACAAAAAACAGTCGCAGCATTATGGTTTGGACGTGATACCTTTGTGCGTTTCTCTCAAGCGGTGTCTTTACGCTATATGACGCGTGAGCATGGATTTGATCAGAAAATTGCACAAAAATTAGCTCGTGTAGCTAAAATGCATTTTGCTAAACAACGTATTTCTGCTACCGGTCCGCGCTTGCCAAATCGCCAAGCCATGTTCAATAAATTATTGCAATTGCCGGTAATTTTAGCGGCAATTGAAGACGAAGCGAAAAGCAAAAACATCAGTAAAGAGAAAGCGCATAAAGAAGCTGAAAAAATTCTGGATGAAATTGCGGCTAACGTGAGCTATGAAAGTTTACGTGTGGCGGATCGTTTCTTACGTTGGTTGTGGAATAAGTTGTATCAAGGCATTCAAGTGGAAAATGCGGATCGTGTACGTAAATTGGCGTTAGAAGGCCATGAAATCGTGTATGTGCCTTGTCATCGTAGCCACATTGACTATTTATTGCTTTCCTATGTGTTATATCACCAAGGTTTGGTGACTCCACATATCGCCGCAGGGATTAACCTTAATTTCTGGCCGGTTGGTGGGATGTTCCGCCGTGGTGGGGCATTTTTCATTCGTCGTACTTTTAAAGGTAACCGCTTATATTCTACGATTTTCCGTGAATATTTGTCGGAGTTGTTCCATCGTGGTTACGCTGTGGAATACTTTATTGAAGGTGGACGTTCGCGTACGGGGCGTTTGCTTGCGCCGAAAACCGGTATGATGTCCATGACATTACAGGCATTACAGCAACAACAGAGCCGACCAATTACGGTTGTGCCGGTGTATGTGGGGTATGAACACGTTTTAGAAGTGGACACTTATGCCAAAGAATTACGTGGTGCCGCGAAAGAAAAAGAAAATGCCGGCTTGGTATTACGTGTTATCAAAAAATTGCGTAATTTAGGTAAAGGCTATGTGAATTTCGGTGAGCCTATTACGTTAAATGCCTATTTAAATCAAAACTTCCCGGAATGGAAAGAGCCACCTGAAGATCGTCCTCAATGGTTTAACAAAGCCGTTGATGCAGTATCCCACCAAGTGATGGTGAATATTAATAAAGCGGCGGCAGTGAATGCGATGAACTTAACCGGCACGGCATTATTGTCTTCCCGCCAACGTGCGCTTTCTCGTGAGCAATTGTTAGAGCAACTTTCCAGTTATCAACAATTCTTACAAAACGTACCATATTCCGAGGATATTGTTGTTCCGGCTGAAAAACCTGAAATTATGTTGGATCATGTGTTAAGTCTGGATCGGATCGGTATTTTGGTGGAGAAAGACAACTTCGGTGAAATTGTGCGTTTAGAACGTTCTTCTGCGGTGTTAATGACTTACTACCGAAATAACATTCAACACCTATTTGTATTACCGTCACTGGTTGCAAGCATTGTGTTGCATTATGAAGGGATCCAAAAAGATTTGGTGTTAGATGCCGTGCTTAAAATTTATCCGTTCTTGCGGAGCGAATTATTCTTACATTTTACGGAAGAAGAACAGATCGCACAGCGTGTAGAGCAAATTATTAACGAATTGCAACGCCAACATATTATTAAGCACAGTGAAAATATGCTGACAATCAATAAGCCGAATATTCGGATGTTGCAACTTTGGTCTGCCGGTGTACGTGAAATTTTACAGCGTTATTACATTACCGTGAATTTGCTGCAAAATAATCCATTGATTTCCCGCGCAGATTTGGAAAAAGAAAGTCAGTCTGTGGCACAACGTTTGTCTGTCCTACATGGCATTAATGCACCTGAATTCTTTGATAAAGCGGTTTTCTCCGCCTTTACGAATAGTTTAAAAGACCAAGGGTATTTCAATGAAAGCGGCAGTGCGAATACCGAAAAATTGCATGTGTTGGCAGAGATTCTAACCCACCTGATTTCAACGGAAATTTGCTTAACGATTAACGGTGCCGTGACAAAAGTAGAAGAGAAAGAACATAACGAAAGTTAAGAAAACAGAATAATAAAAGTGCGGTCATAAAAAACGTTGTTTTTCTTGACCGCACTTTGGTTTCTTAAATTATTTTTTAATAAAAAAAGCCATCTTCCTTTAGATGGCTTTTTCTTTGCATCTGAGTTAACGTCTAAACATTCCGCCTAATCCGCCGAGCCCACCGCCCATTAAGCCTTGCATGCCGCGCATCATTTTTGCCATGCCGCCTTTACGCATTTTCTTCATCATGCGTTGCATTTCGTCAAATTGTTTGAGCAGCTTGTTTACATCTTGCACCTGCGTGCCGGAACCAAGGGCAATGCGACGGCGGCGAGAACCTTTGATGATGTCCGGATTCGCGCGTTCTTTTAAGGTCATGGAATTGATGATGGCTTCCAGTTTGTTGAACATTTTGTCATCCACCTGATTTTTTACATGCTCCGGTAGATTTTTTGCGCCCGGTAATTTTTCCAACATGGACATCATACCGCCCATTTTTTTCATTTCGCGTAATTGTTCGCGGAAATCTTCTAAGGTGAAATCGTCGCCTTTTTTGAATTTTTGCGCCATTTTTTCCGCTTTTTCACGGTCAACGGAACGCTCTAAATCTTCAATTAAGGAAAGTACATCACCCATGCCGAGAATACGCGACGCCACACGATCCGGATGGAAAGGTTCTAATGCATCGGTTTTTTCACCCACCCCGAGGAATTTAATCGGCTTGCCGGTAATTTGACGAATCGATAGTGCTGCACCACCGCGCGCATCGCCGTCCACTTTGGTGAGGATGACACCGGTAAGCGGCAAAGCTTCATTAAAGGCTTTTGCTGTATTTGCCGCATCTTGACCGGTCATGGCATCCACGGTGAAGAGTGTTTCAATGGGATTTAACGCTGCGTGAACCTGCTTGATTTCATCCATCATTTCACTATCCACGTGCAAACGACCGGCGGTATCCACGATCAGCACATCGTAGAATTTTAATTTGGCGTCTGCCAAGGCGGCTTTCGCAATATCTACCGGCTTTTGTTTCACATCTGACGGGAAGAAATCCACATTCACCCCCTGTGCGAGGGTTTCTAATTGTTTGATCGCCGCCGGACGATAGACGTCGGCAGAAACAACAAGCACTTTTTTCTTATGGCGTTCACTCAGAAATTTGGCCAGTTTACCCACGCTGGTGGTTTTCCCCGCCCCTTGCAGACCCGCCATTAAAATCACGGCAGGCGGTTGGGTAGCCAGATTTAAACTTTCGTTGGCTTCACCCATTGCCGCTTCTAATTCGGCTTGGACGATTTTGACGAATTCTTGTCCCGGGGTGAGGCTTTTATTGACTTCCACCCCGATGGCACGTTCTTTTACATTGTTAATAAAATCGCGCACAACCGGCAATGCCACATCGGCTTCTAACAATGCCATTCGCACTTCGCGCAAAGTTTCTTTAATGTTATCTTCGGTTAAACGACCTCGACCGCTGATATTGCGTAAGGTTTTGGAAAGACGATCAGATAAATTCTCAAACATAATATTTCCTGTGGTTAAATCGGAAAGGTATCATCGGTAAAATGCTGTTCATTATACTGAAATTCCGCGCATTTTCACGTCAAATAAAGTCGTGGCGATTTTAGCTTGATCTCGTTAGAATAAAACGCCAACAAAACAAAGGAAGCATCATTATGTGGTTTGCGGTTTTATCAATTCTTTTTTACCTCATTAGTGTATTACGCATTGCCCCGATTTTATTAACCTCGCAAGTGGCGGGCGCGGATGTAAAACGTCAAAAAACACCGTTTTTTTTGACCGCACTTTTGGCGGTGGTTTTTCACCTGATTAGCACTTTCCCCCTATTGGGAGACTTGGCGGAGGGGCAGAATTTCAGCATTATGGAAGTGGCTTCGTTGATGAGCGTTATGATCGCTATACTCGCCACGATCGCCATGTTGCGCGTCAATACCATGTGGTTTGTGTTACCGATTGTTTATTGTTTCTCCATTATTAACTTGATTTATGCGACTTTTCTGCCAAGCCACATTATTCAATTATTGAACCAAAATACATCGATGCTTTTTCACATCGGCTTGTCGATTTTTGCCTATGCCGTGTGCTGTATTGCGACCCTGTATGCGATTCAGTTGGTCTGGATTGATCGTCGTTTGAAAAGCAAGAAAATGACTTTTTCGCCGATGGTACCGCCGCTTATGACAGTAGAACGGCATTTTTTCCGTTTATTGGTCAGTGGTGAAGTGTTGATGACGCTCACGCTGATTTCCGGTACCTTTCATTTGGTTAACGCCATGACGCCGGATAATCTTCACAAAGGCGTGTTTTCCTTGTTCGGGTGGTTAGTCTTTGGCATTGCGATTTTAGGGTATCAGCGCTACCGTTGGCGTGGAAAAAAGATGATTATTTACACAATTTCAGGTATGATTTTGCTTACGGTTGCTTATTTCGGTAGTCGTCTGATTGTGTAATATCAGTAAATGAGAAAAAAGTGCGGTGAGTTTTTCCCGCCTTTTTTATTTTTAAATTAATGCAAGGATTTCGCTTTGGACAGTATTCCCCTTAGTACGTTATTTATCATTTTAATTGCCTGTTTAGTCCTTTCTGCCTATTTTTCCGGCTCTGAAACAGGTTTACTTTCTCTCAATAAATACCGCCTGCGTTTTTTAGCGGAGCAGGGCAATAAAGGCGCAAAAAAAGCCGAGACACTGCTGGCTAAACCGGACAAACTGCTCAGTTTTATTCTTATCTTTAATAATCTTGTGAATATCAGCGCCTCTGCCATTGCCACGATGATTGGCATGCGCTTGTATGGCGACGCCGGTGTGGCGATTGCAACCGGTTTGTTGACATTTGTTATGTTAATTTTCTCTGAAATTTTCCCGAAAACCGTGGCAGCCATGCATCCGGAAAAAGTGGGCTTAGCCTCTAGCCATTTATTAATGCCGCTCCTTAACATTTTTGCACCTTTAGTTTGGGTGATGAATGTGTTTACCAAGCTTTTAATGCGCTTGGTGGGGTTAAAACCGGATTTGAAAAAACAAGTGATTAGCCGCGAAGAATTGCGCAGCATCGTTTCAGAAGCGGGAGAGGCGACACCGGATGAGCAACATCCGCAAATGTTGCTGTCTATTTTAGATATGGAAACGGTTACCGTGGATGACATCATGGTGCCGCGCAATGAAATCGGCGGCATTGATATTGATGATGACTGGAAATCTATCATGCGCCAGCTCAATCATGCGGCGCATAACCGTGTGGTGTTGTATAAAGGCAGTATGGACGAAAACGTGCTCGGTATTTTGCGCGTACGAGAAGCGTTCCGTTTGTTGCTGGAAAAAAATGAATTTACTAAAGAAACCTTGATTCGTGCTGCCGATGAAGTGTATTTCATTCCTGAAGGCACGGCTTTAAAGACACAATTAGCTAATTTCCGTAATAAAAAAGAGCGTATCGGCTTGGTTGTGGATGAATATGGCGATATTAAAGGTTTGGTGACGTTGGAAGACATTTTGGAAGAAATTGTGGGCGATTTCACCACCTCTAACACGCCGACCATTGATGAAGAAGTGATGCCACAATCTGATGGTTCGATGATTATTGAAGGTTCTGCCAATTTGCGTGATTTAAATAAAATGTTTAATTGGAATTTGGATACCGAAGATGCGCGTACATTTAACGGTTTGATTTTGGAGCATTTGGAAGAAATTCCTGAAGAAGGCACCGTCTGTGAAGTGAATGGATTGAGAGTCACTATTTTGGAAGTGAGTGACAACATGATTAAACAAGCTAAAGTGGTTAAGCTCTAAAATCTGACTTAAATCAAATTAAAGCGATGAAGATGCCTCATCGCTTTTTTATTGCTAAATTTTAATTTACAAACGATGGAAGATTCTTATAATTAATGCGATTCATTATCACTTGTAAGGGAGTGTGATTTAGCTCCTTCTTTTTATCTTTCAAGCACCTCGTCTAAGGGAAAACAAATGCCACAAATTTTTGAATTTTTAAACAATTATAGTGATTATATCATTATCGGTTTACTTTTATTTATGAGTGTCTTAATGCTCACGATGGTAATTGAACGCTTCATCTTCTTATCTCGTGTTAAAGTCACCCAATATTCCACAATTCACGCTCTTGAAATCGATTTAAATCGCAATCTTACTGTAATTTCCACTATTGGTGCTAATGCGCCTTATGTGGGATTATTGGGAACGGTAATTGGGATTCTTTTAACGTTTTACCAAATTGGTCAATCCGGTGGTGATGTGAATGCCGGCGAAATCATGATGCACTTATCTTTAGCGTTAAAAGCGACCGCACTTGGGATTCTTGTGGCAATTCCTTCCATGATTTTCTATAACGCCTTAGGTCGTAAAGTAGAAGTTAACCGTTTGAAATGGAAAGTATTGCATTCTCAAAAGCATAAAGAAGATACCGAAGCATAAGGAATCACCGTGAAAAAGTTTGATGAAATCAACATTATTCCGTTCATTGATATTATGTTGGTGTTGCTTGCCATCGTATTGATTACGGCGTCTTTCATTTCTCAAGGGAAAATCCAAGTGAATGTGCCGAAAGCCAGTTCTTCTGTGGCATTTAAATCCAGTGAGTTGGCGAAATTATTGACGGTGACTGCTGAGGGGGAAGTGTTCTTTAACGACAAACCGACCAGCTTAGAATCACTAGAAACAGAAATTGCCGCGTGGGATAAATCGCAAAAAGTAACACTGAAAATTGATGCGGGCGCTACTTTCCAAGATTTCGTGTCAGTAACTGATTTATTGGCAAAAAATGAGATTAAAGATGTTGCGATTGTGGCAACTAAAGGCGGCGAAAAATCAAAATCGACAGATGCTCCGTCGGCAACACCTGCCGCTCCCCAAACGGGCAATGCAGAAACAAAATCGGCAGCGCAGTAGGAGAGTCTGAATGCAGAATGCCAAACGTTCGCTGTTAAGTTTCCTGTTGTCTGTTGTTATTCATGCCATTATTGTCTTTACGTTGTTTTGGAGCCATTTAACGAAAACAGATACAACGGCAAATAGCGCAACCGGCGAAATTTCTACCAGTATTTCTATGGAAATGCTCATGGCGATGGTGGAAGCCGATACGCCACCGGTGGTGGAAAAAGCACCGGAGCCGGAAAAACAGGAGATGGTGGAAGACCCGACATTAAAACCTGAACCACCTAAGGTTGAGAAACCAAAAGAACCTGAAAAGCCGAAAGAGAAACCAAAAGAAAAACCGAAAGAAAAGCCAAAAGAGAAGCCAAAGGATAAACCGAAACCAAAAACAGATGCTGTGGTAGGTGATCGAACTGTTGAATCCAATGCAGCTGTGAACTCTAAGGCAACCACTACTGGTCCGGCAAATACAACTAATCCGAATTTGGTTGGTAATGGTGTGAGCGGTAGTGAGAGAGAGGCTTATTTGTCAGCCGTTCGACGTGAAATTGAAAAACATAAACGTTATCCGGCACGTGCACAAATGATGCGTAAACAAGGCATTGTCACCGTATCCTTCTCGATTGCAGCCGATGGCAGTATTAGCGGTGCTAGTGTAGTGAAAAGCTCCGGTGTTGACGATTTGGATGGCGCAGCATTAAAAGCCGTAGCAAGTGCTCGTTCTATCGGCCCTCGTCCTGCAGGTGTTTCCTCCAGTATTACAGTGCCGATCAGTTTCAATCTGAGATAATTTCTTTCTTACAAAATAAAAGTGCGGTCAAAAAAATAAATAAATTTTTGACCGCACTTTTTATTGCCTATTAACGCAGAAAATTAGCTATGTTTGCTTTTCTGATATAGTGTCATTGCTTCCGGCATGAGGCGTAATAAGTTTTCTTGGCGATCTTTGTCAGTTGGGTGGGTGGAACTGAGTTTATCCAACATACTTTGCGAACCTTTAGAGGCTTTTTGCATTTTGTCCCATAATCCCGGTGCTGCTTGTGGGTTGTAACCGGATTTCGCCATTAATAATAAACCGACTTCATCCGCTTCTGTTTCAGCACTACGAGAATACGGTTTATCTAACGCCCAGTCTTTGGTTAAGCCAACGACAACAGCACTTCCGTCAGAACCGATCTGAGTGGATAACGCAACGTGTGCAACGCCAGCAAGTACGTCAGTGAATTGCCCCATATTGGCTTTCTTTTTACCATGCTCTTTTAAGGCGTGAGCCATTTCATGCCCCATCACTGTCGCGATTTCATCATCCGTGAGGTTCAAGCTTTCTACTAAACCGGTATAAAACGCCATTTTACCGCCCGGCATTGCCCAAGCATTCAGTTCTTTGGATTTAATCACTTCGATTTGCCAGTTAAACGGCTGACCGGTGTGGTTTTCCGCATTGGCATAAGGCACCATTTTGTTGAAAATTTTGTGCACTCGTTGAGCGGTGCGGGATTGGGTGTCTAATTGCCCCTTCGCTTTTGCTTCGGAGATCATTTGACGATAGCCCATTGCCGCTTGTTGGTTGATTGAAGCAGAATCGGCACAAGCACTTAAAATACTGATGATGGAGACGAATGCTAATGTTTTACCAAATTTGAACATAGATTTTCCCTCGTGGATTTGTGTATAAAAAAGACCGCACTTTTTAAAGATGCGGCCTGTTTTTTTGGTAATTTTTGATTATTTTTTTGCACGCTCAAATGAATCAAGGATTTCTTTACGCGCTGCGTCAACGCCTTCCCATCCTTCTACTTTCACCCATTTACCTGCTTCTAACGCTTTGTAGCTTTCGAAGAAGTGTTTGATTTGTGCTTTTAATAATTCCGGTAAATCGCCCACGTCTTTGATGTGGTCGTATTCTTTGCTTAATTTCGTGTGCGGTACCGCAACCACTTTCGCATCGCCACCGGCTTCATCGGTCATTTTCAACACGCCTACCGGACGGCAACGAATAACGGAGCCAGGTTGTAATGGATACGGTGTTGGCACTAACACGTCAACCGGGTCGCCGTCAGAAGATAAGGTGTTGTTCACATAACCGTAGTTTGCCGGATAGAACATGGCGGTTGCCATGAAACGGTCTACAAATAATGTGCCGGTTTCTTTGTCTACTTCATATTTGATTGGATCAGAGTTTGCAGGGATTTCAATAACAACATAGATGTCATCTGGTAATTCTTTACCTGCTGGTACGCTTTCTAAGCCCATTTGTTATTCCTTCTTGTGAGTTAAATAAACGTCGCAATTATAGCGGTAATCGGCTTCATTTGTCGAGTTGAGGGAAAATGACATGATAAAATCCGGTTGTTTTTTATTATTGTACTATTATAATAGTCCAAAATTTTTGAGAGAGGATTTTATAATGACAACACAAAAACGCCCTTCCTTACTTGGTGGCGCGATGATTATCGCCGGCACGGCAATCGGCGCCGGTATGCTTGCTAACCCAACTTCTACTGCCGGTGTTTGGTTTTTCGGTTCAATTGCGATTCTGATTTACACCTGGTTTTGTATGACCACCTCGGGCTTAATGATTTTAGAAGCCAATTTACATTATCCGACCGGCGCCAGTTTCGATACGATCGTAACGGATTTATTAGGCAAAGGCTGGAACGTCATTAATGGCTTATCCGTCGCCTTTGTACTTTACATTCTTACTTATGCTTACATCACTTCCGGCGGCAGCATTACGGAAAGTTTCCTGAATCAATTAGGTGAAAACGTGGAAGTGGGACGTAGTGCAGGCTCGTTGATTTTCTGTTTTGTGTTGGCGGCGTTTGTCTGGTTTTCCACCAAAGCGGTTGACCGTTTTAGTACAGTGTTAATCGCCGGGATGATCATTTCTTTCTTCCTTTCTACCTCCGGTTTGTTGAGCTCGGTGAAAGCCGATGTATTGCTTAACACTGTGGCACAGGGCGAACAGCACTATTTACCTTATATTTTGACCGCACTTCCGGTGTGTTTGGTGTCATTTGGTTTCCACGGCAACGTCCCGAGTTTGGTGAAATACTATGATCGTGACGGCAACCGCGTGATGAAATCCATTTTCCTTGGTACCGGTTTGGCGTTGATTATTTATATTTTGTGGCAGCTTGCCGTTCAAGGTAACTTACCGCGTGCCGAATTTGCACCGGTGATTGCCAAAGGCGGGGACGTGGCGGCCTTATTAGAAGCCTTGAATAAATACATCCAAACGGATTACATCGGTATTATTTTGAATTTCTTTGCCTACATGGCCATCGCCAGTTCTTTCCTTGGTGTCACCTTAGGCTTATTCGATTACATCGCTGACTTGTGTAAATTTGACGACAGCCGTTTGGGACGCACGAAAACGACGTTAGTCACTTTCCTGCCGCCGTTATTGTTGAGCTTACAATTCCCGTTCGGTTTCGTTATTGCCATCGGTTATGCGGGGCTAGCTGCTACGATTTGGGCAGCCATCGTGCCAGCGTTGTTGGCAAAAGCCAGCCGCAAAAAATTCCCGAATGCGACCTATCGCGTACACGGCGGCAACTTCATGGTGTATTTTGTGATTTTGTTCGGACTATTGAATATCTTCGCACAAGTGGCATTGCAGCTTGGTTGGATTGCTGATTTCAAAGGATAATATGCAAGACAAGCAAAGCGTGTATGACAAGGACGGTTTTTTTGAGCTGTACCAGAAACTGCGCAGTAACCCGAACAGCTTAAATGAAATCGTTGAAAAGCCCACCATGTTGGGCTTAGTCGGCGGCGTGTCAGGCAAGCGTATTTTAGATTTAGGCTGTGGTTGCGGAGAACATCTCAAGCTCTATTTAGAACGGGGTGCTGCATTTGTTGTCGGCATCGATTTATCTCAAGCCATGTTGCAGCAGGCAGCAAAAAATCTCGCAGAATTTCGCCCGCACTTTTTACTGGAGCAAGCCTCCATGGAACGTTTAGATCAGTTAAATGAGGGCAGTTTTGATTTAATCACCAGTTCCTTTGCTTTTCATTATGTACAGGATTTTCCTGCCTTATTAGCAAAAATTCATGCCAAACTGAAACCAAACGGACAATTGGTTTTTTCTCAAGAGCATCCCATTGTGACCTGCTATCAAGGCGGCGAACGTTGGGAAAAAGACGCGCAAAAACAACAAATCGCCTATCGTCTGAATTTCTATCGGGATGAAGGCGAACGCCAGCGCAACTGGTTTAAACAACCTTTCACTACCTATCATCGCACCACGGCGACCATCATCAACAACCTGATTTCCGCCGGTTTTCACATTGAGCAAATGGCGGAGCCGATGCTTGCAGACCAACCGCAATGGCAGGATGAATTTAAAGATTTACAACATCGCCCAGTGTTGTTGTTTGTTAAGGCGAGAAAAAACACATAAAGTGCGGTCGGTTTTTGACGTGTTTTTGAGAAAAGAAGGCGGACAAGTTGTCCGCCTTTTAGCGCAGAAAATATCTGCTTTCCGAGTGATAAAAAGTTAACGCAAGAATGCCGGAATTTTACTTTCGTATTCTGCGATTTTGTCTTCGTGTTGAAGGGTTAAACCGATATTATCCAAGCCGTTTAACAAACAATGACGGCGGAATTCATCCAGTTCAAAGGTATACACTTTGTCGCCTACGGTCACGGTCATGGCTTCCAAATCTACATGGATTTGTTTGCCTTCGTTCGCCCACACCCATTGGAAGATTTCTTCTACTTCCTCTTCGCTTAAACGAATCGGTAACATATGGTTGTTCAAACTGTTGTTATAGAAAATATCCGCAAAACTCGGTGCGATCATCACTTTGAAGCCGTAATCGGCTAATGCCCAAGGGGCGTGTTCACGCGAAGAACCACAGCCGAGGTTTTTACGCGCTAATAAAATAGTCGCGCCTTGATATTGTGGGTAATTCAGCACAAATTCCGGATTTGGCTTGATGCCTTCTACATCCAAATAACGCCATTCATGGAATAAGTGTTTGCCGAAACCTACGCGGGTAATGGCTTGTAAAAATTGTTTTGGAATAATCGCATCCGTATCCACGTTTGCCGCATCCAATGGCACTACTAAGCCTGAAAGTTGTTTGAATCCTACCATTTTCTGCTCCTTAGTTTAATGTGACGTCTCGAATATCAACGAATTTACCGAACATCGCTGCTGCGGCTGCCATGGCTGGACTCACCAAGTGGGTGCGTCCGTTACGGCCTTGACGACCTTCAAAGTTACGGTTTGAAGTGGAAGCACAACGTTCCCATTCGCCCAAGCGGTCATCGTTCATCCCTAAACACATGGAACAGCCCGGGTTACGCCATTCTGCGCCCGCTTCGATAAAGATTTTATCCAAGCCTTCTTTTTCCGCTTGTTCTTTCACTAAACCGGAACCCGGGACCACTAAAATTCGTTTTACGTTATCGGCTTTTTTACGGCCTTTCATCACGGCAGCTGCGGCACGTAAATCTTCGATACGGGCATTGGTGCAAGAGCCAATAAACACTTGATCCACCGGAATCTCTTTTAAATCAGTATTCGGTTCTAAACCGATATAATTCAAGGCTTTTTCAGCCGAAGCGCGAGTTACCGGATCCGTCATTTCTGCTGGATTTGGTACTCGTTGATCGATGCCGATTACTTGTCCCGGATTGGTGCCCCAAGTGACTTGTGGTGCGATATCTTTAGCTTCTAACGTGATGACCGTGTCAAATTTCGCATCCTCATCGGATTTTAAGGTTTTCCAATAAGCAACGGCATCATCCCAATCTTTACCTTTCGGCGCGTGTGGACGGCCTTTTAAATAGTCGAAAGTCGTTTCATCCGGTGCGATTAAACCGGCTTTTGCGCCCATTTCAATTGCCATGTTGCATACTGTCATTCTGCCTTCCATGGAAAGGTCGCGAATGGCCTCGCCACAAAATTCCACCACATGGCCTGTGCCGCCTGCCATAGTGGTTTTACCGATAATGGCTAGAATAATGTCTTTTGCGGTAATGCCCGGCGCCACTTTGCCGCGCACTTCAATTTTCATGCTTTTCGCACGGGCTTGTTTTAAGGTTTGTGTCGCTAACACGTGTTCTACTTCGGAGGTGCCGATACCAAATGCCAAGGCACCGAATGCACCGTGGGTAGCGGTATGAGAGTCACCACAAACAATCGTCATGCCTGGCAAAGTTAAGCCTTGTTCCGGTCCCATCACATGCACGATACCTTGTTCTTTCGTGGCCATGTCGAATAATTGAATACCGGTCGCTTTCGTGTTTTTTGCAAGCTCCAATACTTGAATTTTTGCTTGGCCTTCAAGCTTGTTCACATCGCGTACTTGGGTAGAAATACTGTGATCCATGGTGCCGAAAGTTTTACTTACTTGACGTACTTGACGGCCTGCCACACGTAGACCATCAAAGGCTTGTGGACTAGTCACTTCATGGATTAAATGACGGTTAATATACAAAATCGGCGTTTCGCCTTCCGCTTCGTACACCACATGGGCGTCGAATAATTTTTCGTAAAGAGTTTTTGCCATAATGTTTCTCAATTCGTTAGAGGCTTTTGTTAGAGTAGTAAGTGCGGTCAAATTTCAAGGTATTTTTGAACCGCACTTTCATTGTTTTTGATTAGATTGCATTAGCGATTAACGTACCCATTTCTGCCGTTGAAACAGGGACAGAGTCATCGGCTAAATCGCCGGTACGGTGACCGTTTGCTAAGACTTTTTGTACCGCATTTTCAATAGCATCTGCTGCTTCGTTTAAGTTGAAGCTGTAACGCAACATCATTGCCGCAGAAAGAATTTGTGCGATTGGGTTGGCAATGCCTTTGCCGGCAATATCCGGGGCAGAACCACCAGCCGGTTCGTATAAGCCGAAACCTTCTTCGTTTAAGCTGGCGGATGGCAACATGCCCATGGAACCGGTAATCATTGCCGCTTCATCAGAAATAATATCACCGAAAATGTTAGAGCAGAGTAGCACATCGAAAGACTCTGGCGCTTTGATGAGCTGCATGGTCGCGTTGTCGATATAAATGTGATCTAGGGTGACTTCAGGGTAGTCTTTTGCCACTTCGGTCACGGTTTCACGCCATAAGATTGACGCTTGTAATACGTTGGCTTTATCCACGGAGGTGACATGTTTATGGCGTTTCATAGCCGCATCAAAAGCCGCACGTGCAATGCGTTCGATTTCATATTTGTAATAGACTTCCGTATCGAATGCTTTGCTTTGTGCACCTTCGCCTTCGCGACCTTTTGGTTGACCGAAATAAATCCCGCCCGTTAATTCACGCACAACCACCATATCAAACCCTTTTGCTGCAATATCTGCACGTAATGGACAGAATTTTTCGAGTCCTTTATAAAGGGTAGCAGGACGAAGATTGCAGAATAATTTGAAGTGTTTACGCAATGGCAATAACGCACCACGTTCCGGTTGTTGATCCGGCGGTAAATTTGTCCATTTAGGGCCACCCACAGAACCAAACAAAATCGCATCGGCCTCTTCACAACCTTTTAAGGTTTCTGCCGGTAACGGACAACCGCAGTGATCAATCGCGGTACCACCTACATAAAATTCATTGAAGTTGAGTTTGAAACCGAATTTTTCTTGGACTTTGTTTAATACTTTAATGGCTTCCGCCATGACTTCCGGACCGATACCGTCTCCCGGTAGAACAGCGATGTTGTATGATTGCATATTGTTTTCCTATTTCTTTCACACTAAAGTGCGGTTAATTTTCTCCCCTCTTTGCTAAAGAGGGGAACTCGATAGATTAATGATTTTTGTGATTCTTAATATCCGCCACCTTATGCGCACGATAAATGGCATTAATCGCATGCACTAACGCCAACGCAGAAGATTCAACGATATCTGTCGCTAAACCCACACCATGGAATTTACGGCCTTCGTGTTCAACTACGATATCCACCTGACCTAACGCTTCAGCACCTTCACCTTTGGCAGTTAAGTTATAGTGAGACATCTTGATCTCTAAGCCGGTTAAATTCAAAATCGCATTGTAAACCGCATCCACCGGGCCGTTACCGCCGATTGACGAAGTACTTAATTTCTCACCGTCTAACTGTAATTGAACAAAGGCAGTTGCCGGGTATTCTTTGGTGGAATGCGCAGAAAGTTTATCTAACACTAAACGATCTTCATCCCCTTGTTGCATATCAATGAACGCTAAGGCTTCCAAGTCGTAATCGAATACTTGGCCTTTTTTATCCGCCAATTTCAAGAAAGATTCATACAATTTATCCAAGTCGTAATCTTGCTCGGTGTAGCCCATGTCGGTCATGTGGCCTTTCACCGCGGCACGGCCGGAACGCGCGGTTAGGTTCAATTTCTCTTTCTTCAAGCCGATAGTTTCCGGAGACATGATTTCGTAGGTGTTTTTGTTTTTCAACATACCGTCTTGGTGGATACCGGACGAATGCGCAAAGGCATTTGACCCGACAATGGCTTTGTTCGGTTGAATCGGCATATTGCAAAGCTGACTCACCATTTGGCTGACGCGATGAATTTCTTGCGTGTTGATGCGTGTATCCACACCCATAAATTCTTGGCGAACTTTCATTGCCATCACCACTTCTTCCAAGGCGGTGTTGCCTGCGCGCTCGCCGATGCCGTTGATAGTACATTCAATTTGACGTGCACCGTTTTGTACTGCTGTTAAAGAGTTGGCGGTCGCCATGCCTAAGTCATTGTGACAGTGCACGGAAATAATGGCTTTGTCGATGTTTGGCACGCGGTTGCGCACTTGCGCGATGATGTTGCCGTATTCGTTAGGTAAGCAGAAACCGACGGTATCCGGAATGTTGACTGTTGTCGCACCGGCGTTGATTGCTGCTTCCACAATGCGACAAATATTGTCGATACCTGTGCGTCCGGCATCTTCGCAGGAAAATTCTACGTCATCGGTGTAGTTACGTGCACGTTTCACTGCCGCCACCGCCATTTCCACCACATCGTCAAAGGTGCGTTTTAATTTGGCTTCCACGTGCAAAGCCGAGCTGGCAATAAAGGTGTGAATACGGAAAGCTTCCGCCACTTTTAAGGCTTCATACGCCGCATCGATGTCTTTTTCTACCGCACGGGAAAGTGCCGCAACGCGACTATTTTTGATGTGACGTGCGATGGTTTGTACAGATTCAAAATCGCCTTGAGAAGAAACCGGAAAGCCTACTTCCATGACATCCACGCCTAGACGCTCAAGTGCTAAAGCAATCTGTAATTTTTCTTTAACGGTTAAGCTTGCTTTTAACGCTTGCTCGCCATCACGCAAGGTGGTATCAAAAATAATAACGCGATCTGTCATAACATTTTCCTTCTTTCAATCACTCAAAGTGCGGTCATTTTTTACGGTATTTTTAAAACGAAAAAACCCGCAAAATAGAGTGCGGGTTTTACATTTGACTGTTTTTCATCCACAACTTAGCCGCACAAAGCATGTGAGAGCAGCAGGTTGAGGGAGAAAGAAACAGTGTGAAACATGAAAAATCCTAGTGTATAAAAATCTGTAAAGTGCGTCACATATTACGGATTTAAATTCTTCTGTCAAACGTTTGCTTAGTGTTTTATGTTGACTTTTGCGTTATTTTAGAAATTATTTTAGATTTATTGTCCAATATTTTTGTATTTATTAGATTGATGTTCTTAATCTGTTTTTTGCTGTGAATTTTTATTCTAGGAAAAATTTATTTATCAAATAGTTCTACTTTTTTCGTTATGAAGAAATAAGTTGGAAATTACGCTTAATCGAATCAAGTTAGATTGTTCGTCTTGATGGGGTTGTAGGCTTAAAATCCGTTGGATTTTGTGACCGCACTTAACATTAGTGGGTTCCCTTCTTTGCCGCCCTTGTGGCATTGAATTTGTAGGAAATTTTCGCTTTGTTTGAGCGAAGCGAGTTCAAAAATTTCCGTCAGGCAAATTCAATAGAACAAGGGGAAAAAGACAAAGCAGGGGCGCCTTTCTTTAGTGACTTTCTTTGGCGAAGCAAAGAAAGTCACAGTAAACCTAATGAGTACTTAATTCCCAATGCCCATCCGTTTTCAATTCTAAACGTTTTTCATGTAACGGCACTAAGGTTGAACGATGCCCGACGCTGATAAGGGTGGTATTCGGCAATTCCCGGCGAATTAACCGATACATGGCATCTTCAAGTCCTTCATCCAGGCTGGCGGTGGCTTCGTCTAAAAAGGCGACTTGCGGTTTATGGAGTAAAAGCCGCGCGAAGGCGAGACGTTGCTGTTCACCAAGAGACAAAATACGGCTCCAGTCTTGTTCTTGTTCCAAACGTTCTTGTAAATGGGCAAGTTGCACTTGCTGTAATACGTCATTTACTTTCGCTAAATCAGCCTGTTCCGTGGTGTTGGGGTAATACAGTGCGGTGAGCAAATCTCCTTGGGGCAAATAAGGGCGTTGTGAAAGGAAAAGGCTGTTTTGTTGTGGGCAGAAGATTTCTCCGTTCGCGTATGACCATAAACCTGCAACGGTACGTAACAACGTAGTTTTTCCCACACCGGACTGCCCTTGGATTAGCAAAGAGTCCCCTTTCGGCAGAGTGAGATTGAGATCGTTAATCAGTGTTTTACCAAGCGGTGACTGAACATTCAGGTGTTGGAATATAACATCGGTTGGGTGATCGATGATCTGAGTTTTGTTTTCTTTCTGCGCCGCTTCGACGCTGTAATGGAAGCCGGTTAAACGGTCCAAAGTGGCTTTGTATTCGGCAAAGCTATCATATGTGTTACGGAAGAAAGAGAGATTGGAATGCAATTTGCCAAAGACTTGCAAGGTTTGCATCAGATCGCCCAGTTTAATTTGTTTCTCAAAATAGCGTCCCACTTGAATGAGTAATGGGAAAACCACGGAAATTTGGCTGATCACTAAATTAAAACCGGAGAACTTTAATGCTCGAAATACGATATCCCACATGTTATCGATAACAGCGCGGAATTGTTTGTATAACCGACTTTTTTCAACTTTTTCACCGGCGTAGAATGCAATGCTTTCCGCATATTCTTTGACACGGATTAAGGAATAACGGTAATTTGCATTTAATTTTTCGTTTGCGAAGTTAAGGCGAATTAACGGCTTACCGAGCCAAAAGGCGATAAGTGTGGTGAAGATCACATAAGCGAACACTAAAAAGACCATCATGTGCGGGATTTCTATGCCGAACAAACTCATTGGCCCAGCTAATCCCCACAATAAAATCGTGTAAGAAATCATGGAGGTGACCGCATCAATCACACCGGTGCTGAGGGAAAGCGTAGTTTTGACGTAAGATTGCACGTCTTGTTGAATACGTTGATCAGGGTTGTCCAAATGCTGGGCGGTATATTGGCTTTTATAGTAGGCACGGTGGCTCATCCATTTTTCCAACATTTCTTGGTTTAACCATTCGATCCAATTAATAGAAAAGCGTTGGCTGATGTAATAGCTAATCAAGGCGGAAAGCACGGAAAATCCGGCGATAAAACAAAACAGAATCATTTGCTCCCAAAAGACCGGTTGATTGAACTCTTGCAGTGAGGTGTACATATTGTTATACCAAGTGGAATGTACCAGTCCAAGACGAACACTAAACAAGGTTAAGGCCACAATCAGCACGAAAAATAACAACGGCTTAATACTGCGTTTCGGCGAAAGATAACCGCCTGCAAACATCCAAAATTGTTTTCCCCAGTGAGTAAAACGCACCAATAAAAAGATACTGAGGCTAAAAACAACGGTCGTGATTGCTAAGGTTTTTGCAATCCAAAGTAGGGAGGTAATTGCTTCCTGAGAGTAGTCCATTATGTGATCCGCTAATAAAAAAGTGCGGTTCATTTTAAAAAGATTTCCCCATTAGGCAAGAAAAAATGTGATAGAGGTTTCATTTTTTGTGTTTGTTTTCCCTAAAAAAAATGAGGTTGCTATAATTTGTGATAATTAATTTTATTTGGGGTAAATATGAGCGATATTGCTATTACGATTAGCCTACTCGCCCTGGTCGCCGTGATCGGTTTATGGATCGGTCATTGGAAGATCAAAGGTGTCGGTTTTGGTGTAGGCGGGGTGCTCTTTGGTGGGATCATTGTGGCGCATTTTACCAATCAGTACGGATTGGCATTAGACACGCACACATTACATTTCGTGCAAGAGTTTGGCTTGATTCTATTTGTTTATACTATTGGGATCCAAGTGGGGCCGGGTTTCTTTTCTTCCTTGCGACGTTCGGGGCTAAAACTTAACGGTTTTGCCTTTTTGATTGTGTTGCTTGGTGGGATTTCGGTGATTCTCATTCACAAGCTTGCCGATGTGCCGTTAGACATTATTTTAGGGATTTATTCCGGTGCGGTAACTAACACGCCATCATTAGGGGCGGGGCAACAAATTTTAGCAGAGCTTGGTTTAAAGAGTGCCACGTCAACAATGGGGATGGCATATGCTATGGCATATCCGTTTGGGATCTGCGGTATTTTACTTGCCATGTGGTTGGTACGTTTATTCTTTAAAATTAAAGTCGATGAAGAAGAACAACATTTCCAACATGAAAGTGGGCAGGATAAAGACACGTTAACCACTATTGATGTGAAAGTGACCAATAGAAACTTAGATGGTTTGCGTCTTATCGATATTCCAGGGTTTGGTGAAGGGGATATTGTGTGTTCACGCTTGAAAAGTGGTAACAATATTTGCGTGCCAAAAGCTGGTTCTGAAATTCATTTGGATGATGTGTTGCATTTGGTGGGAGAGCGGAGCGCATTGAAAAAAATGTGCTTAATCATCGGCGATGAGCTGGATATGCCGATTTCAACCAAGGGTGGGGAGATTCGTTCCGAACGGGTTGTGGTGACCAGCGAAAAAGTGTTG
Organism: Aggregatibacter sp.; assembly: GCF_057314075.1. Taxonomy (NCBI): domain Bacteria; kingdom Pseudomonadati; phylum Pseudomonadota; class Gammaproteobacteria; order Pasteurellales; family Pasteurellaceae; genus Aggregatibacter; species Aggregatibacter sp. The sequence continues at coordinate 81,478 of NZ_DBHLAR010000008.1, read as the reverse complement.
GGTAAAAAAATTAAATCCCTTGGTATTCATCAAAAATACGGTGTCGTCATTTCCCGTTTAAACCGTGCCGGTGTGGAATTGGTACCGACTGCCAATACAACTTTGCAGTTCGGTGACGTATTACACATGGTGGGTCGCACCGACATAATGAATAACGCCATCTCTGTGATTGGTAATGCTGAGCAAAAATTGCAACAAGTACAAATGTTGCCGGTGTTTATTGGGATTGGTTTAGGGGTGTTATTCGGTTCTATTCCTTTTTATCTTCCCGGTTTCCCGGTGGCGTTAAAATTGGGATTAGCTGGTGGACCGTTAGTGGTTGCGTTAGTTTTGGCACGCATTGGTACGATCGGTAAACTGTATTGGTTTATGCCGCCAAGTGCTAACTTGGCGTTACGCGAGTTAGGGATTGTCTTGTTCTTGGCTGTTGTTGGGTTAAAATCCGGCGGCAGTTTTATGGATACCTTATTAAACGGAAGTGGATTGGAATGGATGGGCTACGGTATCGTTATTACGTTAGTGCCATTATTAATTACCGCAGTTATCGCACGCTTATACAGCAAATTAAATTACCTTTCTCTTTGTGGTGTGCTTGCCGGTTCGATGACGGATCCACCTGCATTGGCATTTGCTAATTCTATTAAAGAAGGTAGCGGTGCAGCTTCTCTCTCTTATGCGACAGTATATCCATTGGCGATGTTCTTACGTATTGTTTCTCCACAATTGCTGGCATTGTTACTCTGGAGTTTTACATAATAAGAAAAACACGTTTAAAAATGACCGCACTTTCTCTAAAAGTGCGGTCATTTTTTTCTTTATTTAAGGGCGCTATTTCCTCATGTTGACTTCACAGGGTAGATAAGATCTATTAAAATGAGCCAATTTTTGTGAAGACAAAAGGGAAATGAGATGAGCCAACCGATTTATAAAAGAATTTTGTTAAAACTCAGCGGCGAAGCCTTGCAAGGTGATGATGGATTCGGTATCGATCCTTCCATTTTAGATAGAATGGCGTTAGAAATTAAAGAACTCATTGATATGGGCGTGGAAGTAGGTGTCGTCTTAGGTGGAGGCAACTTATTCCGTGGTGCTAAATTGGCTAAAGCCGGAATGAATCGCGTGGTCGGTGACCATATGGGAATGCTTGCCACCGTTATGAATGGGTTGGCAATGCGTGATTCGCTTTTCCGTGCGGATGTGAATGCAAAATTAATGTCGGCATTTCAATTAAACGGCATTTGCGATACGTACAACTGGTCTGAAGCAATCAAAATGTTACGCGAAAAACGCGTTGTCATTTTCTCCGGTGGGACAGGTAGTCCGTTTTTTACCACAGATTCCGCTGCCTGCTTACGTGGTATCGAAATTGAAGCGGATGTCGTGTTAAAAGCAACCAAAGTCGATGGTGTCTATGATTGTGATCCGGCAAAAAATCCTGATGCTGTTTTGTACTCGCACTTATCTTATGCCGATGTTATCGATCGTGAATTACAAGTGATGGACTTGGCGGCTTTCACACTGGCGCGTGACCATGGCATGCCAATCCGTGTGTTCAATATGGGAAAACCCGGTGCGTTACGCCGTGTAATTACCGGTGAACAAGAAGGCACGCTCATTTGTGCAAAAGACTAAAAGATTTGTTTCATCTATTTAAAACTTAAAAAGGAATAACTGTGATTAACGAAATTAAAAAAGATGCGCAAGACCGCATGGAAAAAAGCCTTGAAGCATTAAGAGGCCACATTGCAAAAATTCGTACCGGCCGTGCGCAACCAAGTTTGTTGGATGCCATTCAAGTGGATTATTACGGTTCTGCGACACCATTGCGTCAATTAGCCAACGTGGTGGCAGAAGATGCCCGTACTTTAGCAGTGACTGTATTTGATCGTTCATTGATTCAAGCGGTAGAAAAAGCCATTTTAACCTCTGATTTAGGTTTGAATCCGTCTTCTGCCGGCACAACCATTCGCGTGCCACTTCCGCCATTAACAGAAGAACGTCGCCGTGATTTGATTAAAATTGTGAAATCAGAAGGCGAGCAAGGCAAAGTCGCGATTCGTAACGTGCGCCGTGATGCTAACGATAAAATCAAAGCCTTGTTAAAAGATAAAGAAATCAGTGAAAACGATCAGCACAAGGCTGAAACCGAGATTCAACAAATTACCGATAAATTCATCAAAAAAGTTGATGAAGTGTTAGCGGAAAAAGAAAAAGAATTGCTCGATTTCTAATCATAAAAACAGGTAACATCAGACGCAGTGCCTTACTGCGTCTTTTCTTATGTGGATGGGTAAGGTTTTCCGCCCATCCGAAATATGGATAAAGTGCGGTCGAAATTTTATGCAAAACAAACAAAAGGTCGTGATTCTTGGCGCGACAGGTTCCATCGGTAATAGCACCCTCTCGGTGATTGAACACAATCCGGACAAATATGAGGCGTTTGCTTTAGTCGGAGGTTCCAATGTGGATGCAATGTTTGAAAAATGCCTTAAATTTCGACCGCACTTTGTTGCTTTGGCAGATGAACATTCTGCAAAAATACTGCGTGAAAAATTGGCAGCACATCAGCTTCCAACGCAAGTATTTGCCGGTCAACAAGCGATTTGCGAATTAAGCGCACATCCTGATGCAGACATGGTCATGGCAGCGATTGTTGGTGCAGCCGGATTGTTGCCAACGTTGTCAGCAGTGAAAGCCGGTAAAAAAGTGCTACTGGCAAATAAAGAAGCATTGGTCACTTGCGGTCAGATTTTTATTGATGCGGTGAAACGCTATGGTGCGCAATTATTGCCGGTGGACAGTGAACATAACGCCATTTTCCAATCGTTGCCTCCGCAGGCGCAACAACACATCGGATTTTGCCCGTTGGCAGATTTGGGTATCAGTAAAATCGTGCTGACTGGTTCGGGGGGGCCTTTCCGTTATACGGAGTTAAGCGAATTTGACGGTATTACACCGGAACAGGCAGTGGCGCATCCTAACTGGTCTATGGGCAAGAAGATCTCTGTGGATTCCGCAACGATGATGAACAAGGGGTTGGAGTATATTGAGGCTCGTTGGTTGTTTAATGCGACCGCCGATGAAATGGAAGTCATTATTCACCCGCAATCCATTATTCACTCCATGGTACGCTACATTGATGGCAGCGTTATTGCGCAAATGGGGAACCCTGATATGCGCACACCGATTGCGGAAACTATGGCGTATCCGCACCGCACTTTTTCCGGTGTCGCTCCGTTAGATTTTTACCAATTAAATGGGCTGACTTTTTTAGCACCGGATTATCAACGTTATCCTTGTTTGAAACTGGCGGTAGAAGCTTTTGCGGCAGGGCAGTATGCGACTACTGCCATGAATGCGGCGAATGAAGTGGCGGTACAAGCCTTTTTAGAATGCCAAATTAAATTTACGGATATTGCCAAACTGAATCAGGCTGTCGTGGAACAAATGCCGTTGCAACAAATCAAACAGATTGATGATGTGTTGGAAGTGGATCGTGCCGCGCGTGACTATGCGCGACAACAATTGGCACATTGGTCACATTGATGTTTTGTATTGAGAAGGGATAATGACAGAATTAGATCGGAATAATATTCCGCAACATGTTGCAATTATTATGGACGGCAACGGGCGTTGGGCGAAGCAACAAGGAAAAATGCGCGTTTTTGGACATAAAAACGGCGTGGCGGCAGTACGTGAAGCCGTGTCTTATGCTCGCAAAATTGGGGTGAAATATTTAACCTTATATGCGTTTAGTAGTGAAAACTGGAACCGCCCTGAGCAAGAAGTGAGCGCATTAATGAATTTATTTATGCAGGCGCTTGATTTCGAAGTAAAAAAACTGCATAAAAATGACATTCGTTTGAAAATTTTAGGCGACATTTCCCGCTTTAGTGCAGGCTTGCAGGAAAAAATCAAAAAAGCGGAAAAATTAACGGAAAATAACACCGCACTTACGTTAAATATTGCTGCAAATTATGGCGGACGTTGGGATATCGTTCAAGCAACACAGCAGTTGGCAGAACAGGTTCAAGCGCAACAGCTTAACGTCGCAGACATTAATGAAGCTTTATTGCAGCAACATTTGGTGACGAAAGATGAGCCTGAAGTGGATTTATTGATTCGCACCAGCGGTGAACAACGCATTAGCAATTTCTTGTTATGGCAAACAGCCTATGCAGAGTTATATTTTTCTGATGTGCTGTGGCCGGATTTTAATGAAGCCGAGTTTCATCAGGCAATCTTATCTTATCAACAACGTCATCGCCGTTTTGGCGGGACCGAATAATTGAGGAATATATTGTGCTTAAACAACGAGTTATTTCGGCAATTGTGTTAATTGCCCTTGTCTTTACGGCGTTATTTTTATTCTTACCTTATTATTTTGCTCTCGCCTTGGGCGTTGTTGTGGTATTAGGTGTTTGGGAATGGACCCAGTTCTTTAATTTCAAACAACCAACCTTTTGGCGCTATGCCATCACCGGCTTAAGTGCTGCCTTTTTATTCCTCTGGATCTATGGGGAAGGCAATTATTTAGACGCGGGTCGTGTATTTGAACTGTATGCGCAGCCGATTTTATTAGGCGCAGTTATTTGGTGGCTGGTGGCCTTATTTTTTGTAGTGACCTACCCGAAAAGTAGTACCGTTTGGGGCAAGCATTCCGTTTTACAATTCTTTTTCTGTTTCTTTACCCTTATTCCATTTTTAATTGGCGTATTATTACTACGTTTAGATCATTATGTGGCAGCGCCTTATCACGGCATTATGCTGTTGTTGTATGTGTTTGTTTTGGTTTGGGTGGCAGATTCCGGTGCTTATTTTGTCGGTCGTAAATTTGGTAAACACAAACTGGCACCAAAAGTTTCTCCGGGAAAATCTTGGCAAGGGGCGATTGGCGGTTTAGTGCTGGCAGGCATTGTTGCAGCCATTTTTGTGAATATAGCACAACAACGTTTGACTGCGAATGTCTCGTCCGAAGCCTTTATTGCTTTGTCAGTGGCAACCGTTGCCATTTCTATTTTAGGCGATTTAACGGAAAGTATGTTTAAACGCCAAAGCGGTATCAAAGATAGCAGTCATTTAATTCCGGGGCATGGTGGCATTTTGGATCGCATTGACAGCTTAACCGCTGCCGTTCCATTCTTTGCCTACTTCTATTTCTTTGTCTTATAGGATTGGCGATATGTCATTTTTGTGGTCAACCGTTTCATTTTTGATTGTGATTGCCGTTTTAGTGACGGTGCATGAATATGGCCATTTCTGGGCGGCACGAAAGTGCGGTGTAAAAGTCCATCGTTTTTCTATTGGTTTTGGCAAAGTCATTTGGTTGCGTACTGATAAACAAGGAACGGAATTTGCGGTGTCAGCCATTCCGCTTGGGGGCTATGTCAAAATGCTGGACGGACGCAATGAAGAGGTGCCTGAGACCTTAAAATCACAGGCCTTTGATCATAAAACGGTCGCCCAACGTGCTTTTATCATTGCTGCCGGTCCGTTCGCAAATTTCTTGTTTGCCATTTTTGCTTATTTTCTGATTTATACCATCGGAATTCCAAGCGTTAAACCGGTTATTGATGATATAAAACCTCGTTCTATTGCAGAGCTGGCGCAGGTTCAGCCAAAAACGCAAATTACTGAAATTGATGGTGTTGCTACGCCTGATTGGGAAACCATCAATATGCTTTTGGCAACTAAAATTGGTGAAAGTAGAGTAGAGTTAACCTTAGTTGAATTCGGTTCGAATATTGAACAGCATAGAATCTTAGATTTATCTCACTGGAATTTTAACCCTGAAAAAGAAACAGCTTTTAGTTCTCTTGGTATGTTACCGGTTAGAACTAAAGTCGATATGACTTTGTCTAAGGTTGTCGAGAATTCCCCTGCACAAAAAGCGGGATTATTGGTCGGTGATAAATTATATTGGGCAGATGGTCAACCGATACGATGGCAGGATTTTATTGAGCAAGTGGAATTAGGTAATCCATTATCTGTGAAGATCGAGCGTAATGGGGCGTGGTTGATGAAGACTATTACGCCAGAACTGAATGACCAAAAGCGTTTAGTTGTTGGTATTTCCCCGACTTTTTCCCCTGTGCCTGATGAATATCGTACTGAATTAAAGTATGATATGTTTGAATCCTTACAGAAGGGAGCTGAGAAGACGTTTCAACTCTCTTGGCTAACCATAAAAATAATCGGGAAATTATTGGTTGGCGAGTTGTCTTTGAATAATTTAAGTGGTCCGATTTCTATTGCGCAAGGTGCAGGCGCATCATCTGAGTTAGGATTAGTTTATTACCTCAGTTTTCTTGCGCTTATTAGTGTAAATTTAGGGATCATGAATCTCTTCCCATTGCCTGTGCTTGATGGGGGACATTTAGTTTTTTTAGGATTAGAAGCGCTTAAAGGAAAGCCGGTTTCCGAACATGTTCAAAATATCAGCTATCGAATCGGTGCCATCTTATTGTTGATGTTAATGGGATTTGGACTGATTAATGATTTTTTACGTTTAAATTAGTATTTTTATACAGGATAGAAATTACGATGAAAAAACTTTTACTTGTAAGTTTGTTGTTTGGTTCTACCGCCGCACTTGCGGGGCCTTTTGTAGTTCAAGATATTCGTGTTGACGGTGTTCAGGCTGGTAGTGAAAGTCAGATTATTGCCTCGTTACCGGTAAAAATTGGCCAAAAAATTAATGATGCCAATATTTCTAATATCGTCCGTAATTTGTTCCTAACTGGTCAGTATGATGATGTGAGAGCATCACAGCAAGGAAGTACGTTGGTTATTTCGGTTATGCCGAAAGCGATTATTTCTGATGTGGTGTTTGAGGGGAATAAATCTGTTCCAAACGATGCATTAAAGCAAAACTTAGATTCCAATGGTTTTCGTAAAGGCGATGTGTTGAATCGTGAAAAATTAGAAGAGTTTCGTAAAGGCTTAGAGGAGCACTATCATAGTGTTGGTCGTTATAATGCAAAAGTCGAAACGATTGTTAACCCATTACCCAATAACCGTGCGGAAATTAAGATTCAAGTAACCGAAAATGATGTGGCATTGTTGAAAGATGTTACTTTTGTCGGTAACCAAGCTTTTGATAGTGATCGATTAGAAGACCAAATGGAGCTTCAACCGGATGCTTGGTGGAAGTTCTTTGGTAACAAGTTTGATTCTACCCAATTCACTAAAGATCTTGAAACAATTAAAAATTATTACCTTGATCGTGGTTATGCAAAAGTCGGAATTGCTAATACCGATGTGAAGCTAAACAATGAAAAAACTGAAGCTCGAGTAACAATTGATATTGTTGAAGGAGAAAAATATACCGTTAATGGCGTACGTATTGTGGGTGATGTTGGCGGTATGGCGGAAAAATTAGCGCCGTTACTTAAGCAAATTCATGTTGGGGAAGCGTTTCGTCGTAGTGATGTACAGTTAGTTGAAGAAAGTATTAAAGCAACACTTGGTGAACGTGGTTATGGTAGTGCGCAAGTGAATGTGCAACCTGATTTTAATGATGAGAATAAAACGGTTGGCTTAAGTTTTGTTGTTGATGCCGGTAAACGTTATTCCGTGCGTCAAATTCGTTTTGAAGGTAATACTGTGAGTGCGGATAGTACTTTGCGCCAAGAAATGCGTCAGCAAGAGGGGAGTTGGTTATCTACCGACTTAGTTGAATTAGGTAAAGTGCGGTTGGATCGTACAGGCTTTTTTGAGACCGTTGAAAGCCGTACTGAAGCCGTTGAAGGAACCAGTGACCAAGTTGATGTTATTTATAAGGTAAAAGAACGTAATACTGGTAGTATTAATTTTGGTATCGGTTATGGTACAGAAAGTGGTTTAAGTTACCAAGCCAGCATTAAACAAGATAACTTCTTGGGTATGGGGTCTTCTCTTAGCTTGGCCGGTTCCCGTAATGATTACGGTACAAGTGTAAATTTAGGTTATACAGAACCATACTTCACTAAGGATGGTGTAAGTTTGGGCGGAAATGTTTTCTTTGAAAGCTTTGATAACTCAAAAAATTCAACATCAGCTGCTTATGCGCGTACAACTTATGGTGGTAACCTAACCTTAGGTTTCCCGGTCAATGAAAACAATGCCTACTATCTTGGTGTTGGTTACGCCTATAACAAATTAAAAAATATTACCCCTGAATATAATCGAGCTTTGTATTTAGCCTCTATGAACTTTGATGACTGGGTGTTTAAATCTCACGATTATGATGTTTCATTCGGTTGGAATTATAACAGTTTGAACCGTGGTTTCTTACCAACTAAAGGGGTTAAAGCATCTATCGGTGGTAAGGTTACGATTCCTGGTTCTGATAATAAATACTATCGACTCAATGCCGATGTTCAAGGGTTCTACCCGCTTAACCGTGATCAGACATGGGTATTGTCTGGACGTTTAGGAGCATCTTATGCGGATGGTTTCGGTGGTAAACGTTTACCGTTCTATCAAACTTATACAGCAGGTGGTATTGGCAGTTTACGCGGCTTTTCTTATGGTGCGATTGGTCCACAAGCGATTTATGCTAAAACGCCAATCTCAGCGGCTTGTCGTGGCGTGAGTACAACCCCTAGCTGTTATAATGACGATAAGTTAAATGGTGATGTGGTTGGCGGTAACGCGATGGCCACAGCTAGCGTGGAATTAATTGTACCAACGCCGTTTGTTGCAGAGAAAAATCAAAATTCTGTTCGTACATCCTTCTTCGTTGATGCAGCGAGCGTATGGGATACACACTGGAAATCAGAGAAAGGCAAGTTTAATAGTAACTTACCTGATTATGGTGATCCTTCTCGTATTCGTGCTTCTGCAGGTGTTTCATTCCAATGGCAGTCTCCGATTGGCCCGTTAGTATTCTCTTATGCTAAGCCAATCAAGAAATATGAAAATGATGATATTGAACAATTCCAGTTCAGTATTGGTGGATCGTTCTAAACAGAACAGTCTAATCGAATTGATATAAAGAGATATCTGTGCCAAGACATTGGCACAGAAGAATTTAATGTTTAACTTACTAAAAGGAAAAATAAAAAAATGAAAAAAACTGTAAAACTAACTGCACTTTCTTTAGCTTTAGCCTTCACTTCTTCTTTAGCAATGGCAGAAGAAAATATCGCTTTTGTAAGCGCAGATTATCTTTTCCAAAATCATCCGGATCGTAAAGTTGTTGCTGAAAAATTAGAGGCAGAATTCAAACCAACTGCGGATAAATTAGCAGAAAACAAAAAACAGATTGATGAGAAAATTGCGGATGTTCAAAAGAAAGTTGAAGCAAAAGTGGCGGCTTTACAGAAAGACGCACCTAAATTACGTTCTGCAGACATCAAAAAACGCGAAGATGAAATTAATAAATTTGCTAATGATGAACAAGACGCTATTAATAAATTAATTACTGAGCATGACCAAAAAGCAAAAGCTTTCCAGGAAAGTTATGCAAAACGTGAAAATGAAGAAACAACAAAAATGATTGCAAGCATTCAAACCGCCACGAATAACGTAGCGAAACAAAAAAATTACACTTTAGTGCTTGATGATCGTTCCGTTGTTTTTGCAGTTGACGGTAAAAACATCACAGAAGATGTATTAAAAGCAATTCCTACACAGGCTAAATAATGAAGACCTATTCCCTCTTGGAATTAGCACAACAAATCGGCGCTACCATTCATGGTAACGCCGATGTTGTTGTGAGTAATATCGCTCCCTTAGATAAAGCAGAAAAACATCAGCTAACATTTATTTCTAATCCCAAATTCCGTGAAAAACTGGCACATTCAAAGGCGGGTATTTTGGTGGTGTCTGAAGCGGATGTGGAATTTTGTTCACCGGAAAGTAATTTGCTTATTGTGAAAGATCCTTATGTTGCCTATGCAAAATTAGCACAATATATGGATACCACCCCAAAAGCAGCAAGCGGAATTGCAAAAAGTGCGGTCATTTCTGACGACGTTTTGTTAGGTGAAAATGTCTCTATCGGTGCAAACAGTGTGATTGAATCCGGCGTTGTGCTTGGCGATAACGTGGTGATTGGCGCAAATTGCTTTATTGGTAAAAATACTAAAATTGGCGCGCACACCCAACTTTGGGCGAATGTATCCATATATCATGAGGTTGAAATTGGTGAGCACTGCCTAATTCAATCCGGCGCAGTCATTGGTAGTGATGGGTTTGGTTATGCCAATGAACGCGGTAAATGGATTAAAATCCCGCAAGTCGGACAAGTGATTATCGGCAATCACGTCGAAATTGGTGCTTGTACCTGTATTGACCGTGGCGCATTAGATGCAACCGTGATTGAAGATAACGTGATTATCGACAACCTTTGTCAGATTGCCCATAACGTGCATATCGGCACGGGGACCGCAGTTGCCGGCGGGGTGATTATGGCAGGCAGTTTAACCGTAGGACGTTATTGTTTAATTGGCGGCGCAAGCGTGATTAACGGGCATATGGAAATCTGTGATCAAGTGACGGTTACCGGCATGGGAATGGTCATGCGTCCGATTACCGAACCGGGTGTGTATTCTTCCGGTATTCCGCTCCAAACCAACAAAGAATGGCGCAAAACCGCGGCATTGACGCTTGGCATTGATGGTTTAAATAAACGCATTAAAGCCCTTGAGAAAAAACTGAAATCAGATGAGTGACGTTTCGTTCATTTTGTGTTGATGCGTTAAATAACGTATAATTTAATGCGTATTTTTTGTCTCTTATTTAATATTAAAAGGTAATCCCGTGACTGAACAAACTTCAAGAATTATCGAATCTCATGAAATCATGCAATTATTGCCACACCGCTATCCTTTTTTGTTAGTGGATCGAGTGCTTAATTTTGAAGAAGGCAAATGGTTGACTGCGATTAAAAATATCAGTGTGAATGAGCCTTATTTTACCGGTCATTTCCCGGGAAATCCTATTTTACCGGGCGTGTTAATTCTTGAAGCCATGGCGCAGGCTATGGGCATCTTAGCGTTTAAAACCCATGAGTTGGCCGGTGGTGAAATTTTCTATTTCGCCGGTGTTGATGAAGCCCGCTTTAAACGTCCGATTGTTCCAGGCGATCAAATGGTATTACATGTTGAAGTGATTAAAGAACGCCGTGGTATTACCGCGTTTACCGCCACAGCAACCGTTGACGGTGAAGTGGCCTGTGAAGCAAAACTAATGTGTGCTCGTCGCGTAGCGTAATTCAGAAAAGGGGATAAATATGATTCACCCAACCGCTAAAGTTCACCCGCAGGCCATTGTTGAAGACGGTGCAAAAATTGGTGAAAACGTGGTTATCGGCCCGTTTACCATCATCGGCAAAGACGTTGAGATCGGTAAAGGCACCATCGTTCATTCCCATGTTGTGATTAATGGGCATACACGCATCGGTGAAGATAATGAAATTTATCAATTCGCCAGCATCGGTGAGGTGAACCAAGATCTTAAATATCAAGGTGAGCCGACACGCGTTGTGATCGGTAACCGTAACCGTATTCGTGAAAGTGTTACCATTCATCGTGGTACAGTACAAGGTGGCGGTGTGACGAAAATCGGTGATGACAACTTATTCATGATTAACGTCCATATTGCACATGACTGCGTGATTAAAAACCGCTGTATTTTAGCCAATAACGCCACCCTCGCCGGGCACGTGGAATTGGACGATTTCGTCATTGTCGGCGGAATGTCTGCGATTCACCAATTCGTTGTCGTAGGTGCTCATGTGATGTTGGGTGGCGGCTCCATGGTCAGCCAAGACGTGCCTCCATATGTCATGGCGCAAGGCAACCATGCGCAACCGTTCGGCGTGAACATTGAAGGGTTAAAACGTCGCGGTTTTGATAAACCGACGATGCATGCGATTCGTAACGTTTACAAAATGATTTATCGTAGCGGTAAAACATTAGATGAAGTGATGCCGGAAATTGAACAAATTGCTGCCACAGAGTCAGCGATCAGTTTCTTCTTGGATTTCTTTAAGCGTTCCACCCGCGGCATTATCCGTTAATCCTTTTAATCAATTCATCCATTGCCGACCGCTCTTTTTTCATGACCAAAAGAGCGGTCGTTTTTTTCAGAGTTTTGACTATGCCAAATTCAATATCCCTCAATCATTCTCCAACCATTGCAATCATCGCAGGCGAAGTCTCCGGTGACATTCTCGGTGCGGGTTTAATTCACGCCCTGAAAGCGCGTTACCCGAACGCCAAATTTATCGGTATTGGTGGCGAACGCATGATTGCCGAAGGATTTGAAACCCTGTTTGATATGGAAGAATTATCCGTGATGGGCTTGGTGGAAGTGCTGAAACATCTACCACGCTTACTCAAAATTCGCCGCAGTATCATTGAGCAATTATCGGCATTAAAACCGGATATTTTCATTGGCATTGATGCGCCGGATTTTAACTTAGACGTAGAATTGAAGCTCAAACAACGGGGCATTAAAACCATTCATTATGTGAGTCCGTCCGTGTGGGCATGGCGTCAAAAACGCGTGTATAAAATCGCTGCGGCAACCAATTTGGTGCTTGCCTTTTTGCCTTTTGAAAAAGCCTTTTATGATCGTTTCAATGTGCCTTGTCGTTTTATTGGTCACACTATGGCAGATGCCATTCCATTGAAACCGAATCGCGAGGAAGCCTGCCAATTACTCAATTTAGACTCAACACAACGTTATGTCGCGATGTTAGTAGGAAGCCGTGGTTCTGAAGTGGAATTTCTTAGTGAACCTTTCTTGCAAACCGCGCAACTGCTACATCAGCGTTATCCGGATGTTAAATTTCTTGTGCCGTTAATTAATCAAAAACGTCGTCAGCAATTTGAACAAATCAAACAACGCGTTGCGCCGGAATTGGACATGATTTTATTGGATGGTAATGCGCGTGCAGCCATGATCGCCGCCGAGGCAACCTTGCTCGCCTCCGGTACGGCCGCGTTAGAAGCCATGTTATGTAAATCCCCGATGGTAGTGGGGTATCGTATGAAACCTTTCACCTATTTCTTAGCCAAACGCTTGGTGAAAACTAAGTACGTTTCTTTACCTAATTTGCTGGCAGATGAAATGTTAGTGCCGGAATTAATTCAAGAAGACTGCAATCCGACGAATTTGGCAGAAAAATTGTCCCACTATTTAAGTGAGGACAAAAGTGCGGTGCAAAATCGCCATGTTTTATTACAACGTTTTGCCGAGTTGCACCAAATGATCCAATGCAATGCCGATCAACAAGCCGCCCAAGCAGTGATTGATTTATTGGAGCCATTTCATGGATAAGTTTGTGTACCCACAGGGCTATGCGCTAATTGCCGGCGTGGATGAAGTGGGACGCGGGCCTTTAGTCGGTGCGGTGGTGACAGCAGCGGTGATTTTGGATCCGAACAATCCTATTGAGGGACTTGCCGATTCTAAAAAGCTGTCGGAAAAAAAACGTGCATTGTTAGCGGAAGAAATTAAGCAAAAAGCCTTCGCGTGGGCGCTCGGTCGGGCTGAACCACACGAGATTGACGAGTTAAATATTTTGCATGCCTCCATGCTTGCTATGGAACGGGCGGTAAAACACTTGAAAATTCAACCGCACTTTGTGTTGGTGGATGGCAATCGGATTCCGCCGAATTTGTCGATACCTGCTCAAGCCGTTATTAAAGGGGATGCTTTAGTGGCGGAAATTAGCGCTGCGTCTATTTTGGCAAAAGTCGCACGGGATCAGGAAATGTTCGAATTGGATCAACAATATCCACAATATGCCTTTGCGCAACACAAAGGCTACCCAACGAAATTGCATTTGGAAAAAATCGCCGAATTTGGCCTTTTACCACAGTATCGCCGTAGCTTTGCGCCTGTTAAAAAATTATTAGAATCGCTATAATTTAACCTACATTTGCCCATTTTTAGCACGGAGGACGCCATGAACCAATTTACCCGCTTACTGGATTCTTTCCGTCCGGAACCTTGGGTATGGGTGCTGTTGTTGCTTATTGCTTCCGTGATTCTCTTCATTCGTAACCGCATTCGCATGGACGTCATCGCCATTTTGGTGATGTTGGCGTTCAGCCTCAGTGGCATTTTAACCGTACAAGAAGTGTTTGCCGGTTTTAGTGACCCCAATATTATTCTGATTGCCTTATTGTTCATTGTCGGGGAGGGCTTGGTACGCACAGGTGTGGCGTATCAAGTGAGTGAATGGCTGTTAAAAGCTTCTCATAACAGTGAAGCACGTGTATTGGTTTTCATGATGTTAGCTGTGGCAGGGCTAGGCGCTTTCATGAGTTCCACGGGGGTTGTTGCTATTTTCATTCCCGTGGTACTGATGATTTGCCGCCAAATGAATATCTCTCCGAAACGTTTGATGATGCCCCTGAGCGTTGCCGGGCTTATCAGCGGCATGTTGACGTTGATTGCGACAGCGCCCAACCTGGTGGTGAATGCCGAGTTGGTCCGCGAAACCGATATGCGTTTGAAATTCTTCGATTTTACGCCTATTGGCTTGGTGATTTTGTTTATGGGGATCGGCTATATGCTGGTTGCCCGTCGTTGGTTAAAGTCCGATAAAGAAAATGAAACTAATAGCATGGATAAACGTTCCATGAGTGATTTGATTCATGAGTATGGTTTGCAACAACGCACGCAGCGTTTTGTGGTGAAAAAAGGCTCTCCGCTGATTGGTAAAAATCTGGATGAATTACATTTACGTTCTAAATTTGGTTTGAATGTGTTGGCAATTGAGCGTTGGAAGCGTTTTCGCCCGATATTTATTGCAGCGTTGGGTTCCTCAGACGTCCGTGAGAAAGATATTTTATTGATGGATAGCAGTGATCCTGAATTTAATTTAAAAGCCTTTTGTCAGGAATATTATTTAGAGCGGGCGGAAATTCGCGCGCAGTTTTTTTCCGAGCAAGCCAGTTCGATTGGCATGGCGGAATTAATTTTAGTGCCGGATTCCGACTGTATCGGAAAATCGACTGAAGAACTAGCTTTTCGTTCCAAATACGGTTTGAACGTGGTGGGCATTAAGCGTGACGGTGAAGTGCTTGGTGGGCATTTTGTTGAAACGCCCTATAAAGCCGGGGATTTATTGCTGGTGATTGGCGATTGGAAACTCATCCAGCAAATGCGTAGCCACAGCAAAGATTTCTTTGTGTTGAATTATCCGAGTGAAATCACCCGTGCGGTGCCGGCACAAAGCCAAGCGCCTTATGCGTTGTTGAGTATTTTGGTGATGGTGCTGCTGATGGTAACCCGTGTCGTTCCAAATGTGGTGGCCGCTCTCATTGCTTGCTTAATGCTAGGCTATTTCCGTTGCGTGGATAGCAAAAGCGCCTATGATTCAATTCACTGGTCAAGCCTTGTGCTGATTGTCGGGATGATGCCATTTTCGTTGGCGTTACAGAAAACCGGCGGGGTATCGGTGATTGTCGAGTTCATGTTGAATTTAGTGGGTGGCATGGGCAAACATTGGATTTTAATTAGCCTGTTTATTCTCACTGCCGTTGTCGGTTTATTCATTTCTAACACGGCTACCGCAATTTTGATCGCACCCATTGCCATTACGATGGCGCACCAACTCAATTTGTCCCCGATGCCATTTGCGATGGTGGTGGCCATCGCTGCTTCAGCTGCGTTTATGACGCCGGTGTCATCGCCGGTGAATACCATGGTTTTCGGCCCCGGCGGTTATAAATTTGCCGATTTTGTCAAAATTGGCGTGCCGTTCACTCTTTTAGTCATGTTGGTGAGCGTATTTCTTATTCCTTTACTCTTTCCTTTTTAATATTTAAGGAGAATGCGATGAGTATTTATGATCTGAAACCTAAGTTCCAAAATTTGTTACGTCCACTCGTGATAAAGCTGGAGCAACGTGGTGTGACTGCCAATCAAGTCACCTTAACCGCGTGTACCATTTCTGTTATTTTAGGGCTAATTTTGACCGCACTTTCCGGTTATCACTGGCTTTTTATTTTAATTCCTATTTGGTTGTTCGTGCGCATGGCACTCAATGCCATTGATGGTATGTTGGCGCGTGAATTTAACCAAAAATCCCGTTTGGGCGGATACCTAAATGAAATCACCGATGTGGTGTCTGATGCGGCGTTATATTTACCTTTCGCTTTTATTTCTCCTTTTGATGCGTTACAAATCGGCTTGATCATTTGGTTGTCGGCATTGACGGAATTTTGTGGTGTGCTTGGACAGGTGCAAGGAAAAACGCGTCGTTATGATGGTCCGTTAGGCAAAAGTGATCGGGCGTTTTTGTTCGGTGTGTTGGGCTTGGTTTATGTTTTCGTCCCGGTTTTACCGGATTTTCTCTATTGGCTGGTTTGGATTGCCATCATTCTGTTAATTGCCACCTGTGTAAAACGCGTGAAGTTCGGCTTAGCCGAAGTGGGTAATGAATAGGAGCATCATTATGTTAGCCAAATTGATCGATTTTCTCTTGTGTCGCTTCACCTCCTTTATCACCGGTGTGCGCCCGCAAAAAAATGTGAAACAGCAATCCGCGGATAAACATCGTTTGTATTTTGCCAACCATAACAGCCACGGTGATTTTATTTTGTTGTGGGTCTCTTTGCCGTATCAAGTGCGCAAAAACACCCGCCCGGTTGCCGGTGCGGATTATTGGACGAAAGGGCCGATTCGCCGTTTCTTGGCATACAAAGTATTCAATATGTTGTTGATTGAGCGGGGCGGCGATAATCCACAAGCCATTACCGAACAAATTAGCGATGCCTTGCAACATCATTCTCTGATTATTTTTCCTGAAGGCACCCGTAAAATGGATGACGATGTGGCGCTACAACCTTTCAAAAGCGGTTTGTATTACGTCGCAAAGCAGAACCCACAATTAGAACTTGTACCGGTATGGATTAGCAACATGCATAATGTGTTGCCAAAGGGCTTTGTAGTGCCGATTCCGTTGTTGTGTGATTTATATATGGGAGAGCCGCTCTTCTACCGTGAAGAGGAAAATAAGGCCGATTTCTTAATCCGTGCCGAACAGGCATTATTAAGTTTAAATTTAACCGAAAAAGGAAAAGCATAATGGAAATATGGCAACTGTTTGGCGGGTTAATCATCACCTTAATTATTGCGTCATCCATCGGTTATGGATTGAAATTCAAAGTCGGCTTCTCCACCCCTCATGCGGTAATTGATAATCTTAACGCACGAATTAATGCCTGGTGGGTCATGATTCTGATCATCTTTGCCGCCGCGGCATTGGGTTTTTATGGCGTAATCGGGTTATTTTTTGTCATTTCTTTCATGGCATTGCGTGAATTTTTATCGTTGCTTTATATTCGTCGTGGCGATCATCTCGCACTTGCCGCTTGTTTTTACATTATTCTGCCTCTTCAATACTTTTTAGTGGCAATTGACTGGTTCAGTATGTTCACCATCTTTATTCCGGTGTATGGCTTCCTGTTTTTGCCAATCCTTTCCGCCTTGTTGGGCGATACGGCGCATTTCTTAGATCGTTCCACTAAAGTGCAATGGGCATTGATGATCAGCGTCTTCTGCATTTCCCATATCCCGGCAATCCTGACATTAGACATTGAAGGTTTTGAAGAGAAAAAACTGCTATTGATGATTTTCTTGATTTTAGTGGTGCAATCCAGTGATGTGTTGCAATATGTATGGGGCAAGTTGTTCGGCAAACACAAAATTGCGCCAAAACTCTCGCCATCCAAAACCGTAGAAGGTTTTGTAGGCGGTGTCGTCAGCGCCAGTGTGCTGGGAGGCTTGCTTTATTGGCTTACGCCGTTTAACCCGGTACAAGCGGTGTTAATGAGCTTATTAATCTGCCTCATGGGCTTTTTAGGCGGCTTAGTGATGTCCGCGATGAAACGCAGCATGGGCGTAAAAGACTGGGGGAATATGATTAGTGGCCATGGCGGTATGTTGGATCGTATGGATTCCCTTTGCTTTGCTGCGCCGATTTTCTTCCATGTGGTGAGATATTATTGGGCTTAGTAGGACTTTTGTGAGAGCGGCTTCTAGCCGGATTTATTATTTAACAAACCTTAAAAATGAGAGAAAAAATGACCGCACTTTTAAAGATTGGGTTGGTGTCTGTTTCTGATCGGGCATCGCAAGGCGTGTATCCGGATCAAGGCATTCCGGAATTAAAAAATTGGTTGGAACAGGCGTTAGTGGATCCTTTTGAGGTAGTCGAACGCCTGATTCCGGATGAGCAACCGGAAATTGAGCGCACGCTGTGCAACTTAGTGGATGAAGAATATTGTCATTTGGTGCTCACCACCGGCGGCACAGGGCCGGCAAAACGGGATGTTACGCCGGATGCAACACTTGCTGTCGCGGATCGTGAAATGCCGGGATTCGGTGAGCAAATGCGTCAAGTCAGTTTGCATTTTGTGCCGACAGCCATTCTTTCTCGTCAAGTGGGTGTGATCCGTAAAGAAAGTTTAATTTTAAATTTACCGGGGCAGCCAAAGGCTATTAAAGAAACGCTAGAAGGTGTGAAAGATGAAAACGGCAATGTGTTGGTGAAAGGGATTTTTAGTGCCGTGCCGTATTGCTTGCAGCTCATCAACGGATTATATATTGATACCAAACCGGAAATTATTGCCAGTTTCCGCCCAAAATCTGCACGTCGGAGTTAAATGTTGAAGAATGGAGAGGTTAATTTTTTTATAAGATTTATGATCTTATAATAATGAAAGAGAATAAAAACACTATTTATATATTTATTGGTATAATAAATTGATTTAGTTGTAAAAAAACACTCAGTTTTACCCTATTAACTACACTGGCAAGCGTCAGTGAATCTATTTTTATTGAGGTACACCCAATGAACAAAATTTTTAAAATCGTCAAAAATCGCTCTACAGGACTATATACTGTTGCATCTGAATTAGCTAAAGGAGCAAAGAAAGGTAGTGCAGTAGCAGGAGTTGCATTATTACTTTCGGCAATGACTAATGCTAATGCTACGGGAGTCCCTCAAGGATATACACCAGCAGCAAATGACAATCAAGTTGGTAAAGTTACTATTGCCAGTTCAGGTACTTTAGATTTAGGTCAAGATAAGGGATTTGCATCAGCCCAGAAAGGTGAGGAAGTTAAGATTCATACATTGAAATCTAATAGTTCCATTACTGAACTCTATAATACGAAATATCAAGCAGTTGCTGATGCTCAAAAAGAAGTAGATAGTAAGCAGGCTTTATTTAGTCAAGCTGAAGCGACCTATAATCAAGCTAAATCTCACTATGAACAAGTCAATGCGAATGCATCGGCTACCCAGCAAGAAAAAGAAGATGCTCGTAACGCGATGCAAAATGCTAAATCGGCCAAAGATACGGCACAAACGGATTTAAATTCAGCAACTTCTGTATTAGATAATGCTAAAACAGCATCGGCTGCGATCAGTGATAGTAAATTTAAGGTCGATGATCCGAACGGCTTACTTGTAAATCGGACAGCGGGCGTTGTAACAGAAAAAGAAAAATATTGGACTTACAGAGATCCTATTACAAATTCACCAATTCAACTTGATGTTATAAAAGAATTAAAAGAAATTGATAACAGCCAAGAGATCCAAGGGGGAAGCTTGGAATTCACTTTCTTTGAAAAAATGTCCGATGATAAACAGTATGAAAACATGAAAGTTGTAGATGTTAATGGTGCTGGTACAACGGTTGATGTAGTTAATAATGGTGATCCAAAAAATGGTAATTTAACTGCAATTACTAAGGGCGGCGGTGTGATTGCTGTTAATGACGGAGCAAATTTAAACTACAACGCAGACACTAATTATTATACTGGTAATAGTGGTTCCTCAGTGTCTCTACCATTTGAAGAGAAACCTACTTATACATCAGCGTCTTCAACCACGCTTTACGGCGTCACCTATAAAGGTAAGATTCAAACTATTGCTGGTGATTTTAATGTAACTGATAGAAACTCGTTTAATGCTTTTAATCGTGCATTGAAAAATAAAATTAGAGGCGATCAGCAACTTCGTTTGGACTACCCAACCAGAAAAAAAATGCAAGAGCTTTATGATGCAGAAATTGCTAAAGCATATGAGGTTGAACTGAAAGGTACATATACAATTACGTACAATGTACAACGCGCAGAAGTAGATGAGTTGGCAGCTAAAGCAGGAGTCACCGAACAATTTAAAAATCGTGTGACTGATGCTGATGTTAATAAAGATATTGGTACTAAAGGGGTTGGCGATAACTACTTTATTGGTGTCACAGGGAGTGGTTCAACCGTTAATATCGCCCAGGGGAAAACAATTAAAAACTCTGTTGATGGTGGATATAGTGCAGGTTTTGTGATCAAAGGTGATTTTGAGAACTCTGGTAAAAACGCAGAAAACACTTATAACATCAATGGAACGATTGAAGGTAATCAAGCAACAAGTGCCACAGAAAATAGTACAGCAACAATAAAAGTGAAAAATGCCAACGTCAACGTGGCTAACACCGGGAAGGTTGATGGTGCAATTGTTGTTGCTGAGAGCGATGCAGGTAAAACAAATACCCTAAATAATAAAGGTGAAATTACCGGTCATACTTATATGGCTAATGGTTCTATTACCAATGAAGGTAAAATGTCGAATATTACCGGTAAGAAGGTCAAAGTTGATAATAAGAGCGGTGCTACGGCTGGAAATATTGATGTAGGTGATGGTAGTGAAGTGACTAATGATGGTGCTGTTTCCGGTTCAATTGCTGCGGGTGAAAATGCCAAGGTTACTAATAAAGCAGGCTCAACAGTAGCAGGTTTTGTAACAGTAAAAAATGGTTCAACGATTAAAAATGATGCAGGTGCTACGATTAAAGGCGTGGTTGTTGCTAATGGCGATACTGCAAGTTTTACTAATGAAGGGGTGGTTAGCGGTTCTATCAATGCAGTAAATGGAGCTACAGGGACAAATGCGGCAGACCTCGTAAGTGAAGGTCAGAAAGATATTATCAAACTAGAAAGTGGCTCTAAGGCAACCAATACGGGACATATCTATATTGGTTATAAGCAAAAAGATGGAGCAACTCAGACTGATCCAAAAGAAATTGTAGTTTCTGAGAAAGCTGATGACTACAAAGCAATTAATGTAAACGGTAAAGATGGCAATGATAAGCCTTCCACCTTCATTACTGACGGCAATAGCAAAATTTATTTAGCCGGAAATCAAACTCGTGCAACAGTGGTAAATGTAGAAAAAGGTGGTCATTATGTTGCCACTTCAGCGGCAGAAATTGTATTAAATAAAGAAGAACTTACCCCTGTTACAACTGATCCGGCTGAAGGTAGTAATCAAGTTAAGTTAGACCCTGAGGTAGGAAATAATAATACTGCTGTCCTAGTGGATGAAGGTTCAACGGCAGATATTGCAGGGACAATCACATTAAAAGATAGTGGTAGTAGAGCAGTTTTGGCGCAAGACAAAGGACAAGTTACCTTTAGTGGTACCGTGAATCTAGATTCTAAGGATGTTGGAGATGCGGCTCTAGTAAACATCGGTTTGCAATCGGAGAATGAAGGCTCTCAAATTACGATGAAAGATAGCGCTGTGGTTAACATCAACTCAAATCGAGGGATTGGTGTGCATGTGCGTGACCAAGGCCGAATCATTGTTAATGATCAAGCCGGAGTGACTTTTAGTAGTGACAAGAAAGATCAAATTGGATTTTTGATATCGGGCATTACGTCAACGCCTAACTCAAAACCAGCTATTGAATATAACAGTACAAAAGATATTCAAGTGAAGGGTGAGAATTCCGTATTAATGCGCATTGAACGTGGTTCTCAATTTACTTCTAATACGCTAGGGGGAACACATAAACCATCTTCATTTGATTCTAACAATAGTAAAAATTCCACGTTAATGCTTGTTACTAGTGGTGCGACTGCTAAACACGATAAAGAATCTTGGCAAACTCAAGCAGATCTCTCTAATATTGAACTAAAAGTAAGTGGGGAAAATGCAAAAGGTGTTGCTGTACAAGGTGGTGCAAACGCAAAAATTACAGATTCAACAAAATTTAGTGTAGAGGGTGACGGTGCTACATTGGCAGAGATCGATGGTAAGTACTACGATTTGAATGGAAAAGAAGCACCTAACAGTCTTAACGGAGTACATTCCACAGCAAAATCTATTTTAGAGAGTGCGGCTATTTTGAATGCGAGCTCTTTTAAAGCGACAAATAGCACCGGTTACTTAGTAAAAAATAACGGTGTGTTGTCTCATTCAGGTAATATTGATTTTACTGGAAATTCTAACAATAACGTTGGTGTGAAGGTTGTTGATGGCGGTAAGCTCGTTAATAATGAAAATTCTTTTATTAAAGTAAAAGGTAATGCAATTGAAGTTAGCGGAAATGCTTCTGAAGTAGAGATCAACAGTACACAAGCAAATACACCTATTGTATGGGCGCTAGGTACTGGAAATACAGCAACTCCTGGATCTGCATACCACTTAAAGGATCAATCAAATCTAAAATTAACTGGTGCGGGCTTAACAAAAGCTGAAGGTGGTGCGCACGGTGTATTAGTGGATGGCGCAAGCAAAGTCGTTATTGATAGTTCAAATATTGAAGTTGCTGGGGCGGGTAATGGTATTGAAAACCGTTCTGCTTTAGATAATATCCAGTTTATTAATAATGCAACTATTAAGGTAGAGGATGGTGTTGGTATTCATTCTGGCGTAGGCTTCTCTTCTCCTGAAAAAACGAATGGTGTTATTAATGTAACAGGTTCAGGTACGGGTATTAAGTTTGAAAAGATTAACAAAGATACCGGTGCTTCCGAGGGAGATACAGACGTTGCTATTCAAAATACAGGCTTTGAAAATGTTGTTATTAACGTTCGTGGTGCAGCAGGGAAAGGTATTGACGTTCATAGTACTAAAGACGTTGTAACTAGTGCTAGTGTGAATGTAATGGATGCTAATGGGAATTCTGCATTGATTGTTGATGGAACCTCTGAAAATGTGAAACAAAGTGGTCGATTACAATCTGCAAGTTCAAAACCAATTGTTTCACTAAATAGCAATGTGAAGAACTTTACTAATGAAGGAAAATTACTTTCCGGTACATTTAACAATGATACTTTTACTGCAGAAAAAGATGAGACCAAGTTTGCTCTAAAACAAGGTGCTGATAGAAGTGCATTGAATTTCACTAATAATGGTGAGATTAACAATACAGTGGAATTGTTAGGTAAAAATCCAGATGGTACGGGCAATACAGTAACACTTGCTGATGGCTCAAAAGGTGAATTATTCAAAACGGGGGATGGTAATGATACGTTCAACGTAAATAAAGTAACCGGCGCTGATGATGACTCCCAAACTAGACAGTTTGCCAAACTTGATGGTGGAAAGGGAAATGATACCGTTCGATTTGCGCAGCAATCTGATTTCACCATCAATAAGGCTGATACAATCACTAATATTGAGAAAGTGGGTGTTGCTGACAGTTCCACACTTACTCTTAATCAGAATCTGTTAACCGGTACAACGGAATATAATATCGAGGATACCGGTAGCAAAGTTGTGTACAACAAAAATAGCGCAGCAAATGTGGATGCTAAACTCACAGGGAAAGGTACGTTCTTATTTAACGGAGACAAAGATAATAACGCTACCCGCAATGACTTAAACTTTACAGGAAATCGCAATTCCGGTGGGGCATTTGAGGGTACGGTTGAAATCAAAAATGCGAATTTAACTTTAGGTAATGCGAATACTGATGCATTAACCAAGGCAGAATTGAAAGCGTCTGGTAACAGTGAAGTCAAAGTTCAATCTGGTGATCAAGCGATCCGTAAATTGAACTTCAACGGTGGTTTAGTGGATTTCGGCAAGGTTAGCTTGACTGACCCAGCCTCCAAATCTGCAAACCATGTTAAAACAACAGATCTGCACTTAGGAGCAGGAAAGGTTCGTGTTGATCTAGAATCTCCAGAGACAATGGCGAATGGCAAACCGCTAATGGAACAAGATGACGCCGGAATGATGTCTCAATTAGCTTCTTCAGAAAATGCGGTAACTGGTAATGTAGATGATCTTGGTTTAGTAGATAAAAATGGTAATGTAATTCCAGCTTCAATTAAAACTGACATCAATCAAGATGGTAATAACCAGGTTGCTCGAGTGTCTTATGAAAGCAAATTAACTACTCAAGGCGATTTAGGCAATGGCTTGTATTTGCGTTATGGCATTGATACCGTTGAGCTTAAAGAAAAAGAGGAAAAAGGTCTAAAACTAGATGGTACAAATAAAACAGGTTTAGCCGCTGAGTTAAAAGCTAAAGTAACTGACTTTGACAATGGAGACAATACTAAGACTGAGGGTGATTTACAAATTGTTGGTTCAGGCGAAGTAACCTTGAATAATGAGGGTAATGATTACCACGGTAAAACCTTAGTTAAAGAGAGTGCGACATTAAAAGCAGGTTCAGATAATGCTTTAGGTAATACAAAAGAGCTGAATCTTGCTGGTGGTACAACCTTTGACTTAAATGGTAAAACTCAAACTGTTGGCGCGTTAAATACGGCGGCTGGTTCTACAGCAAAAGTGAACGGTGGTAATTTAACGCTTGCAGGTGTAGCTGACTCAGTCGTGAATGGCGCTTTAAAAGGTGCAGGTGAAATCACTGTTGCAGCTAATAAGTTAACGGTAAATGGTAGTAACACTGGTCTGACGGCCAAGGTAACAGTGGGTAAAGATGACACTGTAGAAGCTAAAGTTGAAGCGAATAAGGTTGACAGCTTAGGTACAGGCGATGTTGACATTAAAGCGAAATCTGAAGTCAATGTAGCACTTGCTGCAGCGGAAAGTGCGGTTGAGATTGCGAATAAATTGACGGGTACAGGTAAGTATCATTTCAACGGAGATAAGACTAACGCAGGACAAACTGAAGTTGGCTTTAAAGCGGGTACAAACACTGGAGGTACCTTTGAGGGTGAAGTTGAGCTTACTAATGCGAAACTCAATTTAGCTGGCGATAATACAGATGCATTAACAAAGGCCAAACTAAAACTCTCAGACAAGGGTTTGCTTAATGTTGGTGAGGGAACTCAACAAATTAAAGCGCTTGACCTTAATGGCGGTACAGCTAACTTCAAAAATGTGGGCTTAAAACAAGGTGAGACCACAGAATTAGCAGCGAATAACATTTCTGTTACAGATCTAAATTTAGGTTCAGGTAAAGTTCAGGTAGATATTGCGCCAAGCAATGGATTAGTCGGCGGCTTATCCTTGATGGAACAAGATAACGATGCGATGAAGTCTCGTTTAGTTCAGTCAGCTAATGATATTACTGGTGACGCAGGCAACGTATCTTTAGTAGATAAAGATGGTAATGACTTGCCAAATCCGACCAAATTAATGGTTAAACAAGATGGTAAGGATGTTGCTCGTGCCTCTTACGGTACAGATTTATCCGTAAGTACAGATAAAAAAGGCTTGGATTTAAGTTTAGGTCTAAATAAAGTTGAGTTAAAAGGTCAGGGCGATGATGCATTGAAATTAGATGCAACAGGTAAATCAGGTGCTGATGCTGAGTTAAAAGTTCAAGTAACTGACTTTGACAATGGAGACAATACTAAGACTGAGGGTGATTTACAAATTGTTGGTTCAGGCGAAGTAACCTTGAATAATGAGGGTAATGATTACCACGGTAAAACCTTAGTTAAAGAGAGTGCGACATTAAAAGCAGGTTCAGATAATGCTTTAGGTAATACAAAAGAGCTGAATCTTGCTGGTGGTACAACCTTTGACTTAAATGGTAAAACTCAAACTGTTGGCGCGTTAAATACGGCGGCTGGTTCTACAGCAAAAGTGAACGGTGGTAATTTAACGCTTGCAGGTGTAGCTGACTCAGTCGTGAATGGCGCTTTAAAAGGTGCAGGTGAAATCACTGTTGCAGCTAATAAGTTAACGGTAAATGGTAGTAACACTGGTCTGACGGCCAAGGTAACAGTGGGTAAAGATGACACTGTAGAAGCTAAAGTTGAAGCGAATAAGGTTGACAGCTTAGGTACAGGCGATGTTGACATTAAAGCGAAATCTGAAGTCAATGTAGCACTTGCTGCAGCGGAAAGTGCGGTTGAGATTGCGAATAAATTGACGGGTACAGGTAAGTATCATTTCAACGGAGATAAGACTAACGCAGGACAAACTGAAGTTGGCTTTAAAGCGGGTACAAACACTGGAGGTACCTTTGAGGGTGAAGTTGAGCTTACTAATGCGAAACTCAATTTAGCAGGCGATAATACAGATGCATTGACAAATGCTAAGTTAAAGGCCTCTGAGAATGCATTGGTTAATGTAGGTCAGGGGGCTCAAAATGTAAATTCTGTCAGCTTTAATGGTGGTACTTTCAACTTCGGTACGGTAAATGCTTCACAAGCATCACCATCGCTTGCAAGTCATCATATTAATACCGAGAACCTAAGTTTAGATAGCGGTAAAGTACAGGTTGACATTGGTTTCCCACAAGATGGTTCAGGTAATAATTTATCCTTGATGGAACAAGATAACGATGCGATGAAGTCTCGTTTAGTTCAGTCAGCTAATGATATTACTGGTGACGCAGGCAACGTATCTTTAGTAGATAAAGATGGTAATGACTTGCCAAATCCGACCAAATTAATGGTTAAACAAGATGGTAAGGATGTTGCTCGTGCCTCTTACGGTACAGATTTATCCGTAAGTACAGATAAAAAAGGCTTGGATTTAAGTTTAGGTCTAAATAAAGTTGAGTTAAAAGGTCAGGGCGATGATGCATTGAAATTAGATGCAACAGGTAAATCAGGTGCTGATGCTGAGTTAAAAGTTCAAGTAACTGACTTTGACAATGGAGACAATACTAAGACTGAGGGTGATTTACAAATTGTTGGTTCAGGCGAAGTAACCTTGAATAATGAGGGTAATGATTACCACGGTAAAACCTTAGTTAAAGAGAGTGCGACATTAAAAGCAGGTTCAGATAATGCTTTAGGTAATACAAAAGAGCTGAATCTTGCTGGTGGTACAACCTTTGACTTAAATGGTAAAACTCAAACTGTTGGCGCGTTAAATACGGCGGCTGGTTCTACAGCAAAAGTGAACGGTGGTAATTTAACGCTTGCAGGTGTAGCTGACTCAGTCGTGAATGGCGCTTTAAAAGGTGCAGGTGAAATCACTGTTGCAGCTAATAAGTTAACGGTAAATGGTAGTAACACTGGTCTGACGGCCAAGGTAACAGTGGGTAAAGATGACACTGTAGAAGCTAAAGTTGAAGCGAATAAGGTTGACAGCTTAGGTACAGGCGATGTTGACATTAAAGCGAAATCTGAAGTCAATGTAGCACTTGCTGCAGCGGAAAGTGCGGTTGAGATTGCGAATAAATTGACGGGTACAGGTAAGTATCATTTCAACGGAGATAAGACTAACGCAGGACAAACTGAAGTTGGCTTTAAAGCGGGTACAAACACTGGAGGTACCTTTGAGGGTGAAGTTGAGCTTACTAATGCGAAACTCAATTTAGCAGGCGATAATACAGATGCATTGACACATGCTACACTGAAATTAGCAAAAAATAGTACTGCAACTGTAGGCGATGCTAAGAAGAAAGCGACTAGTTCAGAAGTATCACAAACTATTGGCGCTTTAACCTTAGATGGTGGCTTAGTCGACTTTGGTGAAGTGAATCTTGGCTCTGCGGAAGAACCAAAACCTGCAGATAATAATATTGTTGCGGATACTCTGAAGATAGAAAGTAACAGTAAGGTCAAAGTAAACGTTGTACAAGATGAGTCTGGTTTAGTCGGTGGTGTTCCATTATTAGAACAAGATGACAATGGCTCTATGAAAGCTCGCTTAATTAAAGCAACAAATATTGAAGGTGTTACTAAGGATTCTGAAGGTAAGATCACAAACATTACTATGCTTGATGCAGATGGAAATCCTGCAAAAGAGACAATGAATGTAGACTTAATTCAAAATGCTGAAAAAGTAGCTAGAGCAGTCTATGATGCAAAATTAACCACAGATACTTCGGGTTTAAACATTGAACATACGTTAAAAGAAGTTCAATTAAAAGGTACTGAGGAGAACGCATTAAAACTGGATTCATCTTCTGCAAAAACTGATAAAGCAAAAGAGTTAACCGCTAAATTAACTGGCTTTGTGAATGATGATGGCAGCAAAACAGAGGGTGATTTACAAATTGCTGGCTCTGGTGAAGTAACTCTCAATAATTCAGAGAACGATTATCGTGGCAAAACTATGGTTAAAGACAGTGCGACATTAATAGCAGGTTCAAATAAAGCTTTAGGCAATACAAAAGAGCTAAATCTTGCTGGTGGTACAACCTTTGACTTAAATGGTAAGACTCAAACTGTTGGCGCGTTAAATACGACGGCTGGCTCTACAGCAAAAGTGAACGGTGGTGACTTAACGCTTGCGGGTGAGACTGACTCAGTTGTAGATGGTGCTTTAACTGGTGAAGGTAACATTAGAGTTAAGGATAACACCTTGACGGTAAATAGTTCTAATACAGATTTGTCAGCGGATATTACTATTGGTAACGACGATAACAAGCAGGCCCAAGTGAAAGTCAATAAACTTGATAGTCTTGGTAAAGGCGCTGTTAAAGTTAATAACGATGGTGTATTAGATGTAACGCTTGCAACAGATGGAGAGTTAACGAATCGTGTTATCACCAGTGATGCTGATGATACTTCAGGTGCTGTGAACAAAAATGGAACAGGCACCTTAACAATGAACGATAAACAGGCTCAGTACTATGGTAAAACTAATCTAAATGAAGGTAGTTTAATCTTCAATGGTACAGGTGATACCGTGAAGAGCACTCTTGTCAATGTGAAAGAGAATGCCACATTAATTGGTCTTAATAACGTTACCTTGGAAGGCAAAGTGGATAATAACGGGACTTTCCATGTTGGTAACTTGCCTGGTTCTACTGTTGTAGATAGTTCAACAGTTACTGTTGGCGGTTACAATGGGCAGGATACAAGTAGTCTTGTATTTAATGGTAACCTTGGTGGTGATGATTCTCCATTTAATAAACTGATTGTAAATGGTAACACTACAGGTAAGAGCATTATCAAAGTAAATGATATTGCCGGTACTGGTGAAGAGACTAAGGATGGTATCAAAATTGTAGAAGTAACCGGTAAGTCTGATGCTGAGTTTGCCTTAAACGATCGTTTATCGGCGGGTGCTTTTGACTATCGTTTACTGAAGAAAGAAAGTGACTGGTATTTAAGCAGCAAAGGCGGCCTAAAACCAGAAGTTGGTTCTTACTTATCTAACTTGGTCGCGGCAAATACCATGTTTGATTTGAGATTGCATGATCGTTTAGGTGAGCCAAGCTTTACGGGTAACAAACTTGAGAAAGGTAAATGGCCATCAGTTTGGGCGAAGGTTCGTTATGATGATGTGCGTTTTGAAGATGATCGCGGTCACTTAACTAACAAACTACACAATCGTACAATTCAATTAGGTTCAGACATCGGAAGATGGTCAGACAAAAATGAGAATATGTACTTAGTTGGTGTGATGGGCGGTTATGGACGAGCAAATTCAACCACAAACAATGCGGTAACCGGCTACTCAGCGAATGGTAAGCTCACTGGCTTTAATTTGGGTGTATATGCCACAATGTATGCTAATAATAAAGACCAAACTGGGTTGCATTTAGATGGTTGGGTATTATGGAATGAGTTCAAAGGAACAGTAACAGGTTCTAAATCAACTAATCATTATGATTTAACTGGTGTTACTGCATCCGTTGAAGCTGGTTATACAAGCAAGTTTGAAGGTAAAGATGCATATAACTACTTCATTCAACCGAAAGTTCAATTCACTTATACAAACGTTGATGCCTTTGATACTCAAGATGGTAAGGTATCTGTCGCTGGTCGTGGTGAAAACCTTAGAACTCGTGTGGGTGTTAAAGCCTTTATGAACAATAAAATGCCAAATGCAGAGAAAGTATGGCAACCATTTATTGAATTTAACTGGTTAAACAACAGAAAACCATATCAGGTAACTGTTGGTTCAACTAAAGTAGAACAAGGTGGTGTGAAAAATCTCGGAGAGGTCAAAGTTGGCTTCGAGCATAAAGCGTCTAAAAATGTGGATGTCTGGTTAAGTGGAGCTTATCAATTTGGTCAGCAAGACTTCCAGAAAACCAGTATTCAAGCAGGTATGAAGTATAGCTTCTAATCTCATTCATTAAGCTTAAAGCTATAGAAATAAATCTGCATCTTAGAAGTTGATGAAAATTAACGGATTAAGGTGCAGATTTTTTTATGGGGATTAGGATATTGATATCGTAAGTTTATGGTAAGAAGATTATAAAAAAAAAGGGAATGAGGGCGATAAGCCCTTATTCCCTTTTTTATGTATCACTATTTAAGATAAAAACTACTATAGTGATTTTCAGGCTGTTTTTTCTTACAGCACAATCATATCATCTCGATGAATGGCGACGGTACCATATTCATAGCCAAGCAATTGTTCAATATCATGAGACTGTTTGCCTTTGATTAATTCCAGTGCATCGCTGTTATAACGCGACATACCGAGAGCAATGTCTTTGCCTTGCGAGTTACGAATGCGCACAACTTCACCACGAGAGAAACGTCCACTGACATCAACGATACCTGCCGGCAGCAAGGATTTGTGCTGAATTAACACCGCACTTTGCGCGCCATCATCAATCGTGAGCACGCCTGCAGAAGGGGCAGCGAAGAGCCATTGCTTACGGCTTTCTAAGCGATCCGCTTGTACCGTGAATTTGGTGCCGATGGCTTGATCGTATGCTAAATCGATGATTACGTTAGGTTGATTACCCGGCGCAATAATAGTTTCGATGCCTGAACGCGTGGCAACATCTGCCGCGGTAATTTTGGTGGACATACCACCGGTGCCTAAATTTGTGCCGCTACCGCCCGCGATAGAACGAATATGATCGGTGATTTTCTCCACGACCGGAATCAATTTCGCCTGTGGATTTTTACGCGGATCGCTGTCAAACAAGCCTTGTTGATCGGTCAATAAATAAAGCTGTTCCGCTTGGACTAAAATCGCCACTAAGGCGGATAAATTGTCGTTATCACCCACTTTAATTTCTGCTGTGGCGACAGCATCATTTTCATTGATAACGGGGATGATGTGATTATCTAATAGTGCATGCAATGTATCGCGTGCATTGAGAAAGCGTTCGCGATCTTCAATATCCGCGCGGGTTAACAACATTTGCCCGATATGAATATCATAAATGGCAAAGAGTTTTTCCCAGGTTTGAATCAGCTGGCTTTGACCCACTGCCGCCAATAATTGCTTGGATGCCACAGTAGGCGGTAATTGCGGGTGATTTAAATAATGCCGACCGGCGGCAATGGCGCCTGAAGTGACAATCACCAAGCGAAAGCCTGCGCGATGTAATTGTGCCAACTGACGGACGATTTCCATCATGTACGCTAAATTTAATTTTGGTGTGCCTTGGGTTAAAGTGCTGGTGCCGAATTTTACCACAATGGTTTTGTTATTCTGTTGCATACTGACTCCTTGTCAAAAATGCGTTTAAGTTAGCATTAAGCATGGCAAAAAGCATTAAATTTATCGGGAAAATCCACCGCACTTTGATGGGGCAAGATGAAATACTGTTGTTCCTTTTAGAAAGTTTTATAATGGGCGGCACAGTTAATTTAGGTAAAAGTATGATGAAAGTTCAACAGATTACTCAGGAATACCAACGGGAAGTGACCCGTGTATGCGTAGAAACGGCATTGTTGTTATTACAACATGGCGTGGAAAGTGCGGTAGTTGTGCAAATGACGCAACGGCTTGGTGTGGCGCTTGGAGTTACCAGCGTGGAATGCGCATTAACCGCCAACGCAGTGATTCTTACTACGCTCACCAACGGACATTGCATTACGACGACCCGTAAAAGTGCCGACAGAGGCATTAATATGCAAATGGTCACAGATGTTCAACGAATTATTATTTCTGCGGAACATCACATATATGATTTACATCTGGTGAAGCAAAAACTAGAAGGCCTCAAACCGTTAAAATATAACCGTTATTTTGTCGTATTGATGGTGGGTTTATCTTGTGCCTCCTTTGCACATTTATCCGGTGGTGATGCACTTATTAGCCTTATCACCTTCTTGGCTTCCTCTGTGGCGATGTATGTGCGACAGGAATTGTCTAAACGGCATTACAATCCCATAATTGTTTTTTGCATTACTGCCTTTGTGGCGTCATTGATTGCAGGCATGAGTTTGAAATATCAAATCGGCAATGATCCGCAAATTGCCTTGGCGTCTAGCGCTTTATTGTTGGTGCCGGGATTTCCGTTAATCAATTCCCTGGCGGATATTTTAAAAGGCTACGTTAACATGGGAATTAGTCGTTGGGCGGTAGCGACCATTCTCACCTTTGGGGCGTGTTTGGGCATTGTCTTTGCGCTCAGCGTGCTGAATATCACGACCTGGGGGAATTAAGATGGATTGGTTATTTTGGTTACTCGACGATATGTTCTTTGCGGCGATTCCTGCTGTGGGGTTCGCCTTGTTGTTCAATGTGCCGCCCAAAGCGTTGAAATATTGCGCGATGCTTGGCGCATTAGGGCATGTAACCCGAACCTTGTTGCTCCATTGGAATATGCCCATTATTTTTTCCACGCTGGTTGGTGCTGCGCTGATTGGTTTTATCGGGGTTCACCTTTCCCATCGTTATTTGGCACATCCGAAAGTCTTTACCGTGGCTGCAATTATTCCAATGATTCCCGGCGTGCATGCTTACAAAGCCATGATCGCTATTGTACAGATTCACCATTACGGTTTTTCTGACGAACTGTTTTCGCAAATGATCAATTCCTTTATTAACACCACCTTTATTCTCGGTGCATTGGTTTTCGGGTTGGCGTTGCCTGGTCTGTTGTTCTATCGCGGAAAACCTGTGGTATAGTAACTGCAAGTTAACCCATTAAATAAGTTAGGAAAATACATGAATTTAAGCCTAATTGTCGCCATGACGAAAAATCATGTTATCGGTAAAGATAACCAAATGCCATGGCATTTGCCCGCAGACCTGGCTTGGTTTCGTCAAAATACCACCGGCAAGCCGGTGATCATGGGGCGTAAAACTTTTGAAAGCATTGGTCGTCCGTTGCCTAAACGCACGAATATTGTGCTTTCACGCCAACCCTTCATGCATGAAGGTGTTGTATGGAAAGAGAGTCTAGAAAGTGCGGTGGATTTTGTCCGTGATTCTGAGGAAATTATGTTGATTGGTGGCGGACAGCTTTTTAAGCAGTACTTACCGCAGGTGAGTCATCTTTACCTCACTGAAATTCAAACGGAATTGGAAGGCGATACTTTCTTTCCACCAATCGATTGGCATGACTGGTCGATTGAATTTGAACAATACCGTCCGGCCGATGAACAAAATCCCTACGATTGCCGTTTTTTGATTTTAGTAAGAAAGTGATTTTTTGCGTAAAAGTGCGGTGGGTTTTCTGTGCGTTTTGATATTCTTCCTCCTCGGTCTGGCGTAGGGGAGAGGAAGAATACTTGGAATGGGGCGGCGAGCAGGAGAAAAACGGAACGCTCGCCCACCCCAGTGAAAAGAATCCTTATTCTGCCAAGTCTTTTCTAAAGGACACCATCAACTGATCGATTTTAAAATTCTCGGTGTCAATGATTTCAAATTTATAGCGGTCGTATAACACAAAATCGGTTTTCTTCGGGATTTTGCGCAACATATACATCATAAAGCCGGCGATGGTCTCATAATTTTCATCGTGCGGGAAACTTTCGATATCCAAGGCGCGTTTCACATCTTCCAATGGTGTGGCGCCATCAATCAGCCAAGAATCTTCATCACGGCGAATAATTTGTTCTTCTTCACTGGAAACTAATTCGCCCATCACAATGCTCATCACATCGTTTAAGGTCACAATTCCTACGACTAACGCGTATTCGTTGACGATGACGGCGAAATCTTCACCGGTGGATTTAAACAGCTCCAACACTTCATATAAAGACAACGTGTCCGGCACGTACAACAACTTGCGCAATAAGCGGTTGTCGGTTAATTGCACCTGTTCTTCTTTTAAAAACAAGGTCAACAAACTGTGTGATTCCACATATCCTAAAATATGATCCAAGCCCTGCTCACAAATCAATAATTTGGAATGGGAGTTTTGCGTTAACGTGTCCAGCACTTGTTGGCGTGTGAAAGTGCGGTCTAAAAAAATGATATTTTCACGCGTGGTCATGGTTGAGGTGACCTTGCGTTGCTGCATATCGAAGATATTTTCGATTAAATAATGCTCCTGTGCTTTTAACACACCGGCTTCTGCGCCCGCATCTACCACAGCGACAATATCTTCTGGTGTCATGCTTTCAACACGTATGGTGGAAATTCTGAATAGGCGGAACATCACATTCGCCAACGAATCAAAAATCCACACAATTGGTTTTAATAGGATAATGCACAGTTGCATAATGCGCACCGTGCGTAGTGCCACGGCTTCCGGATTGATTAATGCAAGACGTTTTGGCATTAAATCTGCTAATAAAATGAACGAAGCGGTGACGATGAGAAAGGCAAGCCAAGACGCGGCACTGTCAACCCAAGGCGCATCGGTATATTGTTGCAGAAACGCTTGTAAATGCACGCTGATAGTTGCTTCACCGATGACCCCGCCCAAGACGGCAACCATGTTTAAGCCGATTTGTACCACCGTAATAAAACGTCCCGGCTGCTCTTGTAATTTGAGCACCATGGCCGCTTTAGTATTCCCTTCGTTAGCCATGTTTTGTAATTTAATACGACGCGCGCCTGCCAATGAAATTTCGGCAGAGGACACGATGGCACTGACAATAATCAGTAAGATTAAAATTAAAATTGCACTGAATAAACTCATAAGGTTCTCTATAACTTGATATAAACGAGAGATAAAGTGCGGTTAGTTTTGACTGCGTTTTTAACCGCACAAAAGAAATGAAAAAAGAAACCTAATTTTCGCTATCAAACCAGCCGCGAATAAACTGCACGGCAAAGAAGAAGGTAAAGAATAAAAGTACGTAAAGAATATAGCTAAGAATCGGGTGGCTTGGGGTATTGGTTTCCGTTATTTCTTTTACGGATAACGCATTTGGAAACTCATCAAACATCGTTAAACGCCAGCCGTAATATTTGATTTCCACGATTTTTTCTTCATTGCCCAAGGCTTGCGCCAATGCCTGTAAATTTGCTGAGCCGAATTTGAAATAGAACGGAAAACCCCAACGGGTATCTTCGTTGCGATATACCATCACTTTGCCGTTTTCATGTTGCGTATTGATAAAATACACATCGCGGGTCGGGCCGTCTGCCGGATTGGCTTTTGTAATTGGCCCGTCTTTATCCACCCGTTTCACCTCAACGCCGGTCACTTTGGTAACATCATAGCTCGGCATCGAATAATTTATCGCTGCAGCAAGGCATAAATGAAAAATAAAAATGACGGAAATAAAAAAATATTTTAAAAATTTTCTCATCTTTTTGTCCTATTGAAATGAGATTGGTTAATTATTGTACCTGAATTTTAAATAAACGCTCGAAGTTTTGTGTGGTGATTTGCGCCATTTCCTCGACCGAAACGCCTTTCAATGCTGCCACATATTCACACACTTCACGAGTGTATGCCGGTTGATTTTGCTTACCGCGATAAGGCACCGGTGCCAAGTAAGGCGAATCGGTTTCCACCAACAGACGATCCAGCGGCAGCTTGCGCACCACCTCCCGAAGGTCTTCCGCATTTTTAAAGGTGATAATCCCTGAAATGGAAATGTAAAAACCCAAGTCTAAGGCTTGTTTTGCCATCTCATAGTTTTCGGTAAAACAATGCAAAACGCCACCGCACTTTTCTGCCTGATTGTCGCGCAACAGGCGAATCGTGTCTTCGCGCGCCTGGCGTGTGTGAATGATGACCGGTTTATTGAGCTGGTTGGCCACGTCAATTTGGCTGGCAAACACGGCTTGTTGGGCGGCTTTGTTTTCTGCACTGTAATAATAATCTAAGCCAATTTCGCCGATGGCGATGACTTTAGGATCTTGCGCCAAGCGTAACAAACGCGCGGCATCATAAGGTTCTTCTTCAAAATCCAGCGGGTGCACGCCACAGGCTAAAGAGACGTTATCGAATTTGGCTAATTCCGGATACACTTTTTCAAAACGGCTCAAGGTCACGCCAATCGCCAATAAATGTTTCACATCGCGTGCTTTTGCCTTTGCCACGACATCAGCAATATTTTGATGTAATGTTTCGTAATCTAAGGCATCCAAATGGCAATGGGAATCCACAATAAACATATTTTATCCTTCAAATACTTCAGTAATTAAACGGGTTAGCCCGTCGAGTAAAATCAATTCTAAATTCAACGCCGAATTCGCTGATAAATCCGACCGCACTTTGCTAACAATTTGTGTTGCTTTTAAT
The DNA here is from genome assembly GCF_057314075.1 of Aggregatibacter sp. Lineage (NCBI taxonomy): Bacteria > Pseudomonadati > Pseudomonadota > Gammaproteobacteria > Pasteurellales > Pasteurellaceae > Aggregatibacter > Aggregatibacter sp. The sequence goes on along the minus strand of NZ_DBHLAR010000008.1, from coordinate 45,002 downwards.
AATGCCGGGGCAGAAAGTCCTTGGCTAAATTGAATGACACCCTGTTCAATGTCTTGGCAAACCCAATCTTCGCGAATATTCAGTTTGTTTTTCAAACTGTCGCTTAAAAAAGCCGATAACCAATCCAGCTGCTGCAAGACAAGTTCTTTAGTAAAAAACGGCAGTAATTCCAAAGGCGAACAACGACGATAGAATAGCCAAAATTGGCGTAAAAATTCCCGTCGTTGCACCAGTAAATTTTGCTCTAACATGGCAAGTGCGAGCAGTGGTCGACCATAATTCACCCGAAGTGCGGTCAATATATCAGATGTTTCGGCGGATGTTTGTGATTGCAACCACTGTAATGCCGTGTCTGTGTCCGGTGGTAAGAGATTCCACACTTGGCAGCGACTGTAAATGGTTGGCAACAACGCCTTTTGCATATCGCACTGCAAAATGAAATAGGTATTTGGACGCGGCTCTTCCAACGTTTTTAAAATGGCGTTGGCAGCGGCTTCCGTCAAACGATGTGCCTGTTCGATATAAATGACTTTATTGCCGTTTTGCTGCGCATGTTGCGTCGCTTGTTCGTTCATGGCGCGAATTTGATCCACGCCGATGTCCTTGTTCTCAATAGGCGCGATAGGCTGGAAATCCGGGTGGCTGTTAGCTTGCATTAAATGGCAAGCATGGCATTCGCCACAAGCTTCCGCCCCGTTGGGTGTTAAGCACATTAAACGTTTTGCTAACGCAGAACAAAGTTGTTCGGCGCCGAGGCCGTCATCGGCACGAATCAGCAGAGCGTGATGCCCTAAAGCCTCATCAAAAGCCAGCGTAAGTTTGTGATAGGTCGGTACCAACCAAGGAAGTAACGGGATCATTTTGACAGCGAAATCCACCAATTTTTGACCGCACTTTTAATGTCTGCCTGTACTTGCTCAATGGATTGTTCCGCATTGATCATCACGGCTTTCGGATTGTCTTTTACCAGTTCTAAATAACGGGCACGGGTGCGGTGGAAAAAATCCAGATGTTGTTGTTCGATACGATCCAGCTCACCACGTCCACGGGCGCGGGCTAAACCGACTGCTGGATCAATGTCTAAATACAGGGTCAAATCCGGTTCAAAATCGCCCAAAACGGTTTGTTTTAAATGCGTTAAAAAAGCCTCTCCCAACTGGCGGCCACCGCCTTGGTAGGCTTGTGACGACATATCATGGCGATCACCCACCACCCATTTTCCTTGGGCGAGGGCGGGCTTAATGACATTGTCCACTAATTGAATTCGGGCGGCATATAACATCAATAATTCGGCTTTGTCTGTGACCGGTTCCTCTGTTTCATGTTTAATGAGGTGACGTAATTTTTCTGCTAACGGTGTGCCACCGGGTTCACGGGTGAAGACGACATCATTAATGCCTAATTCCTTTAAGGTATCCACGACACATTGATGGGCAGTACTTTTGCCTGCGCCTTCTAAGCCTTCAATAACGATAAATTTGCCTGTCATATTATTTTCCGTTTTGTTGGCGGTACCAGCGTAAATATTCCTGCACCGCTTTATTGTGTTCATTTAAGTTCCGACTGAATTTGTGACCGCCCGTGCCGTCGGCAACGAAATAATAAAATTCCGTTCGCGCAGGATGCGCCACGGCTTGTAATGCCTCTTCACTTGGCATAGCAATCGGCGTTGGCGGTAAACCGTCAATCACATAGGTGTTATAAGGGGTCGGCGTTTCGAGATCTTTTTTACGAATATTGCCGGTGTAATCCTCACCCATACCGTAAATCACCGTTGGATCGGTTTGAAGCTTCATTTTGGCTTTCAAACGATTAATAAACACCGAGGCAATTTGGGGACGCTCTGCGGCGATGCCGGTTTCTTTTTCCACGATAGACGCGAGAATCAACATCTCGTAAGGATTTTCTAACGGTAAGTCCTTATCGCGCTCATTCCAGGCTTTATCCAAGGCTTTTTTCATGCGTTCTGCAGCGCGTTGCAACAGTTCTAAGTCGGTAGAATTCGGCGTGTAATTATAAGTGTCCGGATACAACCAACCGTCGATTTTCATCCATTCATCAATGGCTTTTGAGACTTTTGGCAGTGTCAATAACCGGAAAATCTCTTGTTCGGATTTATCTTTTAAGGTCTGTTTTAAGTGCGGTGCGTTTTCGAGGCGTTTTCGCCAATTTTTAAAGGTGTTGCCTTCAATAAATTGCACGTTAAATTGCGCTTCTTTGCCGGAGTTGAGTAATTTCAGCAAATCTTCTACGGTTTTCACATCATCCAACAAATAAGTACCCGCTTTCACCTTGCTCAATTCAGGGTGCAATTTTAAGGCCCAAGGCAATAATGCGGCACTGTCCAAAATACCTTCTTGCTCTAACAACGTGACTAATTTATTACCGGTTGTGCCACGTTCTACGGTAAGAAGTTGATCCTTTTGTACATTGACAGGCTGCTGTATAAACTGTTGTAGTTGTTGATAGCCCCAAAAGCCGGCGCCAGCCAATAAGGCAACGAGAAATAAAAGAAGGAAGAAAAATTTTTTCATATGCGTGATCGTGGCGTTGTGAAAGACGTTGTAAAAATTATGACAAAAGTGGCGGAATTATAGCACGAAATTGCGCTTTTTATCGAAAAAGAGCCTTGTCGAAACAAGGCTCTGATATGCGGGATTATTTACTTTCATGGGTACTGTCGGAATCGCCGAGCAACAAGGCGTATTTCACGGTTGTTGGGCTGGCTTCTAAGGCAATTTTGAATGCCATGGTGAGCGGCACAGAGAGCAACATTCCTACTGTTCCTAGCAACCATCCCCAGAACAACAAAGACAGGAATACCACCAGCGTGGAAAGCCCCAATTTTTTACCCATTAATCGAGGTTCAAGCACATTGCCGATAATCATGTTGATGGCAACGACACCGATAATGACTTCTAAGCCCACTACAAAACCGTTGAGTAATAATGCCTGCACGATAATCGGAATAGCAGCGATAATTGAGCCGATATTGGGAATGTAATTGAGCAGGAAACTCAGTGTTGCCCATAAAATCGCATATTGCACACCGACAATTTCCAATAAAAGCCAAATGCAAATAGCGGTTAACAAACTCATCATGGTTTTTACACCAAGGTAGCTGATAACGCCTTGTAGAATACGATCTAAATAACGTTCTTGTTGGCTGATTTCCTTCGAATCACTGCTAAATACCACGGCAAATTTGTGTTTAGCATAAGGGGCTTCTAAAAGCATAAAAATAACCACTAACACCAACACGAAAATATTGGTGACTACGCCGGAAAAGCTGAGAAAAACACGACGCACAAAATTCATGATCACGCTTGGATCGAAATGCTCCATGATGCTTTTTTCGGAAATATCCAACGGGATTTTCAAGCTTTGTGAAAGTGCCACTAGGCTATTAACGCGTTCGCCCAATAATTGGCGATATTGCGGGATTGATTGGCTAAATTCTTGGATTGTGCTGTTAATTAAGCCGAACAGGAAGAAAAAGACGATTAAAATCAATGCTAACAACAAGCCAATGGCGAGACCGTAGGGCACTTTTTTCTTGGTCAGGTAATTGAGGGACGGCGAGCAAATAATCGCAATAAACAGCGACAGTAAAAATGGCACGACAATTTCTGAAGCTGCCTTAATGCCGGCTAAAATAATCACGATAGCAGCACAGGCGACCAGTGCTTTTACTAAAGAAGCTTGTTTTTCCATTAACTAAATCGCATCCTCATTTTCTTCACCGGTACGGATACGAATCACCCGTTCCACTTCATACACAAAAATTTTACCGTCTCCGATTTTGCCGGTTTGTGCCGTATCGACGATAGCGTCCAAGCATTGTTCTAATAAATCATCGGGGACCACAATTTCCATTTTCACTTTCGGCAGAAAATCCACCATGTATTCGGCACCACGATACAATTCCGTATGTCCTTTTTGGCGTCCAAAACCACGGACTTCGGTGACGGTCATGCCAGTAATACCAATGTCGGATAAGGCTTCGCGTACATCATCCAATTTAAACGGTTTAATGATTGCTTCGATTTTTTTCATTCTTGTTGCTCCTGAAAATGGTCATTAAAAATCAGCCTGTTGTGAGCGCAGACTTTATCAGATCTTGAGAGTGAAAAACACTGGAGAGCATGAAAAAACATCACGGAAAATGACCGCACTTTTATGCGCTTTTCTTGGTGAGGAAATTAAATAGCATGGAGATTTTCACATAAAAAAACGGCGCTATGATTAACGCCGTTTTGAGTGAGATAAGTTATCCGATTAAAGAATTTCTAATAATTCCACTTCAAAGACTAATGGACTAAATGGTGGGATGGCTGCGCCTGCGCCACGTTCACCATAGGCTAATTCATGTGGGATTGCCAAACGCCATTTGGAGCCGACCGGCATCATGGAAAGTGCTTCGATCCACCCTTTGATCACGCCGTTAACCGGAAATTCAGCCGGTTGACCGCGTGCGACGGAACTGTCGAATACAGTACCGTCCGGTAATGTGCCGGTGTAGTGAACACGTACTTTATCGGTTGTAGATGGCACGTTGCCGTTACCTTCAACTAACACTTCATATTGCAAGCCGGAATCCGTGACTTTCACGCCGTCTTTTTGTTTGTTCGCCTCTAAGAAAGCTTTGCCTGCGGCTTCAATTTCTTTGAATTGCGCTTGTTGGGCTTCCGCAGCTTGTTGTTGCAATTGTTGCAACGCTTGGCTGATTTCATTGAAATCTAATGCCGGCGCATGTTGATTTAACACATCGTAAATCCCTTTTGCTACCGCTTCCGCTTTCACCGCTAATTGGCTATCCAATAATTGTTGACCGATTTGCAAACCGATACCGTAACTACCTTTGGCTTCGGTATCGTCTAATGTCACTTGATTGAAAAATTCTGCTGTCATGTTGTTTTCCTTTCTGTTGATAAAACTATTTCATTGTGGCTAAGATTTCGCCCATTCTCACTGGAACGTCCACCTCTAAATGTTCTGCTAAGGTCACGGAATTCGCCGGGAATAAGTTAATGACGGTTGAGCCCAATTGGAATGCGCCCATCTCTTGGCCTTTGGTGAGTTTAATGGCGCTATCCCCTTGATATGTCCAGACTTTGACTTCACCGGTGCGTGGCGGATTAATGACGCCGGCCCAAACCGTGCTCATGCTGGCAGTAATGGTCGCCCCCACAAGGATTTGTACCATTGGGCCGAACGCTGTATCAAAAACACAAATAACGCGCTCATTGCGAGCGAATAAATTTGGCACGTGTTCCGCTAAGAACGGATTGACCGAGAATAAATCGCCCGGCACATAAATCATTTTGCGCAAGGTCGCATCGCACGGCATATGGACGCGGTGATAATCACGCGGAGATAAATAGATCGTCGCAAATTCGCCGTTTTTAAAGGTGTTAACTAATTCTTCATCGCTGGCTAATAAATCAGATAGGCTGAAAAAATGCCCTTTGGCTTGCAATAAACGTTCATCGTCAATATGCCCGATTTGGCTCACGCGACCGTCGGCAGGTAAGCAAAGTGCGGTCGGATTTTCATTGATTTTTCGCGCGTCGTCTTTTAACCCACGAATAAAAAATTGGTTGAAGCTTTCATAATCGCTAAAGTTCTCTTTTTTAGCTTCGCTCATGTCCACGTTGTATTTCTTCGCGAAAGCCTTGATCACGAAATGTGTTACCGCACCCCATTTTTGTTGGGCAAACCAACCGGCTAATTGGGTTAAATACAGTTGCGGCATAATGTATTGAAAAGCAACTTTCGCACGTTGCCAATAAGTGAATTTATTCATAATGGTTATTTTTTCTACAGTGTCAAAAAGAAGTCGGTGATTATAACAACTTATTCGGCTTGTGCAATGTATCGGGGGATTCGCCGCTTTATTCCGTATTGAAAATCATCAAAATTGTGGCAAATGCCTCAAAAAACACAAAAAATCGGATGGAGAAGTGCAAAGCTTTAGAATTGCCTTATTTTCTCAGGTAAAATTACGACTTCTTAATTTTTGAAGCTAAGCCTATGAACCAACAACAGTTATTGCAATTTGATCGTGAGCATATTTGGCATCCTTATGCTGCCCTTCCACTGACTACACCGATTTATGCCGTTGAACGCACCGACGGTGTAATGATTACACTGAAAGACGGTCACCAGCTGATTGACGGCATGTCCTCTTGGTGGGCGGCGTTGCACGGCTACAATCATCCGCGATTGAATGCGGCAGCGACAAAACAGTTGGAACACATGAGCCACATTATGTTTGGTGGCTTAACGCACGAACCCGCCGTCAAATTGGCGCAAAAATTATTGCCTTTATTGCCGCAGGGGTTGGAGCAAATCTTCTTTGCCGACAGCGGCTCTATTGCAGTAGAAGTAGCGATGAAAATGGCGATTCAATATCAACACGCGAAAGGCGAAACACAACGGCATAAATTCGCCACTATTCGTTCCGGTTATCACGGCGACACTTGGCATGCGATGTCGGTGTGCGATCCGGTGACCGGCATGCATGGGCTGTTTGCGAAAAGTTTGCCAGTGCAATATTTTCTCCCGCAGCCGCAAACGCCTTTTGGGCAGCCTTGGAGCGAAGACGATATTAAACCCTTAGCAGATTTATTAGAAAAAAAAGGCGCAGAACTGACCGCACTTATTTTGGAACCGGTGGTACAAGGGGCGGGAGGAATGTATTTCTATTCGCCGATGTATTTGATGCGCGCCAAGCAGCTGTGCGAACAATACGGCGTCTTGCTGATTTTTGATGAAATTGCCACCGGTTTTGGACGCACGGGCAAATTGTTTGCCGCTGAATATGCCGGCGTTTCGCCGGATATTATGTGTATCGGCAAAGCACTTACAGGCGGTTATTTAACCCTGTCCGCCTCCATCACCACGCGCGCCATTGCACAAACCATTTGTCAGGGCGAAGCGCATTGTTTTATGCACGGCCCGACCTTTATGGCGAATCCGCTGGCTTGTGCCATCGCTGCCGAATCTATTGATGTATTACTGGAAAGTGATTGGCAGGGCAATGTCCAACGGATCGAAGCCCAACTGAAAGCCGAGTTACGAATCGCAGCAAGTTTTAAATCCGTCAAAGAAGTGCGCGTACTCGGCGCCATCGGGGTATTGGAAATGCATGATCCGGTGAATTTGGCGAGTTTGCAGGCGCGTCTGGTGGCGCACGGTGTTTGGGTGCGTCCTTTCGGCAAGCTCGTTTATATCATGCCGCCATTCATTATCACTCCAGCCCAATTATCTGCGTTAACGGCAGGCATGCTGGCGGCGATTAAAGAGGAATACCATGAGTAAGTCAGATTATTTTGCAGCGCAATTGGAAAAACTCCGTCAAAAAGAACAATATCGTCGCTTTCCGCAAATTGTGCATAAGGGCAAGTTTGTAGAGCAAAACGGACGGTCAATGCTGAATTTGGCTTCCAATGATTATCTCGGGCTGGCTAATGACGATGCATTGCAGCAAGCATTTCTCGAAAAACTCGTGGAAAAACGACCGCACTTTACCTCGTCCTCCTCCCGTTTATTAACCGGGAATTTCTCTGAGTATGAAAGTCTTGAGCGGCAGATGGCGGAGGCATTTCAGCGTGAAGCCTGTCTGTTGTTTAACAGCGGCTATCACGTCAACATCGGCATTTTACCGGCGGTAGCCAATAAACAAACGTTGATCGTGGCGGATAAGTTGGTGCATGCCAGTATTATTGACGGCATTCGTTTGAGCGATGCGCCGTTTGTGCGTTATCGCCACAATGATTACGCGCATTTGCACGAGATTTTGCAAAAACAGCATCTCAACTACGAACGCATTATTGTGGTGACGGAAAGCCTGTTTAGCATGGACGGCGATTTTGCCGATTTGCCTCAATTAGTTGCATTTAAAAGGCAATTTGGCAATGTCATGTTATATGTGGATGAAGCGCACGGCATTGGGGTTTACGGCGAACAGGGGTTAGGCGTTGCCGAGCAAATGAATTGCCTTCCGTACATTGATTTCTTGGTAGGCACATTCGGCAAAGCATTGGCGTCGATGGGGGCTTATGTGGTTTGCGATCAAGTGATCAAAGACTATTTAATTAACACCATGCGCCCGTTGATTTTCAGCACCGCGTTACCCCCGTTTAATGTGGCATGGACAGAATTTCTCTTTGAAAAACGATCGCACTTCCAGGCGAAACGGCAACATCTTATGCAATTAAGCGCGCGCTTACGGCACGTCGTGGCAGAAAAGTTAAATATGCCAATGCCAAGTGAAAGCCATATCGTGCCGTTTATTCTTGGTGACAACCAACGCACCGTGCAAACGGCGCAACGCCTGCAACAGCAAGGATATTATTGCCTACCGATTCGCCCGCCGACAGTGCCTGTGGGCACCTCGCGTATTCGTTTGTCTCTCACCGCCGACATCACGCATGATGAACTTGAGCAATTTATAGAACAGTTATTTTTATGCAATATCAATTAATTAGCCAAAATCCACCAAGCCGGAATTTAATCGTTTATTTTGCCGGCTGGGGCACGCCGCCGTCTGCCGTACAACATTTAGCTATTCCACTGTCGTGTGATTTGTTGCTGTGTTATGACTATCGGGATTTTTCGTTGGAGTTTGATTTTTCTCGATATGAAAATGTGCGTTTGGTGGCGTGGTCGATGGGCATTTGGGTAGCAGAACGTGTAATGAGACAAATCCCCTTGCTTTCTGCAACCGCGATAAATGGCACAGGCTTGCCTATGCATGATGATTACGGCATTCCATGCGTTGTTTTTCAAGGCACGCTGGATACGCTAGATGAAATTAATCTAGGCAAATTTGAGCGTCGCATGTGTGGTGACAAGCAGTTGTTGCAGCACTATCAATCTTTGGAAGGACGGCGCTTAATTGAAGAAATACACGCAGAATTGACCGCACTTTATGATGCGTTATCGGTAGAACGTCAACATACGGCGTTACCTTGGACGAAAGCGATTATTGGTACACAAGATCGTATTTTCCCTGCACAAAATCAGCGAAATTATTGGCATCAACGCTGTGAGGTGAGTGAAATGGTTGGTGGACATTACCTGTTTCCATTGCTACAAACTTGGGAACAGCTATGGCAATAACGCAACAACGGGTGATGCAATGTTTCAGCGCCGCCTTACCAACCTATGAACAAAATGCCATTGCTCAAAAGCAAATCACCGAGGATTTGTTACGGTTGCTATTAGAAAAGGGCGGCAATCAATTTCAGCGTGTGTTAGAGATTGGTTGTGGCACCGGCAATTTTACCCGCTTACTCATGCAACATATCAACACGACACATTGGGATTGCAATGATTTATGCGATGTTGCCAACCACTTGGCACGTAATTTGCCGCAGAAAAATTATCGTTTTTACCAAGGTTGTGGCGAGCGTCTTGATTTTGTTCATCAATATGATTTGATTGCTTCCGCCTCAACCATTCAGTGGTTTGTTGACCCGCTGTCGTTTCTTCAACGTTGTGCAGCGCATTTAACACCTCATGGCATGATTTTATTTGGTACGTTTGCCCCGACCAATTTACACGAAGTCAGGGCTTTAACGGGTGTCGGTTTGGATTACCCCGATCTGGCTCAATGGCAAGAAACATTAACCACAGCTTTTTCATTGTTACACTTGGAACAAAAAAAAATTCAGCTGAAATTTGATTCGCCGCTGTCAGTGCTTAAACATTTGAAAGAGACCGGAGTGACGGCAACCAATAACCAAAGTTGGCATTACAAGAAAATTGCCCGTTTTTGTGAACAATATCAGCAACAGTATGCTGACGAGCAGGGCAATGTCTCGTTAACTTATGTGCCTATTTTAATGTTGGCGCAGAAAAAAGAGGAAAAATGATGGGAAAGGTATTATTCGTTTCGGGAATTGATACGGACATCGGTAAATCTATCGCGACAGGATATTACGCTAAGCATTTAATGCAGCAGGGATATTCGGTGATTACACAGAAAATGGTGCAAACGGGCTGTCAGGATATATCGATGGACATTATCGTTCACCGAAAAATTCAAGGCATTGTGTTAACTGAGGAAGATCGTCAGGGCATTACATGTCCTTATTTGTTTGATTATCCCTGCTCGCCTCACATGGCCGCACGTTTGCAACAGACGTGCATTGATGAAAAAACAATTGAAAAATCCACCGCACTTTTGGCGCAAAACTATGATTATGTTTTGCTGGAGGGCGCGGGGGGCTTGATGGTGCCTTATTCCGAGGATAAAACCACGTTGGATTACCTTGCGGCGCATGGGTATCCGTTAATTCTGGTGACCTCGGGCAGATTAGGCAGTATTAATCACACATTACTCAGCCTTGAGGCATGCGTTCAGCGAAAAATTAGCGTAGAAGCATTGATTTACAATCTTTATCTGCCGGCTGACGAATTGATTACGCAAGATACACAACAATATCTGCGCGGTTACTTAGCCAAACGCTTTCCGGAGACAAAATTTGTGTTGATGGAGAAAATCGATTTTTAGCACTGATTTTCATGTTTGGAGCAATAATTTCCTTTGACTATTTTTTTTTCAAAGGGTAATATGCGCTCCCTATGCAAAAGGTAAAACTACCCCTAACTGTTGATCCGGTAAAGGATGCGCAACGAAGATTGGATTATCAGGGTTATTACGCTGCCAATCAATTAAGTCGTCTTGCCGAATCGGTCAGTAAAGTGCTCAGCGATGCACAGGTTACATTATCGTTCTTTATTGATCCGCAAAAATTGGTTGTCATGAAAGGTCATGCCAAGGTTGATGTTGAGTTACATTGTCAGCGTTGTGGTGAACCTTTTGTTCAAACCGTTGATTGTGAGTTTTGTTACAGTCCGGTGGCTAATTTGGATCAAATTGATGTATTGCCGGAAATCTATGAGCCAATTGAATTCAATGAATTCGGTGAAATAGATTTACTTGGAACAATTGAAGATGAACTCATTTTGAGTTTGCCGATTGTGCCAATGCATTCATCTGAACACTGTGAAGTGTCCGTGGCTGAACAGGTTTTTGGCGAATTGCCGGAAGAATTGGCAAAAAAACCGAACCCGTTCGCTGTATTAGCTAATTTAAAGCAAAAATAATTTAGGAGTATAGCCAATGGCTGTTCAACAAAATAAAAAATCCCGTTCACGTCGTGATATGCGTCGTTCTCACGATGCGTTAACAACTGCTGCAGTATCCGTTGATAAAGCAAGTGGTGAAACTCATTTGCGTCACCATGTAACCGCTGACGGTTACTATCGTGGTCGTAAAGTGATTAACAAGTAATTATCTCAATTACATAAAGGTAATCACTTGAGTCGTCTAACCCTTGCGTTAGATGCGATGGGCGGGGACATTGGTCCCCGTATTACTATCCCAGCATCCATTTTAGCCTTGGAACGAGATCCAACGCTTTCTCTCTTGTTGTTTGGCGATCGCCAACAAATTCTTCCCCTTTTATCTTCTGCTCCCAACAGTATTCGTCAACGTTGTGACATTGTTCATTGTACTCGTGTGATTGATAGTCGTCAGGGTATTTCCTACGCCTTGCGTCATAGCAAAGAGAGTTCTATGCGTTTGGCAATTGAAGCCGTACAAAAAGGGGATGCGCAGGCCTGTGTAAGTGCCGGTGATACGGCAGCTTTGATGGGCTTATCGAAAATCTTGTTGCAACCTCTAGAAGGCATTCATCGTCCGGCACTGATTTCCACGATTCCAACGGTGACAGGTGAGCGTTCGATTATGTTGGATCTTGGGGCGAACGTTGAGTGCGGTGCCGAAAACTTGTATCAATTTGCCTTGATGGGTGCCATTTTTGCAGAAAATACCCTGAATTTGGTTTATCCGCGTATTGCGTTATTGAATATTGGTATTGAGGCGGTGAAAGGATATAAATCCATACGGGAGGCGGCAGATTTACTGAAAAAAGACACCGCACTTAATTATATTGGATTCCTTGAAGGCAATTTTTTACTCAATGGCAAGGCGGATGTGATTGTGACAGACGGTTTTGCTGGCAATGTTGCACTGAAAACCTTGGAAGGCGCGGCAAAGAACGTGATTTCTCTACTGAAAAGTGATAAGAAAAAGAGTATATTAAGTCACGTTTTTGGGTATTTAATTAAATATCTTTTCAAAGATAAATACCAACGATTAAAGCAAATCAACCCTGATCAATATAATGGCGCATCGCTTATTGGTTTGACTTCCGTTGTGGTGAAAAGTCACGGAAGTGCAAATATAGAAGCGTTTGCTTATGCAATTGCCGATGCGGCATTACAAGCCCGACGTCAAATTCCACAAAAAATTTTGGCGGGCTTAAATAAAAATGAAATATTAATGAAGTAGTGAGTTCCCTCGCTATTATTTTTAACGAGATGACTATGTTTAGCAAAATTTTATCGACAGGTAGCTATTTACCGCAGCATATTCGCACCAATGCCGATTTAGAAAAAATGGTAGATACTTCAGATGAGTGGATTGTTACCCGTTCCGGTATTCGTGAACGTCGCATTGCAGCACCGGATGAAACCGTCTCTACCATGGGATTTGAAGCGGCCCAAAAAGCCATTGAAGCGGCAAACATCAATCCACAGGAAATTGATCTTATTTTAGTGGCAACAACCAGTAACTCTCACGCTTATCCAAGTGCTGCTTGCCAAATTCAAGGGATGTTGGAGATTGACGATGCCATTGCGTTTGATTTAGCGGCGGCTTGTACCGGCTTTGTGTATGCGTTAGGTGTCGCTGATCAATTTATTCGTACCGGTAAAGTGAAAAAAGCGCTCGTGATCGGTTCTGATTTAAATTCCCGTAAGTTAGATGAAACAGATCGTAGCACTGTCGTGTTATTTGGTGATGGTGCAGGTGCGGTTATTTTGGAAGCATCGGAACAAGAAGGGATCATTTCTACCCATTTACACGCCTCAGCAGATAAAAATGCCGCATTGTTACTTCCTCAGCCTGAGCGTGGCGTGGCAAAATCCGGCTATATCGAAATGCAAGGCAATGAAACCTTTAAATTGGCTGTGCGTGAACTTTCTAATGTGGTGGAAGAAACCCTTGCCGCCAATAATTTAGATAAAAAAGACATTGATTGGTTGGTGCCTCACCAAGCTAATTTACGTATTATTTCGGCGACTGCGAAAAAATTAGATATGGATATGTCGCAAGTGGTGGTCACGTTAGATCGTTATGCGAATAACAGTGCGGCAACCGTGCCGGTCGCATTGGATGAAGCGGTGCGTGATGGACGTATTCAGCGTGGTCAGTTGCTCCTTCTTGAAGCCTTTGGCGGTGGTTGGACTTGGGGTTCGGCTTTAGTGAGATTTTAGATAATCTGTTATTATTCGTGAAAAAAGTGCGGTTATTTTTGACCGCACTTTTCGACTGTAACGTATATAGGAATAAATTGATTTATTTTTTAATATAGGTAAGACACATGAAAAAATTTGCAATGGTTTTCCCAGGACAAGGTTCACAAACGGTGGGAATGTTAGCGGAATTAGCCGGCGACTACCCAATTGTACAAGAAACTTTTAAACAAGCTTCAGAAGTATTGGGATATGATTTGTGGCAATTAGTGCAGGAAGGCCCTGCGGAAGAATTAAACAAAACATGGCAAACGCAGCCAGCGTTATTAACGGCATCTGTGGCTGTTTATCGTGTATGGCAACAAAAATACCCGGAATTAAAACCGGAAGTGATGGCTGGTCATAGCTTGGGTGAATATTCTGCATTGGTGTGTGCCGGTGTGTTAGATTTCCAAGATGCGGTTAAATTAGTGGAATTGCGCGGTAAGCTTATGCAACAAGCCGTACCGGAAGGTACTGGAGCGATGTATGCGATCATTGGTTTAGACAATGACGCCATTATTAACGCCTGCAAACAAGCAGAACAGGGCGAAGTGGTTTCCGCTGTGAACTTCAATTCACCGGGACAGGTTGTGATTGCCGGTGCGAAAGCGGCGGTAGAACGTGCAGCGACATTATGTAAAGAAGCCGGTGCTAAACGTGCCTTGCCGTTAGCGGTGAGTGTGCCTTCACACTGTGCTTTAATGAAACCGGCTGCTGATCAATTGTCTGTTTCCTTAGAAAGTATTACGTTGAAAGAGGCTGGTGTTTCTGTTCTAAATAACGTAGATGTAAAAAGTGAAATTGAAGCCGATGCGATTCGTAATGCCTTAGTTCGCCAGCTTTATAGCCCGGTACGTTGGACGGAAACCGTAGAGAAAATGGCACAAAACGGTGTGGAAGTGTTGGTTGAAGTTGGCCCAGGTAAAGTGTTAAACGGGTTAACAAAACGAATCGTGGATTCTTTACAAGCGGTTTCTGTAAATGATGTGAAATCCCTAGATTCCGTCGAAGAAGTATTAGCATAAGAGTGAAAAGGAGAGAAAGTTATGCAAGGTAAAATTGCATTAGTCACAGGTGCAACGCGCGGTATTGGCCGTGCAGTAGCCGAAGAATTAGTATCAAAAGGCGCTTTTGTTATCGGTACAGCAACGTCTGAGAAAGGCGCTGAAAGTATTTCTGCCTATTTAGGTGAGAAAGGCAAAGGATTGGTATTAAATGTTGCCGATCAAGCTTCCATTGATGCGGTATTGGAACAGATCAAACAAGAATTTGGCGACATTGATATTTTGGTGAATAACGCCGGTATTACCCGTGATAACTTGTTAATGCGCATGAAAGATGATGAATGGTTCGATATTTTACAAACTAACTTGAGTTCTGTTTATCATCTTTCTAAAGCGATGCTTCGCACCATGATGAAAAAACGTTTCGGGCGTATCATCAACATTGGTTCTGTCGTGGGCTCCATGGGGAATGCCGGTCAGACAAATTATTGTGCGGCAAAAGCAGGTCTCATTGGTTTCAGTAAAGCCTTGGCAAAAGAAGTGGCTTCCCGTGGTATTACGGTAAACGTCGTAGCGCCGGGTTTTATCGCGACCGATATGACAGACGTATTAAGTGAAGAGTTAAAAAATAATTTATTAACTCAAATCCCAGCAGGTCGTTTAGGTGAGCCGAAAGATATCGCTAAAGCCGTGGCATTTTTGGCCTCTGAGGATGCGTCATATATTAACGGTACAACGTTGCATGTTAATGGCGGCATGTATATGAGCTAAGCGCTATTTAGCAAAAGGTTACTCGCAGTAAAGCGGATAAAAGCAATAGCCAAACGAGTGGCTTAGTGTTAAAATCCCCTCGCAATGTAACTTGGTTAGGTCATTCAAGGGTTCGTGGAAGACGTAACTATTTTTTCACTGTATGGTTTTGTGAAAATTCAATGTTTTTGAGGTTTGACCTCTCACCGGAAATATTGCAAATTTTTTACAAATACATACACTACTTAACTTATCGCAATGAGCGTAAACTTAAACATAGGAAGAAACAAATGAGCATTGAAGAACGCGTAAAAAAAATCATCGTTGAACAATTAGGCGTGAAAGAAGAAGATGTAAAACCTGAAGCGTCTTTCGTTGAAGATTTAGGTGCGGATTCTTTAGATACTGTTGAATTGGTGATGGCTTTAGAAGAAGAATTCGATATCGAAATTCCAGATGAAGAAGCTGAAAAAATCACAACAGTTCAATCAGCAATTGATTACGTTCAAAACAATCAATAATTGATTTTCTAATTTAGGCGGTTTTTACAACCGCCTAAATTTTATCTAGCCTCAGCGTATTCCCTCCACAAAAAACGCCGTAAAAACTTACCGCACTTTATTGAAATTTTTCTTGAAATCAGTAAACTAGCGCACAATTTTTTGGCCTTGTTTTATGCAAGCTAAAAAATCACCTCTTTATAAACTTTAAATGTTACCTGTGAGTAACAGAAGGACAATTCAACATGACTACAAAAGTAAATAGCTATGGCTGGAAAGCCTTGCTAGGCTCTGCCGTCGGCTATGCGATGGACGGTTTCGATCTTCTTATCCTCGGTTTTATGTTAAGTGCCATATCTGCCGATTTGGGGTTAACCCCAGCGCAAGGCGGTTCTTTAGTAACTTGGACATTGGTTGGTGCTGTTTTTGGTGGCATCGTTTTTGGTGCATTAAGTGATAAATATGGCCGTGTGCGCGTATTAACGTGGACGATCATTCTTTTTGCAATATTTACCGGTTTATGCGCATTGGCACAAGGTTATTGGGATTTACTGATCTATCGTACTATCGCCGGTATCGGTTTAGGCGGTGAGTTTGGAATCGGTATGGCATTAGCGGCGGAAGCTTGGCCGGCTCGTCATCGTGCGAAAGCGGCTTCTTATGTGGCGCTTGGCTGGCAAGTGGGTGTATTAGCGGCGGCATTGTTAACCCCATTATTATTGCCACAAATCGGTTGGCGTGGCATGTTTGTGGTGGGGATTTTCCCGGCATTTGTCGCGTGGTACTTACGTGCCCGTTTGCATGAGCCTGACATTTTTGTGCAAAAACAGACCGTACTTCCAAAGCCAACAAACCGTTGGGCGTCTAAATTGGAGTCATTCAAGTTATTGGTGAAAGATAAAGCCATCGCCAAAGTCAGTTTGGGCGTGGTCATCCTGACCTCCGTACAAAACTTTGGTTATTACGGCATTATGATTTGGATGCCGAACTTTCTCTCCAAACAACTGGGTTTCAGCTTAACGAAATCCGGCGTATGGACGGCAGTAACGGTTTGCGGCATGATGGCAGGCATTTGGATTTTCGGACGTTTGGCCGATCGTATTGGACGTAAACCAAGCTTCCTCTTGTTCCAAGCCGGCGCTGTGGTCAGTATCATTGCCTATTCACAATTAACGGATCCGAATACCATGTTAATTGCCGGGGCATTCTTAGGGATGTTTGTTAACGGCATGATGGGCGGTTACGGCGCTTTAATGGCAGAAGCCTATCCGACACAAGCACGCGCCACCGCACAAAACGTGTTGTTTAACTTAGGGCGTGCTGTAGGTGGCTTTGGCCCAGTCGCCGTGGGTGCGGTAGTTTCTGCGTATTCCTTCCAAATCGCCATTGCATTTTTAGCGGTGATTTATGTCATTGATATGCTGGCAACGGTGTGTTTAGTGCCGGAATTAAAAGGGAAAGAGCTACATTAATGTGATGAAAGTGCGGTTGAAAAATGACGTGTTTTTTTACCGCAATTTTTTAGATTGATAAAATAGGGATAAATAAAAAGCCGCTTTTGATGATGTCAAAAGCGGCTTTTTCGTTGAAAGTGCGGTGGGAATTATGAGCGTTTCATAATCTCGAAGAACTCTTCGTTGGTTTTCGCCACGGCGAGTTTATCGATAAGGAATTCCATCGCTTCCACTTCGCCCATTGGGTTAAGGATTTTGCGGAGGATCCACATTTTTTGTAGCTCATCAGGGGTGGTAAGCAAGTCTTCTTTTCGGGTACCTGAACGGTTAAAGTCAATAGCCGGGAACACACGTTTTTCCGCGATTTTACGGGAAAGATGTAATTCCATGTTACCTGTGCCCTTAAATTCTTCGAAGATCACTTCGTCCATTTTGGAGCCGGTATCCACCAATGCAGTAGCGATGATCGTTAAGCTGCCGCCTTCTTCTACGTTACGCGCTGCCCCGAAGAAACGTTTTGGACGGTGTAATGCGTTGGCGTCCACACCACCGGATAAAACCTTACCGGATGCCGGGGTCACGGTGTTATAAGCGCGCGCTAAACGGGTAATGGAGTCGAGCAAAATCACCACATCTTTTTTGTGTTCTACAGAACGCTTGGCTTTTTCGATAACCATTTCAGCCACTTGAACGTGACGGGTCGCCGGTTCGTCAAAAGTAGAGGCAATGACTTCGCCTTTGACGGAGCGTTGCATTTCCGTAACCTCTTCCGGGCGCTCATCGATCAGTAACACGATAAGTTCTACATCAGGGTAGTTGTGGGTAATGCTTTGCGCAATATTTTGCAACAACATGGTTTTACCCGCTTTCGGTGGCGCGACGATCAAACCACGTTGGCCTTTCCCGATAGGGGCGGCTAAATCTAAAATTCGGGCGGTTAAATCTTCGGTAGAGCCATTGCCACGTTCCATTCTTAAACGGGAATTGGCATGTAATGGAGTTAAGTTTTCGAAAAGGATTTTGCTGCGGGAGACTTCCGGTTTGTCGTCATTGACTTGGTCAACTTTAAGGAGGGCAAAGTAGCGTTCGCCTTCTTTTGGCGGTCGAATTTTCCCTTCGATTTTATCCCCGGTTTGCAAATTGAAACGACGAATTTGGCTTGGGCTGACGTAAATATCATCGGGACCGGCTAAATAGGAACTGTCTGCTGAACGTAGAAAACCGAAACCGTCCGGCAAAATTTCTAAAACGCCACCACCGAAAATATCTTCTCCGCCTTTCGCGTGTTGTTTCAAAATGGCAAAAACAATGTCTTGTTTGCGTAAACGGGCTAAATTTTCTAAACCCATTTGGTCTTCGCCGAGTTTCACGAGATCGGAAACGGGCATATTTTTAAGTTCTGTAAGATGCATAATTAATTTGAAAGTTATTTAGATTAGATGAATTAGAAATAAATGAATGGGGTATTTGAAATTGGCGCGTAAATTAGCATTAAATTCAAGCACTGTCTAGTTTTTAGCTGAGTTTTTCTTGTTTTGGTTGATTGGTTTCAAACCGTATAGCAAAAGTGCGGCGGTTTTTCACAGTGTTTTTAGCGCGGACTTTAATTTTTCCTGTTTTATTTTCTGTAATTCATGCGGATGAATTTTTGGTGGATTTGCTTGGTTCGTGCTATTCTTAGCGGCAATTTTTTATAATGAATTTGAGATTATGCAACAGAATTATTTGAGTTCGGCACGTTTTGCCGATTTTCCGCTACATCCCTTGGTGTTACAGGCGTTGAACGATAAAGGATTTGAGTTTTGTACACCGATTCAGGCGCTTTCATTGCCGGTGACTTTACGAGGAAAAGATGTCGCAGGGCAAGCCCAAACCGGCACGGGAAAAACAATCGCATTTTTGACCGCACTTTTTCACCATTTATTAACTCACCCAACTGAGACGGCTAAGAATCAACCGCGTGCGTTGATTTTGGCGCCGACCCGTGAATTGGCGGTGCAAATTGAACATGATGCGCAGATTTTATTAAAAACAACGAAATTTAAGACCGCACTTGCTTATGGTGGTGATGGCTATGATAAGCAATTAAAAGCCATCGAAAACGGTGTGGATGTGCTTATTGGCACGACCGGGCGGGTAATTGAATATGTGAAACAAGGCATTATCCGTTTGGACTCCATTCAAGTTGTGGTGCTAGATGAAGCGGATCGGATGTTTGATTTGGGTTTTATTCGTGATATCCGTTATTTATTGCGCAAATGCCCGTCTCCGCAACAACGTCTGACGATGCTGTTTTCCGCGACACTTTCTTACAAAGTGCGTGAACTTGCCTTTGAAGATATGAATGACCCGGAATACGTGGAAATTGCGCCGGAACAAAAAACCGGGCAGCAAATTAAAGAAGAATTATTTTATCCGTCTAACCAAGATAAAATTCCGTTATTGCTAACCTTGTTGGAGGAAGAATGGCCGGAGCGTTGCATTATCTTCGCTAACACCAAACATCAATGTGAGGCGATTTGGGGCTATTTAGCAGCGGACGGACACCGTGTTGGTTTGTTAACCGGCGATGTAGCGCAGAAAAAACGCCTTTCTTTGTTGAAACAATTTACTGACGGCGATTTGGATATTTTAGTGGCGACCGATGTGGCAGCGCGCGGCTTGCACATTGCAGAGGTCACGCATGTGTTTAACTATGATTTGCCGGATGATCGGGAAGATTATGTGCACCGTATCGGACGTACTGGTCGTGCAGGCGAAAGCGGGATCTCCATTAGCTTTGCTTGTGAACAATACGCGATGAATTTACCGGCGATTGAAGAATACATTGGGCACAGCATTCCGGTGAGTCAATATGATCCGAATGCATTGTTGCAGGATATTCCGAAGCCTTATCGGTTAAAACGGGAAGGCAATTTCAGTGCTCAGAACAATCAGCGTCGCAAACCGTTTCGCATGAAACGCTAGTCAAAAGATTGGCGGGTATTTTATTCAGTGTTAAAATTCGCGCCTTTTATCAATTGAGGAAAAATAATGTCATTAGTTGATTTCGTGGTGAATAAATTAGAGGCTTTAAAAGCCACTGATATTCTGCCTTTAAACGTGAAAGGGAAATCGTCCATTACCGATACCATGATTCTTTGCACCGGTACCTCTTCTCGTCACGTGTCTTCTTTGGCGCAGAAATTAATCACCGAATGTAAGCTTGCCGGCATTGATGTGTTTGGCGATGAAGGCAAAGAAACGGCTGATTGGGTCGTTGTCGATTTAGGCGAGGCTATCGTGCATATCATGCAGGCGGAAAGTCGCGAAATGTATCAACTGGAAAAACTTTGGGCATAAGGCATAAAGTGCGGTCGTTTTTTACGACGTTTTTTGAGGAGCGAGGATGAAAATTCAGTTAATTGCCGTTGGTACCAAAATGCCGGGGTGGGTGACCACAGGCTTTGAGGAATACCAACGTCGCTTTCCCAAAGATATGCCTTTTGAATTGATCGAAATACCTGCGGGTAAACGGGGCAAAAATGCCGACATTAAACGGATTTTAGAACAGGAAGGCAAAGCCATGTTAGCAGCGGCCGGGAAGGGGAAAATCGTGACATTGGACATTCCCGGTAAACCGTGGACCACCGAACAATTAGCGCAACAGCTAGAAGGTTGGAAAAATGACGGACGTGATGTGTGTTTTCTGATCGGGGGGCCGGAAGGGCTTTCACCTGAATGCAAGATGGCCGCTGAACAAAGCTGGTCGCTATCGCCTTTAACCTTACCGCACCCGTTAGTGCGTGTGGTCGTTGCAGAAAGCTTGTACCGCGCATGGTCGCTAACGACCAATCATCCCTATCATCGAGAATAAATGAACTTAAAAAAATTACTGTCTCAGCCGCAATACGATCCGATTCGTGATAAAAAAGCCGAGCGCAATTTATTTGCCCGTCGTGCTTTGGTGTCATTTATCGGCGTTTTGGCTTTATCAGCAATTTTGGTCTTGAATCTCTATAGTTTACAGGTGCTCAATTATGACAGTTATCAAACCCGTTCTAACGGAAACCGTATTAAATTGTTACCTTTGCCACCTACTCGTGGGCTAATTTATGATCGCCATGGTCACTTATTGGCAGAAAATCTAACCTTTTTTGGGTTATATATCGTGCCGGAAAAGGTAGATAATTTAGACCGCACTTTTGAGGAATTGAAAGTATTGGTCGGTTTAACTGACACAGATATTGAGAATTTTAAAAAAGAACGCCAACGTTCTTCGCGCTATACGTCCATTTTGTTGAAACCAAATCTAACAGAAGAACAAATCGCCCGTTTTTCGGTGAATCAATATAATTTCCCAAGTTTGGATGTGAAGCCTTATTTTAAACGGCATTATTTATATGGCGAGCCGTTAACGCATATTTTGGGCTATGTGTCGAAGATTAATGATCGTGATGTTGAGCGTTTAAAGAAAGAGGAAAAGTTGGCTAATTATGCCGGCACCCATGATTTAGGCAAGTTAGGCATTGAACGCTATTACGAGGAAGCCTTGCACGGCACCACCGGTTTTGAAGAAGTGGAAGTGAATAGTCGTGGTAAAGTGATTCGTAAATTACGCGAACAGCCGGCTATAGCAGGGAAAAGTATTCATTTAACCATTGATTTGAATTTGCAACTGTATGTCACAGATTTATTGGCCGGACAAAAAGGCGCTGTCGTAGTGATGGATCCGAGAGATAGCAGTATTTTAGCTATGGTGTCCGTACCAAGTTATGATAATAATCTGTTTGTGGATGGCATTTCCGGTGAGGATTATCGTCGTTTGTTAAACGATCCGAATCGCCCCTTATACAGCCGTGTGACACAAGGGGCTTATCCACCTGCATCTACGGTGAAACCATTTATTGCGGTATCGGCGTTGCAGGAAAATGTGATTACACCGGAAATGACCATTTCCGATCCCGGTTATTGGGTTTTACCAAATACCACGAAACGTTTTCGCGATTGGCGTAAAGGTGGGCATGGTATGACGGATTTAAATAAAGCTATTACCGAATCTTCCGATACCTACTTTTATCAAACAGCCTATAACATGGGGATTGATCGCCTGTCTTACTGGATGAAGCGCTTTGGTTTCGGTGTGCCGACCGGTATTGATATTCAGGAAGAAACCGGTGCGAATATGCCGACTCGTGAATGGAAACAAAAACGTTATAAAAAACCATGGGTGCAAGGCGATACAATTTCTGTGGGAATCGGACAAGGTTATTGGACAGCAACCCCTTTACAATTAGCAAAAGCGACGAGCGTGTTAGTGAATAACGGTAAAGTTAATACGCCACACTTAATGAAAAGTATCGAAGGGGCAGTAGTTGAGCCTTATAAAGATCCGTTGCTATATGAAGATATCACTGAACCAAAACAATACTATTGGGATGCGGCTAAGCGCGGGATGTATAACGTCGTGAATTCTGCAGCAGGAACAGGGCGTAAAGCATTTGCCGGAACGCCTTATCGTGTAGCGGGTAAATCAGGAACCGCGCAGGTTTTCACTTTAAAAGAAAATCAAAGTTATAACGCCGGCGCGTTAAAAAAAGAATTGCATGACCATGCTTGGTTTACCGCTTTTGCACCTTATGATAAACCACAAATCGTGGTGGCAATGATTTTGGAAAATGCCGGCGGTGGTTCCAGTAATGCCGCGCCTATCGTTAGAAAAATTATGGACTATTATTTTAAGCAAAATAACGGACAAACAACAGAAGAAATGCTAATGCCAACAATGCTGGGGACACCAAATGAAAATGAATGATCGTAATATTTGGTTGGAATTATGGCGTCGTTTACATATTGATTTGTGGTTGTTTATCGGACTCGTCGTCATTACCGGTTATGGTATGTTGGTATTGTATAGTGCATCCGGTGCAAATGAGGCTATGTTTCATAACCGTATTGTACAGGTGGGGCTGGGTTTTGCTGTTATGTTGCTGATGGCACAATTTCCGCCCAAATTTTATCAGAGAATTGCGCCTTATTTATTTGCACTTGGTATTGTGATGCTTGTTTTAGTGGATCTTATCGGGACAACCAGTAAAGGGGCACAACGTTGGTTGGACTTAGGGGTTGTGCGCTTTCAACCCTCTGAAATCGTCAAACTGGCAGTGCCCTTGATGGTGGCGGTATATTTAGGTAATCGGCCTCAGCCAATCAAGATAAAGGAAACCATGATTGCGTTGGTGATTATTCTTATTCCAACGCTGTTGGTGGCGATTCAACCGGATTTGGGCACTGCAATTTTGGTTAGCGGCTCAGGCCTATTTGTGGTATTTTTAGCCGGCATGAGCTGGTGGTTGATTTTAGCGGCAGTTCTCGCCTTGGCAGCATTTTTGCCGATTATGTGGTTTTATTTAATGCATGATTATCAACGTACCCGTGTATTAACCTTGTTTGATCCGGAAAAAGATTTATTGGGTGCGGGATATCATATTTGGCAATCTAAGATTGCCATCGGATCCGGTGGTACATGGGGTAAAGGCTGGATGCAAGGCACGCAATCCCAATTAGAATTTTTACCTGAACCCCATACGGATTTTATCTTTGCGGTATTAAGTGAAGAATACGGCATGATTGGTTTCTTGATTTTATTAGCTATTTATTTGTTTATTATTGCTCGCGGTTTAATGATTGGTGTCAGCGCACCAACGGCATTTGGGCGTATTTTAGTTGGGGCATTAACGTTAATTTTCTTTGTTTATGTCTTTGTTAATATTGGAATGGTGAGTGGTATTTTGCCCGTGGTGGGCGTGCCTTTACCATTGGTGAGTTATGGTGGCACATCTTATGTAGCAATTATGGCGGGTTTCGGCTTGCTCATGTCGGTCCATACTCACAAAGAACACTTTCTGAAGGGAACTAATTAAGTTTTCAGTTTTCTTAATTATCATCTCTATAGAGAGGGAGAAATTTAATGAACTTAAAGCAAACTGTAAAATATATTTTTATTTTGTTTTCATTTTTGACCGCACTTTCCGTGCAAGCAGAAACGAAAAAGCTTTATGGTGTGGAAGGACCAAAGTTAACACATCATCCTCTTTCTAACGTAACACAAACTTATCAAGTGAAGGGCGAAGTTTATACAACAAGAACGCATCAGGATGCGAAGGATTACAGTAAAGAAGGTATTGCTAGTTATTACCATCATAAATTTAATGGACGTCGCACTTCCAGTGGAGAGCCCTACAACTCCACTTTGTACACAGCAGCACATAAAACCTTACCACTGAATTCCTATGCAGTTGTAACGAACATAAATAACCAACGTAAGGTTATTGTTCGTATTAATGACCGAGGCCCTTTTTCTAAAGGACGTATTATTGATTTATCCCATGCTGCTGCAAAGGAAATTGGTATTATCGGCAGTGGTATGGGCAGGGTAAAAATTGAAGCGTTACATGTTGATTCAAAAGGCGAACTTTCTGGTGCAGGTGCTTCTACGTTGGTGAAAACCAGTAATAATGAAGAGGAGCTAAAGCGTTTGCCGATGGACAATATTGATATTGATACGGAAGCATTACAAAACGTTAAAGTACCTCATATTCAAGATGAAAGTTACGAGTTGAGAATGATTAATTTAGCCAGCAAAAAACATGCTGAAGAGGTGATTAATCAACTTGCGTTAAAGAATATTAAAGCGGAAATTGCCGCGAATGGGCAGAAGTATAATATTCATTTGGGACCGTTAAACTCGAAGGCTCAAGTGACTGATTTGAAAACACAATTAAAGCGATTAAATCATTCTGAACCGCTAGTTGTGTATTCTTATAATAAATAACCGTTACATGATGTTAGGATGTTCAATCTTATGTTTAATAAAGTAGTAAAACACACAAAAATTGCATTAATTGCAGGTGCTTTGGGCGCATCGTTTAGCGCCGTGGCAGACGATATTCAATTTAATATTGCCGTGCCGGAAATTAATGCGCAAACCTATATTTTAATGGACTATAACTCAGGTGCTGTATTGGCGGCGTTAAATCCGGATCAGCGTCAATATCCGGCGTCATTAACGAAAATGATGACCAGTTATGTAACGGGGCAAGCATTAAAACAAGGTAAAATTCATGATACGGATGTGGTCACGATCGGTGAAAGCGCCTGGGGGCAAAATTTCCCTGGCTCATCCAAAATGTTTTTAAACTTAAACCAACAAGTTTCTGTTGCTGATTTGAATAGAGGGATTGTCATCGTATCCGGTAATGATGCTTGTGTGGCGATGGCAGAGCATGTTTCCGGTACGGTGACGAACTTCGTTACAACTATGAACAAATATGTAGAACAATTTGGTTTAAAGAACACTCATTTCACAACTGTTCATGGCTTGGATGATGAAAACCAATATTCTTCTGCTCGGGATATGGCAATTATTGGTGCGCATATTATTCGTGACTTGCCGGAAGAATATAAAATTTATGCAGAAAAAGATTTTACCTTTAATAAAATCAAGCAACCGAACCGTAACGGCTTATTGTGGGATAAAACCATTCATGTGGATGGCATGAAAACCGGTCACACAGACAAAGCCGGCTATAACCTTGTCGCCTCTGCCACCAATCCAAATAATATGCGTTTGATTTCTGTCGTGATGGGGGTGCCAACCTACAAAGGCCGTGAAGTGGAAAGCAAAAAATTATTACAATGGGGCTTTGCTAATTTTGAAACCTTTAAAACCTTTGAAGCCGGTAAATCTATTTCCGAACAACGGGTTTATTACGGTGATGAAAGCAATATTCAGTTAGGTGTGTTACAGGATGCTTTCATTACTATTCCGAAAGGTAAAAGTAGTGAGTTAAAAGCCCGTTATGAATTAGAGAAAAAATACCTCGAAGCACCATTGGCAAAAGGTCAAGTCGTTGGCAAAGTGGTCTATCAACTTGATGGTAAAGACATTGCCAGCGTGAATTTGCAAGTTATGCAAGAAGTCAAAGAGGGCGGTATTTTGGGTAAAATCTGGGACTGGTTAGTACTTACAGTTAAAAGCCTCTTTAGTTAATCTTTAAAAACATTTCGAAAATCGACCGCACTTTTATGAAAGTGCGGTTAAATTTTTTAGGAAAAGACAAATGAACGATAAAAAAACAGTAAATTTAACCGACCTTGCACATGATAAAAAATTAAAAGATCTTCTTGAGTTTCCTTGTGATTTTACTTTTAAAGTGGTGGGAGCTGCTCGCCCGGATTTAGTGGATGATGTGGTTCAAACGGTTCATAAAACCATTAAAGGCGATTACACGCCAAGTACCAAAGAAAGTGGCAAAGGCACTTATCATTCGGTATCCATCAACGTACGAGCCGAGAATATTGAACAAATCGAGAAACTCTATAAAGAGTTGGCAGAAATTGATGGTGTGAGAATGGTGTTGTAATCACCAAATTGCGGTTATTTTTTATAGCGTTTTTAGGAAATCATCATGCAACCCGAATTAATTGTACGTCAGCTTGGCATTCGTGATTACGAGAGCGTTTGGCACGAGATGCAGTCGTTTACTGATAACCGTACGGAAGATACCACTGATGAAATTTGGTTGGTGCAACATCCGTCGGTATTTACTCAAGGTCAGGCCGGCAAACCGGAGCATTTATTGCAGCAAAGCGCTATTCCTGTGGTGCAATCGGATCGTGGTGGGCAGATTACGTATCACGGTTTAGGCCAGCAAATTATGTATGTGCTGATTGATGTGAAGCGCCATGAAAATTTAAATGTTCGCCAATTAGTTACCGCACTTGAGCAATCAGTCGTAAGAACGCTGGCAGATTATGGTATTGAAGGTTACCCAAAACCGGATGCGCCCGGTGTGTATATTGATGGCAGAAAAATTTGTTCTCTCGGTTTGCGCATTCGACATGGGCGTTCCTTTCACGGTTTAGCGTTTAATATCAACATGGATTTGAGCCCGTTTCATCAAATTAATCCTTGTGGTTATGCCGGATTAGAAATGTGCCAGTTGGCGGATTTTATTCCGACTAAGGAAGCAGACTGCGATAAGGTTTCACCACAATTAATTAAGCATTTTGCCGAGCAATTAGGGTATAATGTAACAAATTGTTAACATTAATAAACAGCATTTCATCTCATTATCTTCACAAAAAACTAAGGAATATCAATGGGAACACCTTTTAAAATGGAGCGCGGTGTTAAATACCGCGATGCAGCTAAAACCTCCATTATTCCGGTGAAAAATATCGATCCAGAGCAAGAGCTACTAAAAAAACCGGAATGGATGAAAATCAAGATTCCGGCAAATGGCGCACGTATTCAAAGCATTAAATCCGGTATGCGTCGTCATGGCTTGCATTCTGTATGCGAAGAAGCCTCTTGCCCTAACTTACATGAATGTTTCAATCACGGCACAGCAACCTTTATGATTCTTGGGGCAATTTGTACTCGTCGTTGTCCGTTCTGTGATGTCGCGCATGGCAAACCATTACCACCGGATCCGGAAGAACCGCGCAAATTGGCAGAAACTATTCAGGATATGAAGTTACGTTATGTGGTGATTACTTCCGTTGACCGTGATGATTTACCCGATCGTGGTGCGGCGCATTTTGCGAATTGCGTACGCGAAATTCGTGCGTTAAACCCAAACATTAAAATTGAAATTTTAGTACCGGATTTCCGTGGACGCATTGAATTGGCGTTGGAAAAATTAAAAGAGAATCCACCGGATGTGTTTAACCATAACCTAGAAAACGTGCCACGTTTGTACCGTGAAATCCGTCCTGGTGCTGATTACGAATGGTCTTTGCGCTTATTGAAAGAATTTAAAGCGATGTTTCCTCATATTCCGACCAAATCCGGTTTAATGGTAGGGTTAGGCGAAACAAACGAAGAAATTTTAGAGGTCATGCAGGATTTACGCGACCATGGTGTGACTATGTTGACTCTTGGACAATATTTGCAACCAAGTCGCCACCATTTACCGGTAGCGCGTTATGTTCCACCGGCAGAGTTTGATATGTTCCGCGAAAAAGCACAAACCATGGGCTTTGAACATGCGGCTTGTGGTCCGTTCGTACGTTCTTCTTACCACGCTGATTTGCAAGCAAGCGGTGGGCTGGTGAAATAATCTGAAAAGTGCGGTGGTTTTCACAGGCCTTTTTCAAGGTGAAAAACGTTGCTAGAAACAACCGCACTTTATGGCTTTCAATAAGAAAAAAGGAAAGTGAGTGATTCACTTTCCTTTTTGTTTTTTACTTATCGACTTATTGTTTTCGCCAAGTGGTGCCGTTCGGGCCGTCTTCTAACACAATGCCCATTTGCGTTAAGGCGTTGCGCGCTGCATCTGCAGCCGGCCAGTCTTTGGCTGCGCGGGCTTCGTTGCGTTGTTTGATGAGTCCTTCGATTTTGGCGACTTCGTCATCATCGGAACCGGCTTGTAAAAATTGTTCAGGATCGAGTTGGAGTAAACCGAGAATGCCGGCAAGTTCGCGTAAACGCGCGGCAAGTCCGTTGGCTTTTACCATATCTTCTGTTTTCAGTTTGTTCAATTCGCGCGCCATTTCAAATAGCACAGAAAGGGCATTTGGCGTATTGAAATCATCATCCATTGCCTCACGGAAGGCGTCCACAAAATTTTCACCACCAAAAGCCACCGCACTTTTATCGGTGCCGCGCAATGCAGTGTAGAGGCGTTCCAATGCGCCATGAGCCAGATTGAGGTTTTCTTCGCTGTAATTTAATTGGCTACGGTAGTGGGCGCTGAGTAGAAAGTAACGTACGCTTTCCGCATCGTAGTGGCTTAATACATCGCGAATCGTGAAGAAGTTGCCGAGGGATTTCGACATTTTTTCTTTATCTACCATGATCATGCCGGAATGCAGCCAGTAGTTCACATACTGGTTACCGTGAGCGCAGCAAGATTGAGCGATTTCGTTTTCGTGGTGTGGGAACATCAGGTCAGAGCCGCCACCGTGAATGTCAAAATGTTCGCCAAGTTGTTTGCTATTCATGGCAGAACATTCAATGTGCCAACCCGGACGGCCTTTGCCCCAAGGGGAATCCCAACTTGGTTCGTTTGGTTTGGACATTTTCCACAACACGAAATCCATTGGGTTTTTCTTGATTTCATTGATTTCAATACGCGCGCCCGCTTGTAATTGTTCTAAATCTTGGCGGGATAATTTGCCGTATTCTTTGAAGCTTTCCACATCAAACATCACATCACCGTTGTCTGCCACATAAGCATGTCCGCGTTGAATCAGTTTTTCGACAATAGCAATAATTTCAGGAATGTGATGGGTCGCACGCGGTTCAAAGTCTGGACGCAAAATGTTCAAGGCATCAAAATCTTTATACATTTCCACGACCATGCGATCGACGAGTTGATCGCAAGTTTCTTTGTTTTCCAACGCCCGTTTAATAATTTTATCATCCACGTCAGTGATGTTGCGTACATAGGTTAAATCATAGCCTAAATAGCGTAAGTAACGTGCGACAACATCAAAACACACAAAGGTTCGTCCGTGCCCGATATGACAGAGATCGTAAACGGTCACACCGCACACATACATGCCGATTTTACCGGCGTGAATCGGTTTAAAAATTTCTTTTTCGCGAGTGAGGGTATTGAAAAGTTTTAACATATTGGAATCCAAATCTTTTTGAAAACGCACCGCACTTTATGGCGATTTGGGGCGGATTATGAAATAATGACGCTCTTTAATTCGTATAGGAAAAGTACAATGATTACACTACACACTAATTTCGGCGACATTAAAATTGCCTTAAATCATGAAAAAGCACCGGTAACGGCAGAAAACTTCTTAACTTATTGTAAAAACGGGTTTTATGATAACACAATTTTCCACCGCGTGATTGACGGTTTTATGATTCAGGGCGGCGGCATGGAAAGCGGTATGCGTGAGAAAGCGACTAACGCGCCGATTAAAAATGAAGCCAACAACCGTTTAAGCAACAAACGCGGCACCATCGCCATGGCGCGCACTTCCGATCCGCATTCGGCGACGGCGCAATTCTTCATTAACGTGGCCGATAACACCTTCTTGGATTACCGCTCAAAAGAAATGTTTGGTAAAGAAGTCGTGCAAGAGTGGGGCTACGCGGTATTTGGTGAAGTCGTTGAAGGCATGGATGTAGTGGATAAAATCAAAGGTGTGAAAACCGGTAATAAAGGTTTCCATCAAGACGTGCCGAACGAAGACGTGGTCATTACCTCTGTTACTATTGATGAATAAGACTATGGGCAACTCATTGAGTTGCCTGATTTTTTAGATTGATATGTATTCATTTTTCGACACCCATACCCACCTCGATTATTTGCAGCAAGCCACCGGTGAGCCGTTAGCGCAGCTTATGCAAAATGCGCGTGCAGCTGGTGTGCAAAAGATCTTGATCGTCGCCGTGTTACAGCGGGATTTCAAAACGATTGAAAAAATGACCGGACTTTATCCTGAACATTTGTATTACGGCTTGGGGCTACATCCGTTGTACATCAAAGAACACCAAGCGCAGGATTTGGATTTATTGGAACAGGCGTTAGCAACGCGTTCGCCAAATTGCACAGCCGTGGCGGAAATCGGTTTGGAACGTGCCGTGCCGGAATTATTAACTGATGAGCTATGGCGTAAGCAATGTGATTTTTTTGAAACGCAACTCTATTTTGCGAAGAAGTACGATTTGCCGGTGAACATGCATTCCCGCAAGTCGCACGATCAGCTGTTCTCTTTTCTCAAACGCATTGAGGTGCCGAAACGTGGCGTCGTACATGGTTTTGCAGGCAGTTACGATCAGGCAAAACGCTTTGTGGAGTTGGGCTATTCTATTGGTGTAGGCGGCACGATTACCTATGAACGTGCCAATAAAACCCGTCAAACTATCGCAAAATTGCCACTGGATGCCTTGCTGTTAGAAACGGATTCACCTGATATGCCGGTATTTGGTTTTCAAGGTCAACCGAATCGACCGGAAAGAGTGCAACAGGTTTTTAAGGTGTTGTGTGAATTAAGAAGTGAAGCACCGGAGGTGATTGCCGAGACAATTTGGCAAAATAGCCTGAGTAAATTTGCGTGAAAAAAGCACCGCACTTTTGTGCAGGGATACTAAATCTTAAAACGATGAATGATTTGATTTGCCGAGCCACGCCAAACTAAACTTGGATCCGCCTGTTCTTGAATAAACTTACCATCAATGAGCACATCAATA
This sequence comes from Aggregatibacter sp., assembly GCF_057314075.1. Lineage (NCBI taxonomy): Bacteria > Pseudomonadati > Pseudomonadota > Gammaproteobacteria > Pasteurellales > Pasteurellaceae > Aggregatibacter > Aggregatibacter sp. The sequence continues at coordinate 13,720 of NZ_DBHLAR010000008.1, read as the reverse complement.
TAAGGCAGCATTTGCCGTTGATATTCATCCAATTCCTCTAATTTGTAACCTGTCCAAACCCAAATATCTTTGTCGGGGCATTCTCGTTTGACCCGTTGAACCAAAGGTAGAAGGGCTTCTACATTTCTCGGATGCAGAGGGTCTCCCCCGGAAAGGGTTAATCCTTGTCGCTTAATGCGCGTGTCTTTGAGATCCTTAAGAATTTGTTCTTCCATCTCAATACCAAAGAGCACCCCGGCGCTAAACGACCAGCTTTTTTGGTTATAGCACCCTTTGCAGCCATGGGTACAACCGCTGACAAACAGCGTACAACGTGTGCCTTCGCCGTTGACGATGTCAACAGGATAGTATTGGAGATAGTTCATTTTCGTTTTGTTTAAATTAAATTTGCTTTTTTAAATATCGGGTTTCGCCGACGGCGACTTACTTTCTTTTGCTTGCACAAAAGAAAGTGAGCAAAGAAAAGTGCCCCGAATAAGCCGCTCAGGCGTCTTATACGGGAATCCCATTTTATTTGAGCGTTGCAAAAGTGCGGTCAGATTTTTTCATGTTTTTGACTGAAAATCTCCCCCAAAAAATGACCGCACTTTATCATGATAATGCGCCTAAAATCCCCCTCTTTAGTAAAGAGGGGTTAGGGGAGATTTAGCAATGCCTTAAGATTACATGTGTTTAACCCGACGCTTCACCTCTTCCTGTTTCCCCGCATTAAACGGACGGGCATCCGGGCTGCCGAGGTAGCCGCAGACGCGGCGGGTGACAGAAACTTTTTCACTGTCGTGGTTGCCACATTTCGGGCAGGTGAAACCTTTGCTGGTGCATTCAAATTCACCGGTGAAACCACATTCATAACATTCGTCGATTGGCGTATTGGTGCCGTAGTAAGGCACGCGGTCGTAGCTGTAATTCCAAACGTCTTCCAATGCTTTCAAGTTATGTTGAATGTTCGGGTATTCGCCGTAGCAAATAAATCCTCCGTTAGCCAATGGTGGGTACACCATTTCAAAGTCTAACTTGTCGTACGGGTTCACTTTTTTCTCAACATCCAAGTGGTAGCTGTTGGTGTAGTAGCCTTTGTCGGTCACGCCGTTGATAACCCCGAATTGTTTAGTGTCGAGGCGGCAGAAACGATCGCACAGGTTTTCACTCGGCGTAGAGTATAAGCTGAAGGCATAGCCTGTTTCGGTACGCCATTGTTTAACCGCATTGCTTAAATGTTCCACGATAGCACGGCCTTTTTCTCGTAACATTTCATCGTCATAAATATGTCCTTGGTGATACAAGGCATTGATGGTTTCATGAATACCGATGTAGCCAAGGGAAATGGAGGCACGACCATTTTTGAAGATTTGTGCCACGTTATCGTCTGCTTTCAAACGCACGCCGCAGGCACCTTCCATGTAGAGAATTGGCGCGACGCGGGCCTTGGTGTGTTCCAAACGAGCGATGCGGGTCATTAAGGCTTTCTTCGCTAAAGCCAAGCGTTGATCCAGAATTTCATAGAATCGTTTTTCATCGCCTTTGGCTTCAATGGCGATACGTGGCAAATTGAGGCTCACTACGCCAAGGTTGTTACGTCCGTCATGGATTTGTTCGCCATTTTCTTCGTAAGCGCCCAAGAAACTGCGACAGCCCATTGGGGCTTTAAAGGAGCCGGTGACTTTGACGACTTGGTCGTAATTCAGAATATCCGGGTACATCCGTTTGCTGGCACATTCCAAAGCAAGTTGTTTGATATCGTAATTCGGATCGTTTGGCTCCAAATTTACGCCTTTGCGTTGAGTGAAGACCAGTTTCGGGAATACCGGTGTTTTGTGGTTTTTGCCTAAACCGCGAATCCGATTTTGTAAAATGGATTTTTGAATTAAACGTGCTTGCCACGTTGTGCCTAAGCCAAAACCAAAGGTAACAAACGGTGTTTGTCCATTGGCAGTATGTAGCGTGTTTACTTCATATTCCAAGGACTGGAAGGCATCGAAACATTCTTTTTCAATCAAGGCTTGCGCATATCCTTGTGCATCCGGAATATGCCATTGTTCCGCATTTTTCAAGTGTTTCTCATAGCTTAACTGCACATAAGGCGAAAGCACTTCATCAATGCGGTTAATGGTGGTGCCACCGTAAATATGGCTAGCCACTTGGGCGATGATTTGGGCGGTAACGGCTGTCGCGGTGCCAATGGATTTCGGCGGTTCGATTTCAGCATTCCCCATTTTAAAACCATGGGTCAACATGCCTTTTAAATCGACTAACATACAGTTAAACATCGGGAAGAACGGTGAATAATCCAAATCGTGATAGTGAATTTCACCTTTTTCATGCGCTTCGACGACATCGCGTGGCAAAATGTAACGTTTAGCATAATGTTTCGCCACGATACCGGCCAATAAATCCCGTTGTGTTGGGATCACTTTGGCGTCTTTATTGGCATTTTCATTGAGTAACTCCACGTTACTTTGTTCAATCAGCCCCTCGATTTCTTTGGTTAATTGACTGCGTTTTTCACGTGCCATATCACGTTCGTGGCGGTATTCAATATAAGCGCGCGCAATTTGCGGGTATTGGCTGGCCATCAGGTGATTTTCGACAATCTTTTGAATGTGGCTAATATCAATTTCTTGTTGATGATGTGCAAAAATGTCATTGCTGACTTTTTGCGCAATATCATGACAAAAACGTTCATCTTGAATACCCACCGCTTGGGCTGCCTTTTTAATGGCATTAATAATGCGTTGAATTTCAAACCCGATGCGTGAACCATCACGCTTAATGACGAAAAATGTCCCCATGTATGCCACCTATAGTGTGTGATTAAATTTGGCAATACTATATATAGTTAATTCTAACTATTCAACACACAATATGTAGTGTTTTTTGCGAGTTGGATATGTATTAAATGTCGTGAGGCAAGTTAGTCATTGGTTTTGTTGAAAATTTGTCAGAAAAGAAAAATGAAAGAATTTTATCGTTTTGTGATTTTGATCACACATTAGAGATTTCATGTTCAAAATAAAAAAGTGCAGTCAAAATTCATTGTCAATTTTGACCGTACTTATTATGTAAAAACTTAACTATACATTGCTTCAATCTGCTCTTTATAGCGTTGCAAAATAACCTTTCGGCGTAATTTTAAGGTAGGGGTAATTTCTTCCAGCTGCGTACTGAATGCCTGAGGTAACAGGGTGAAACGTTTGATTTGTTCCCAACCGGCAAGCTCTTTTTGTAACTCGTTGATTCGCTGTTCTAACATTTGCAAAATCTCGGAATTTTTGAGCAATTCCAACCGATCTTGATATTTGATGTTGACCTGTTTTGCGTATTCCTCAATGGCAGCATAGCAAGGCACGATAAGGGCGGAGACATATTTTTTGGCATCAGCAATAACCGCGATTTGTTCAATAAATTTGTCTTTGCCGATTTTGCTTTCCAATACTTGCGGTGCAATGTATTTGCCATTGGAGGTTTTCATTAATTCTTTAATGCGGTCGGTGATGTATAAATTGCCCTCGGCGTCGAATTCGCCGGCATCACCGGTTTTTAAAAAACCTTCTGCAGTGAAAGCATCGGCGGTTTCTTGTGGTTTTTTGTAATACCCTTTCATCACCATGCCACCGCGTACGAGAATCTCGTTATTTTCGCCAATTTTGACTTCTGCGCCCGGCATTAAACTGCCGATGGAATTGGCGTTAAAGTGAAAATCATCCCAACAGGAGACAGTTGCGGTGGTTTCTGTCATGCCATAACCCAGTTTAATATTTAAACCGATACTGTGGAAAAATAAACCGATAGTCGGTTCTAATTTGGCACCGCCGCAAGGCATCATGCGAATGCGTCCGCCAAGTAGCGCACGTAATTTGCCAAGTACCAGCTTGTTGGCGAGGGCATATTGTTGTTTTAACAAAAAGCCGATTTTTTGCCCTTGGGCAAGGGCATCAAAATGTTGACGTCCGACTGCCATCGCCCAATGGAAAATCCATTGGCGTAGCTTGGGAGCGTTGTGCACTTTATCTAAAATAGCCGTATAAATTTTTTCGTAAAAACGCGGCACAGCACACATTAAGGTTGGTCGAATCTCTGCTAAAGCCGACCGCACTTGATTGGTATCTTCAATGTAACAGTTGGTCGCGCCGCGATGGAGTACATAAGCCACCCAAGCGCGTTCAAAAATATGCGATAAGGGTAAGAAGGAAAGAGATACATCGGTATCATCTACTTTCAGCGCCTGATCGTGCGCATGGAGTTGGTGCGCTAAATTGGCGTAATCCAACATCACGCCTTTCGGTTCACCGGTCGTGCCCGAGGTGTAAATCAGCGTAAACAAATCCTCTAAGCACTTGCCATCCAATCGCTGTTGTAATTCCGCTTGATATTGCTCATCGGCCATCTCAATAAAGTCTTGCCAATGGCAGGCTTTGGCGTGTTCATGCAAATGGATTGTGCTTTTCATCGCCACTATTTTTTCTAGTTTCGGGCATTCATCGATGATCTCCAACACTTGATCATATTGTTCTTGGTCGCCCACGAAAATGATCTTCATCTCCGCATTATTGATAATAAATTGCGCTTGTTTGGCGGTGTTCGTGGCATAAATCGGCACGGTGACGGCACGTACTTGCAATGCACCAATGTCAGTTATCGTCCAACGTGGCATATTATGCGAGAAAATGCCGATTTTATCTTGAATATCAATATGATTTGCTAATAACGCTAAGGAAATTTGGTCAATTTGTTGTTGAAATTCTGACCAAGAAATAGACAGCCAGTTGTTGTCTTTGAAGTAACGAAGTGCGGTGCGATTTACCAGCGTTTTAGCTTGGCTACGCACCCGGTGAATAAAATGAAAATTGAGATCCATGATTAAAAACCCAAAATCAGCTAACAGTTGTGCGCTAATATAGCGGATTGAAGCGCAAAACTCTAGCCATAAAACTGCGTTTTGTGGGGATTTATTATGCTGATAAAGCTAAACAAATTATCCCTACAATTCTCGACAAAATACCGCTAAAATTACGCATCATGTGTTCGCCATCAACGCTCAAAATCCGTTGGATTTTTTGACCGCACTTTTATTATTTTAAGGATGTTTATGTCACCGCCACGTTTTGTTCATTTACAGGTTCACAGTGATTTTTCCATGATTGACGGTATCGCCAAAGTGAAACCGTTGGTGAAAGCCTGTGTGGAAAATAACATGGTGGCGATGGGGCTAACGGACTTCACGAATTTCTGTGGCTTGGTCCGGTTTTATGGGGAGGCATTATCTTCCGGCGTGAAGCCAATTATCGGGGCGGATGTGTTGGTACAAAGCGAGCTGTGTGGCGACGAACCTTTCCGTTTAACCTTATTGGCAAAAAATAACGAAGGCTACAAAAATATCACGTTGTTGCTTTCCAAAGCCTACGAGCGCGGTTATGCCGATGTGCCGTATATCGATCAGCAGTGGCTGGTGGAACACCGTGCCGGGGTGATTATTTTATCCGGTGGCGTTAATGGCGATGTCGGTAAAAAATTACTGCGCAGCAAAACTGATGAACTCAAAAGTGCGGTGGATTTTTACCGCGAATTTTTCCCTGAACATTTTTATCTTACCCTTACCCGCACTGGTCGTCCTGATGAAGAACGTTATATTCAAGCCGCGTTAGCACTGGCTGAACGGGAACAGTTGCCGGTGGTGGCGACAAATGATGTGTGCTTTTTACACGCAGACGATTTTGAAGCCCATGAAATTCGTGTGGCGATTCATGACGGTTTCACGTTAGATGATCCGAAACGTCCTAAAAATTATACTAATCAACAATATTTTCGCTCCGAACAGGAGATGTGTGAGCTCTTTGCCGACGTGCCAAGTGCTTTAGAAAATACGCTTTTAATTGCTCAGCGTTGCAATGTGACCATTCGATTGGGTGAATATTTCTTACCTAAATTTCCAACCGGTGATTTAAGCACCGAAGATTACCTCGTGAAACGTGCCAAAGAGGGCTTGGAAGAGCGCCTTAAGGTGTTATTCCCTGATGAAAACGAGCGTGCAGCGCGCCGCCCGGAATATGATGAACGCTTGCAGGTGGAACTGGATGTCATCAACCAAATGGGCTTCCCAGGTTACTTCTTGATTGTGATGGAATTTATCCAATGGTCAAAAGATAACGATATTCCGGTGGGGCCGGGGCGGGGGTCCGGCGCGGGGTCTTTGGTGGCTTATGCGTTAAAAATTACCGATTTGGATCCGTTGGAATTCGATTTGCTTTTTGAGCGTTTCCTCAATCCCGAACGGGTTTCCATGCCTGACTTTGACGTGGACTTCTGTATGGACGGACGCGACCGTGTAATTGAACACGTCGCCGAAATGTATGGACGTGGTGCGGTGTCGCAAATTATTACGTTCGGTACCATGGCGGCAAAAGCGGTGATTCGCGATGTCGGGCGCGTATTGGGACAACCTTATGGTTTTGTGGATCGCATTTCTAAATTAGTGCCACCGGATCCCGGTATGACGCTTGCCAAAGCGTTTGAAGCCGAGCCAAAACTGCAAGAAATTTACGATGCCGACGAAGAAGTCCGCGCCATCATTGATATGGCGCGCAAGCTGGAAGGCGTCACACGAAATGCCGGTAAGCACGCCGGTGGAGTGGTGATTTCACCAACATTAATTACGGATTTCTCGCCGCTGTATTGCGACTCGGAAGGGAAACATCCGGTGACCCACTTCGATAAAAATGACGTGGAATATGCCGGTTTGGTGAAGTTTGACTTCTTAGGTTTGCGCACCTTAACCATCATCAAATGGGCTCTGGATATGATTAATGCGCGCATGGAAAAAGAAGGCAAACCGTTGGTGAATATCAATGCCATTCCATTGGATGATCATCAATCTTTTGAGGTGTTGCTCAATGCCGAAACCACGGCGGTGTTCCAGTTGGAATCACGCGGTATGAAAGATTTGATTAAGCGCCTTAAGCCGGACTGTTTTGAAGATATTATCGCGTTGGTGGCGTTATTCCGACCGGGCCCATTGCAATCAGGCATGGTGGATAACTTTATCGACCGTAAACACGGGCGGGAAGAAGTGTCTTACCCGGATGCGAACTATCAACATGAATCCCTAAAACCGATTTTAGAACCAACCTACGGCATTATTTTGTATCAAGAACAGGTCATGCAAATTGCGCAAGTGTTGGCGGGTTATACGTTGGGCGGTGCAGACTTATTGCGTCGTGCAATGGGTAAGAAAAAACCGGAAGAAATGGCAAAACAGCGTTCCGTATTTAAAGAAGGCGCCATCAAAAATGGTGTGGACGGCGATCTTGCCATGAAAATCTTCGATTTGGTGGAAAAATTTGCAGGCTATGGCTTTAATAAATCGCACTCTGCGGCTTATGCCTTGGTGTCTTACCAAACCCTGTGGTTAAAAGCACACTATCCGGCGGAATTTATGGCGGCAGTCATGACCTCGGAAATGGATAACACCGATAAAATCGTCGGTTTATACGATGAATGTATGCGCATGGGCTTGAAAGTCGTACCACCGGATATTAACACCGGGAAACATCATTTTAGCGTGAATGAAAACGGTGAAATTGTGTACGGTATCGGTGCGATTAAAGGTGTGGGTGAAGGCCCGATTGCAGCGTTGGTAGAGGCACGCGAGAAAGACGGTATTTTCAAAAATCTGTTTGATTTATGTGCTCGCGTGGATTTAAAGAAAATCAATCGACGTACGTTTGAAAGCCTGATTAAATCCGGTGCTTTCGATAAGCTTGGGCCACATCGCGCGGCGCTACAACAAAATCTGGAAGATGCCTTGCGCGCTTCCGATCAACACGCTAAAGACGAAGCTTTGGGACAAACGGATATGTTCGGCGTGCTGACGGAAACTAGCGAGGAAGTGGAACATTCTTATGCCAATATCGCCCCTTGGCCGGAAAAAGTCATCTTAGACGGTGAACGGGAAACCCTCGGATTGTATCTCAGTAGCCATCCGGTGAGTCGTTATTTAAAAGAATTGTCCCACTATAGCCCAATGCGCCTAAAAGAATTAACGCCGAATTATCGTGGACAAATGAGCACCGCCAGCGGTTTGGTGGTGAATACTCGCATTGCCGTGACCAAGAAAGGCAACCACATCGGCATTGCTACCATTGATGATCGCTCCGGTCGTTTAGATTTAACCTTATTCGGCGAAGCGTTGGAGAAATTCGGTGAGAAACTGCAAAAAGACACGGTGATCGTGGTGTCGGGACAAGTCAGTTTTGACGATTTTTCGCAAGGTTTGCGTATGTCCGTGCGAGATTTGATGACGATTGATGAAGCCCGTGCACGCTATGCGAAAAGCCTTGCGATTTGCCTGTCTCAAGAACAGATTACACCACAATTCATTAAGCAATTTAAACGGATTTTACAGCCTTACAGTGGCAATTCCCTGCCGGTGCATATTTATTACCAAAGCCCACAAGGCAGAGCCTTAGTCAAAATGGGCGTGCAATGGTCGGTCAACCCAACCGATGAATTGCTGACTGAACTTGTGACGTTGCTTGGTGAAAGTGCGGTGGAATTGGAGTTTGAATAGAGAAAAGAGATAAAAAAGTGCGGTCGGAAAAATCATTGTTTTTTCTACCGCACTTTTTGTATGAGCCGGGTTAGGCTACTTTAGCCGTGCCTAACGTCCCATCATCAATCACTTCTGTTCTCGGCGTGCCGATGATTTCCCACACTTTTTCCCCATTTTTGAAGAAGACAAATCCACCGTTTTCCATTTTTTTCCAGACTTCGTCTTTTGTAAGCGGTACGGTGGTAATGATCGTGACTTTATCGCCTGCTTTGGCGTGTTCATTGAAGTCTATGACACCATCATCATCAACACGTTGTGCTTTGCCAAATGGGGCTTTACGGGTGAGGTAGTGCAAATTAGTGGAACAACGGGCAATCATCCATTCGCCGTTAGACAGGATAAAGTTGAACGTACCATGCTCTGCGAGTTTGTTGCTGATATCTTGAACAGCTTGAAAAATCTGTTCTTCGGTCGGTTTTTTGCGAAAGCGATTTTTTAATTGTTCAGCCATGTAACAGAAAGCGGTTTCTGAATCAGTGCTGCCGATAGGTTGACAGAAAGATTCGCTCATGTCGGGCAGTTCGGTTAAGTTACCATTATGGGCAAACACCCAATTTTCTCCCCAGATCTCGCGGATAAATGGATGGGTATTTTCAAGATTTACATCGCCCTGCGTCGCTTTGCGAATATGTGAAATGACGTTGAGGGATTTGATGTGGTATTGTTTTACGCAATCAGCGATAGGGGAAATGTGCCCCGGTTTATTATCGCGGAAAATACGCACGCCTTTGCCTTCGAAAAAGGCGATACCAAATCCGTCAGAATGGGAATCAGTCAGTCCGGCACGATGACGAAATCCTTCAAATGAAAATACAATATCCGTCGGCGTATTGCAGTTCATTCCCAATAATTGGCACATAAATTTGTTTTAACCCTTGTGTAGAATAACCATAGAATAAGTGCAGATTTAACACCATAACTCCGCTAATTTCAATATTCTACCGACCTCATTTTTAGAACAAAATGTGCTGTCTCATAACAAAATTAGCTTAAAAACGACCGCACTTTTGTTGCTCTCAAAAGTGCGGTCGTTTTTCGATGTGTTTTTTATGTCAATTAATACACGCCTTGTGCCAACATGGCATCAGCCACTTTAACAAAACCGGCGACATTCGCACCCACCACATAGTTGATATTACCTTGCGCATCGCCACCGTATTTTTTGCAGTTAGCATGAATGTCTAACATAATGCGGTGCAATTTTGCATCGACTTCTTCTCTTGTCCAACTTAAGCGTTGTGCGTTTTGCGACATTTCCAAACCGGAAGTGGCGACGCCACCGGCATTTGCTGCTTTGCCTGGTCCGAAGAGTACGCCGGCGTCAATAAAGGCATTGGTGGCGTCAATGGTCGTTGGCATATTGGCACCTTCTGCCACCACTTGCACGCCATTGGCAATCAAGGCTTGTGCATCGCTTAATGCCAATTCGTTTTGGGTGGCACATGGGAGTGCAATATCCACTTTTAAATGCCATGGGCGTGCGCCGGCAACATATTTCAAACCAAAGAGATCGGCATAATCTTTTACACGACCCCGTTTGACATTTTTGATGTCCATTAACGCGGCTAATTTTTCTTGAGTGAAACCTTCTTCATCCACAACGGTGCCGGATGAGTCGGAACAGCTAATGACTTTTGCGCCTAGTTGCAGGGCTTTTTCAATCGCATATTGCGCTACGTTGCCGGAGCCGGAAACCGCAACGGTTTTGCCTTTCAGCTCTTGCCCTTTTTCTGCCAGCATAGCTTGCACGAAATAGACTAAACCATAACCGGTGGCTTCCGGACGAATTAAGCTACCGCCGAAACTCAAGCCTTTGCCGGTAAAGACACAGCCGGTTTGATTGGAGAGTTTTTTCATCATGCCGGTTAAATAACCCACTTCGCGGGCACCGACACCAATATCACCTGCCGGCACATCTGTGTCCGGGCCGATGTGGTGATAAAGTTCGGTCATTAAGGCTTGGCAGAAACGCATGACTTCCGCATCGCTTTTGCCTTTCGGATCAAAGTCAGAACCGCCTTTGGCGCCACCCATTGGCAATGTAGTTAAAGCATTTTTGAAAATTTGCTCAAAACCTAAGAATTTTAAAATGGATTGGTTGACGGACGGGTGAAAACGCATACCACCTTTGAAAGGGCCAATGGCGCTGTTGAATTGAATGCGGAAAGCGCGGTTGACTTGTACTTGGCCTTTGTCATCTGTCCATGCGACCCTAAATTGGATGGCTCGTTCAGGCTCAACTAAACGTTCCAACAACGCTTCAGCACGGTATTTCGGGTTTTTCTCAAGGAATGGCCAAATAGACGTAAAGACTTCACGTACTGCTTGTAAAAATTCCGGTTGGTTTCCATCACGTTGTTTGACTTTTGCTAAGAATTCTTCAAGGGAGGTAACTGCGTGAGACATAAGAATTTCTCCTGTGGATAGTATGTTGGTGTTTGCTTTATTTATTTTCGCTTGGCTATATTGCTAAGTCAGAATTACTATGCAATAGGGAATCATATGTTTTCAAATATTTTTACGAAAAAACAATTAAATTATTTTATTTTTTAACTTATTTTGTTTTTTATTTAAAAAATGAGTTTATTTATTAGATTGGATTTATTTTTGGAGAGTGAAGGCAAAAGTGCGGTCATAAAAATAAACTTTTTTATGACCGCACTTTAGAAGAGGTGTTAGGCGAATCTTGTTTTTGCTTCTGCAATGGCTTCCGCGATACGTAACGGTGATACCCCGCCTTTGGCGGCGCGTTTATCTAAGCAAGATTGTAAGGAAAGAATGTCGTATACATCGTCTGACACTTTTTCACAGAATTGGCGAAATTCAGGAATCGTCAGGTCTTCTAAGGATTTGTGTTGCTTGATAGCATATACCACAGTTTCGCCCACAATATGATGGGAATCGCGGAATGGAACGCCTTTGGCAACCAAATAATCGGCTAATTCCGTGGCGTTGGAGTAGCCTTTGAGGGCAGATTCACGGGTGCGCTCTACGTTCACTTTGATGTCGTCTAACACCAATGACGCCATGTCTAAACAATCTTGCAAAGTGTCTAATGCATCGAAAATGCCCTCTTTATCTTCCTGCATATCTTTGTTATACGCCAACGGTAATCCCTTTAATGTCATTAACATGCCATTTAACGCACCGATGACACGCCCCGCTTTACCGCGAATTAATTCGCAAGCATCAGGATTTTTCTTCTGTGGCATAAGGGAAGAGCCGGATGTCACGCGATCGGAGAGTTCCACAAAGTTAGATTCACCGCTGTTGAAAATAATCATATCTTCGGCGAAACGGGATAAATGCACCATGCTCAGCGAGGCGGCAGAGAGGAGTTCAACGATATGATCGCGGTCTGATACACTGTCTAAGCTGTTACGGGTCGCAAATGCGAAATCGAGATCTTTGGCGAGCTGTTCGCGATCGATAGGATACGCCGTGCCAGCAAGGGCGCCACTGCCTAGCGGACAGCTGTTCATACGGCGGTAAGCATCGGTTAAACGGGAATAATCGCGATCCAACATTTCCACGTAAGCCATGCACCAATGGGCAAAGGTAATCGGTTGAGCGCGTTGCAGGTGGGTGTAGCCCGGCATCACGGCATCTTGGTTATTTTCTGCGGTGAGCACTAATTTGCGTTGTAATTCGCGAAGGGAATGTTGTAATTCCGCCACTCGCGCTTTACACCACATTTTGATGTCGAGCGCCACTTGATCGTTACGGCTGCGACCGGTGTGCAGTTTTTTACCTAAATTGCCCACTTTGTCGATCAGTTTACTTTCTACCCAACTGTGAATGTCTTCCGCATCATCTTGCAAAATTGCTTGCGGATTTGACCGAACTTCAATCAATAATTCGTTCAGCGCTTGTTCTAATTGTTGCTGTTCTTGTACGCTTAAAATATTGACGGAAACCAAGGCTTTCGACCAGCCGATAGAGCCTTCGATATCTTGCTCGGCAAGGCGATAGTCAAAGCGTAATGAATCGTTAAAATTTTTAAAACGCTTATCCGCCGCCTGCGTAAAGCGTCCACCCCAAAGTGCCATAGAATCCTCTGATTTTGATTAGTAAAATTGGTTAAAAAATATAGCACAGAAACAAAAAAGGCGATCAACAAAAAATTGGCTTTTTGTGACCGCACTTTTTGTGTCATTGACCGTTATTTTAATAAATCTTCGTTTTTTGCGTGGATCCACTTGCCACGTTTTTTATCCATATATTGAAAATACTCGTTAGCGAACGTGCCTTGAGCGCAAGTAAATTTATCGCGGCGCGTATTTACCTCTTTGTTTTCTAAGGCTTTGTTTAACGTTTCCGGGCCGGTAAGAACAAATACGCCACCGTCAACGCGACGATTTTCAATATTGTCCACAATAATATCCAACGTTTCCTTTAAAAATGGGTTGCCTTTGCGGCTGGCTAAGAAAAAATTGGTGTAACGCCCGCGACGGGTGATGAGGACTTCGTCATCTTCCGGGTCAATCATCGTATCTAAGCAGCCGACAAGATGACCATCAATATCCATATAAATGCCGCCGTCTTGATAGAGTGTGAATAAACGCCAAAAATCTGCTTGTGCGGCACCATCTGTAAGTTGGCTATACGCAGCAAAAATACGAGAGTCGGCATATTTTTCAATATAGTCGCTACGCGCTTCTGTGCTGACATAGCGATAATCGTAACTTAACGAAAATAAACGGTTGACCAAATAGTTGCAGTAAATTGGCAACGTCACTTTATTACTGTAGTTGGTTTGCCAAATCACGCGATTAATTTTGCTTGGTTTGCCGGATTGGCGTTTTGCCGGACTGAATTCGGGAATCGTAAAGCGCTTTTTGGGAAAAAGGGCGTGGAAAGGATAGCTTAAGATTTTGACAATGTTCCCGGTTAAGCGTAATAGACCGTTTGAAATCAAAAGTGCGGTCTGATTTTTTATTGTTTTTTGCATTAAATGAATCCGTTTATTCTATTGAAAAACTGGTTGTACTTTATCACTTTACGCAAAAAGAATAAACGTCAGGAAAACTTTGAAAGAGAAAACATTATATAGAAAGTGGAGTGGTGGGCGATACCGGTCTCGAACCAGTGACCCCCTCCTTGTAAGGGAGGTGC